>DATJWJ010000057.1:0-15732 GCA_035501355.1 Bryobacteraceae bacterium | reverse complement strand
CGCTCATGCCGGACTTGATGTTGATGTACTTGGTGCCTAGCACGTTGGCGGCGCTGATTTGCGAAACCGAATCCACCGGGATGTCCTTCAGTTGATTTTCGGGGATCTCCATTTCAATGCGAACCAGCCGCTGGGGATCTTTCGAACCGGAGAGCGTAATTCGCTTGACCTTACCCACAGGAATGCCATTCAGGTTGACTGGCGCACCCGTGGCCAAGGCGGCGGCGTCCGCCATGTAGGTATAGATGACGGCTTGGGATTCGAAGAGATTGGTGTGGCCGGTGATCAGGAAGATCAAGATCGCAAGAATTGCCATCGCCGCTAAGGCGAGAATCCCGGCCTTCAGACGCGCCCAACGTGCCTTGGTCTGGATCGCCATAGTTTAGGAGCGTTTTGGCACAAATTTGCTGATATAGCGGTCGGTGGACGCCTCCAACTCGGCCTCTGTTCCTTCAAAAACGGCGCGGCCTTCCTTCATCACCATGAAGGTAGTGGGACGGGGATTTGAGCCGTGGTCGCGTGCACCCCCATTGCGCGAAATCGGCTCCAGTTGGCCACTGCTGCGATTGTATCGAAAATTGGCCATGAGCTGGCCGTCTTGGTAGCGTTGCGTAACGATGAGGGTGGTGGTGTTCTGGGAATCGCGTTCCTTGGCGATGAGAGCCATGATGGTGTTGGCGGTGATGGGATCGAGGCCGGCGGTGGGCGAATCGTAGAGCACCAGCGGCGGCTGGGTGACGACGGCGCGGGCAATTCCAACGCGCCGGCGCATGCCGCCGGACAATTCGCTGGGGTATTTATCCAAGGTCTGCTCCAGCTCGACGAACCGCAGGGCGTCCTCCACGCGCTCATCCACCTGGGCGGGCGAAACGGTCTGGAGCTTGCGATTCACCAGAGGATACGCGACGTTTTCCGCCACCGTAATGGAATCGAACAAGCCGCCTTCCTGGAACAGCACGCCCACCTGGCTGCGAATGTCGAACATTTGACGCTCGCTCATATCGGTAACGTCGCGGCCGAACAGGAACACGCGGCCCGCGTCGGGCTTGATGAGACCCAGCGCGGTTTTCAATAGGGTGGTTTTTCCGCTTCCAGCCGCTCCCAGCACCACGCGTGTGTCGCCTGCGGTCATGTCAAACGACAAATTTTCGAGCGCCACCAGGTCGTCGAACCGCACCGTAATGTTTTCCAGGCGCAGCACGCTCGCGTCGGGCGGTTGAGTATCCGGAGCGTGCATTAGCTCAAATTCACGAAGATGCGCGTCAAAAGCGACGTGATAACGAATATCCAAACGGACGCAACCACTACGGCTTCGGTTGTGGCTCGGCCCACGCCTTGCGTACCTCCGCTGGTCCGAAGCCCGTAAAAACAGCCCACCAGCGAAATGACGAAGGCGAAGACGAAAGGTTTCAAAAGGCCCTGGACGATATCGTTGTACTCCAAAGCCTGATAGGCGTTGGTCCAGTATTGCGAGCTGGTCAGGTTGAGCGTGAAATAGGCGATCACGTAGCCGCCGAAGATGCCCACGAAATCCGCAATGATGGTGAGCATCGGCAGCATCACGCAGGTGGCGATCATGCGCGGTGTCACCAGTTTCTGGATGGGATCGGTTCCCAGAGCGCGCATGGCGTCGATCTGCTCGGTTACCTTCATGGAGCCCAGTTCGCTGGCGATGCCGGAGGCGTTGCGTCCGGCCACCAGCAGTGCGGTCAGGACCGGCCCCAGCTCGCGCACCAGCGTGATGGCTACAATCTGGCCCACCTGGCCGGTAGCGCCGTATTGAGCCAAAGCGCGCGACATTTGCATGGTAATGACGACGCCGCTGAAGAACCCGGTCAAAATGATGATGGGCAGGCTGCCCACACCGATGATGTCCATCTGGAGGGCGATGTCGTCGGAGTAATGCGGACTGCGGAAGACGTTACGGAGCGCCAGCCCGGCTAGCGAGTAGAAATCTTGGATGGCGGCGACGGGCGGCTTCAGGAAGTCGAGCAAACCGGCACCCTCATCTTTCCAGATGCTACCATGCCGAAATGTTTATGCGCGGCCAGGTGGTGCGTTAGATCTGTTTTGGCCCAGCCAAGCCTTCCCTCACATGCCGTTCTTGTAGGTCGTTACCGCGGATGCTTTTCCTCCCGGCATCGTGACTACCGGATCAGGTATCAGAGTGAGGATGTCCTTGGCGATTGTCAGCTGCGAAAAACAGAACTGCTCTTATCAAGAGGCCCTCCTTTTTGCGCAAGTATATCGTTTCGCTGAGGTGAGAGAACTTTTGGAGGCGGCGCGATCCGATGGCAACCACCTCTCATCCGACCGCTACCAACAGCCACACAGAAGCGTGCGACCCGGCGATGCATTTATAGCCGGACTATCTTGGGCGATGAGTGATGCTTGAGAGCGTTGCGCGTGTCGACAATGAGCGGGGCGCGTTGGACGATAGCGGCGTAGTCGAAATCGCTATGGTCGGTGACCACTACAACGCAGTCGGCATCCGACGACATGGCCAGCGCATCTTCAGCGGTTAGCTCGTGGTGGTCGAGGCGAACGCTTGGAACAAAAGGATCGCTGTATGTGACCCGGGCGCCGCGGCGCTCCAACAGCAGGATGATGTCCAGCGCGGGCGACTCGCGAACATCATCGATATTGCGCTTATAGGCGACGCCGAGGACGTGAACATGGGAACCTTTGAGGGGCTTGGAATGATCGTTGAGCGCGTTCTGAATCTTGTCGACCACGAAATGCGGCATCTGGCCGTTGATGTAGCCGGCCAAATCAATGAAGCGGGCTTCGATGCCGGCCTGCTTGGTTTTCCAGGAAAGATAAAACGGGTCGATGGGGATGCAGTGCCCGCCCAGGCCGGGGCCGGGATAGAACGGCATGAACCCGAATGGCTTGGTGGCCGCGGCATCGATCACCTCCCAGACGTTGATGCCCATGCGGTCGCACATGAGAGCCATTTCGTTTACCAAACCGATGTTGATCATGCGAAACGTATTTTCGAGCAGCTTCACCATTTCGGCGACGCTGGTGGAGCTGACTGGAACTACTTTTTCGAGCGCTTGCGAATAGAACAGCGCGCCCAGGCGCGTGCAGGCCGGCGTGATGCCGCCGACAACTTTGGGAATATTGACGGTTTGAAATTTTGGATTGCCGGGATCGACGCGCTCGGGCGAAAAGCAGAGGAAGAATTGCTCGCCGGCTTTGAGGCCGGGGCGTTCGAGCATGGGCAGCACCAGCTCATCGGTGGTTCCCGGATAGGTGGTGGACTCGAGAATCACGAGCTTGCCGGGGCCGAAATGGTTAGCGATTTCCTGGCAAGCCGACACGATGTAGCTCATGTCGGGGTCTTTGGTTTTTCGCAAGGGCGTGGGGACCGCGATGTTGATAGTGTCCAGATCAGCGACGGCGGAGAAATCCGTGGTGGCCGAGAATTTTCCGGTCTCCACCAGCGGGCGCAGGGATTCCGTGGGAACGTCCTGGACGTAGGATTCGCCGCGCTTGAGTTTTGCGATTTTGGATTCCTGGATGTCGATGCCGGTGACGCTGAATCCGGCTCTGGCGAACTCCACGGCGAGAGGCAGGCCGACGTAGCCGAGGCCGACGATCCCGACGCGAGCGGTGCGGGATTTGATTTTTTCTGCCAGGACCTCAGCGGTGCTGGAAGTGGCTGGTTGCATGTTCACTTCTAATCTACCCTGGGAGCGACGTCTCCCTGCGGTAAGCGCTAGCGCAGGTTCAACTGTTTTAGCTCATTTTGCAGGGCCGCCCAGCGCTGTTCGAGAGCGGTGAAGGCTTTGTGCCGGTCGGCCACGGCGGCGATTTCTTGAGTGGTCGGAGCGGCGTCCGCGTCCTGCAACAGGTTTAGAAGGTTGCTCAGTGCGACGCGGAGGCTGTTCAGTGTGGCGGGTCCAGCGGGTGCGCCCCGCCCGCCGCGGCCTCCGGTTGAGGCGCCTTCGAGCGCGGTCAATCTTTGATCCAGATCCTTCGCTTGGCCAAGCTTGGGATGCAGCGCGCGGATCTGATCGAGAATCGAAATGCAGGCGAGTTCGTCGTCATAGAGCTGTTTCGACAGCGTGAATTGCTCAGTGAGCCCGGCGATGGGTGTGTGAACGCGCGGGTCCAGCTTGACGGTGAGGCGCTGCGTGTAGCTGCGTCCGGCCGCGGTGAGTTTGACGTTGTAGACGCCCGGAAGCGCCCAGGGTGAGGTCGGCTCCGGTGCGGTATTGTGAGCGACGGCCGCGATGGGATACGTTGGCCGGGCGCCGGGTACAGGTGGATAGTGCAGATCCCATAGAAAGCGATGCATGCCGGACGAATTTGCAAGCGTCTGCGCGGGACGCAACCAATGGCGCGGAATCGGAAGCAGAGGATCGGGCAGCTGCTGGGGATCGTCGCTCGAATAGCGGCGGACCAGCTTACCGCCGGCGTCGGAGATTTCAAGCGTTACCGGGCCCGCTGCGTCCGCGCCAAGGTAGTAATCGAGGATCGCCCCGTCTGGTGGATTTTGCGCCGCGGGTTCGTCGGGCGGCAGGGGCGTGTCGGTGTTGGTGTCCCAGCGGACTCGCATCGCGATCTGCGGGCGGAACAAGAAAGCCGCGGCGCTTGTGACGGAATTTGTGAGCTGGCGCAGCGGCGTGATATCGTCCAAAATCCAGAAACCGCGGCCGTGTGTCGCTGCCGCCAGGTCATCGCCTTTGACGATGAGATCACGAATCGATGTTGCGGGCATGTTCAAGCGCAGCGACTGCCAATGATCGCCGTCGTCGAACGAAACATAAACTTGCGTCTCCGTTCCAGCAAAGAGCAGGCCCTTGCGCACCGGGTCTTCGCGCACCACGTCGACCGGCGCACCATCGGGAAGACCATTCACGATCTCGGTCCAGGTTTTGCCGCCGTCGTGAGTGCGCAGGATGTGCGGGCGCATGTCGTCCAGCCGCAGCGTGTTGATGGCAGCGTAGGCTGTGAACGCGTCAAAATGGCCCGCGTCTAGAATGGAAACTTTGGCGAACGGCGTGAGCTGCGGCGGCGTCACGTCTTTCCAATGCAGGCCGCCATCGACAGTGACGTGGATCAGGCCATCGTCAGTACCGGCCCAGATGCGGTTGACATCGAGCGGGGACGGGGCGAGCGCGTAGATTACGCCGCGCTCGGATGGCTGCGCGCTGGGCGCATCGCGGTATTTGCCGACGCTGGGCGGGATCTGCCAGGTCTTGCGCGAAAGGTCGGGGCTGATCTGCTGCCAGGTTTCGCCGCCGTCGCGCGTTTTCCATAACGTGTTCGCGGCGAAGTACAGTGTGCGTTTGTCGATGGGAGAGAACATCACCGGCTCTGTGCGGAGCATGCGAAAATCGGCCGGTCGCAGCGGCTTGGGAAGGATGTTCTTAGTCTGGCCGGTGCGGCGATCGTAGCGCGTCAGCTTGCCACCATAGATGACGTCGGGATCGAGCGGGTCCGGCGCGGCGTATCCATATTCCTCGACGCCCACCGGATGCCACTCACGAAAAGTGATCTCGCCGTCGTTGCCGCGGCTGGCCACGCAGGCCGATCCGCTCTCTTGCTGGCCGCCGCACAACCGATATGGGAACGCGTTGTCGGCGGCGATGTGGTACATCTGCGCCGTCGATTGGTTGTACCAGGAACTCCAGGTTTCGCCACCGTTGACGGTCACGATCGCGCCTTGATCGCCGGTGATGAGCAGGATTCCTGGGTTCGTGGGATTGATCCAGATCCTCTGGTAATCGTCGCCGCCGGGCGCGCCGCGAAATGCCGTCCAGGTTTTTCCGGCGTCGGTGGATTTCCAAGTGACCACGCTGGCGCTATAGACCACGTCAGGATTTTTCGGATCGACGGCCGGCACCGGCAGGTCGCCTCCGCCGATGCGCTGGGCGGGGCGCGCGTCATCGGTTGCGCGGGTCCAATTCTCGCCCGAGTCGTCAGAGCGATAAATACCGGTGCCGCGAGAAGTCGCAATCGAGGCGTAAAGGCGACTGGACCGGCCGGGCGCGATGGCGAGGCTGGCCTGGATCACGCCCTCTTCAGGCAGGCCTTTCGTCAATTGACGCCAAGTTGTGCCACCGTCCGTGGATTTGAAAATACCTCCGCCGTTTCCGCTCCAGGCGCCGTTTTCCCAGGGGCCTTGGCGAGCTTCCCACAATGCCGCGTAGACGGTGTCGGCATGCGCGGGATCGATTTCGACGTCGTTGGCGCCGGTGTTCTCGTCCTTGTAGAGCACCTTCTCAAATGTCTGGCCGCCGTCTGTGGAGCGGAAAATGCCGCGCTCCGGGTTCGGGCCGTAGGGATGGCCGAGCACGGCGACAAAAAGACGGTTGGGATCGTGCGGGTCGACTGCGATTTGCGGGATCTGTTGGCCGTTGCGTAGACCGAGATGTGTCCAGGACCTGCCTGCGTCGGTGGATCGGTAGATACCGTCGCCGACCGAAAGATCGGGGCGTTGCAGGCCTTCGCCGCTGCCGACGTAGATGATGTTTGGATCCGAAGGAGCAATTGCGATGGCGCCGATGGAGCCGCTGGGTTGATCGTCAAAGATGGGCTGCCAGGTGCGGCCGAAGTCGGTAGTCTTCCAGACGCCGCCATTGACCACGCCAATGTAGAAGACGTTGGGCTCACCCGGAACGCCGGCGGAGGCGCGAGTGCGGCCGCCGCGCAATGGTCCGATGGATCGCCAGCGGAGGTTGGAGAAAAATTTCGAGTCGAACGTTTGCGGGAGAGCGAGTGGCGCGACAGTGCCAAGCAGCACGCACAGCAGCGCGGCGGTGGATCGATGTTTCATGAGGCTCCAGGCGGAAGTATAGCGGATGTTCGTGACATAATGGCGAAGAACGCCGCAACTCGTGAAATTTCACAGAGCATTACTGGTTGGTTGTTTGCTCGGTCTAAGTGCCGCCGCCCTCCCTGCGCAGGTGGAGATCGATAACCAATGGGTGCGGGTCGAGCGGGTGAACCTTGACCGCGAGTCTTTCGCGGCGCGTGGGCCTTCTGTTGTGGTCTATCTGAGGGATGCCGATGACCACGCGGCCGGCGAAGTGTCCTATGTGAGCCCGGGCTCTCAGAGAAATCTGGCAAGCAAACCGCTGCAAGCCATCTACATTCAGTTGAAACAGCCGCCATCCCAAGCAGCGCCGGTCTCGCTCGATCCGGTCAGGCTCGACCCGCAGCACCACATCGTGCTGCTCGAAAACGATCGTGTTCGCGCGATCCGCACCATTCTCGAGCCACATCTGAAAGCTCCCATGCATGAGCACCCGCACTATGTCGTTGTGTATCTCACGGAGTTGCACACCACCATGGCGATGGCCGACGGACGGAACATCGACAACGTGCGCAGACCCGGCGAAATCGCCTGGCGCGACGCCTTAAAGCATGCCACCGAAAATGTGGGCGACCGCACGGCAATGGAGATTCAGGTCGAGTTGAAGTGATCGCGATATCTAGGTTTTTTCGCGCTCGCCGCGGCGCAAATAACTGTCGTCCTTGGTGAGCCAATCCGTGCGGATGGGCGAGAAGATGTCGACATCCAGCGTGTCCTCGAGCGCCACGGCGCGATGCGGCACGTTGGATGGAATCCTCAGCACCTCACCCTTGCGCACAATCACTTCTCTTCCCTCGAGCTGGAACTTCAGAGCGCCGTCGAGAATCAGGGTGAGCTGCTCGCTTTCGTGCTGATGCTCGGGCACCACCGCGTCCCTTTTCAGGAAGACCTGCGCCACCATGGCCTTGTCGCCGCTGATTACCTTGCGCGAAATCATTTCGCTCATCACCTCGAGCGGAACAGAGTCCCAAGCGTAGTGTTCCATGCGCACTTATTTTACGACGGACGCTGGCGCGCTCGCGGCGCTGCTAGAGCGGCATCCTGTGGCTGGCCTGTTCTTCCTTGACAATTTGAAAGCCGGTGTTCGCCGCCGGGACTCCAGCATAGATTGCCATTTCGAGCAGCGTTTCCTTGAGGTCTGGAAGTTCGAGTTCATGAGCTAAGCCGGTTCGCACATGCATCCGGAATTCTTCCCAGCGTCCTAGAGCGCCCATCATCGCCAGCGCCAGCAGACGCCGCGTGCGCAGGTCGAGTCCTGGGCGAGTCCACACGCTGCCCCAACCGTAGCGCGTGATCAACGTTTGAAAATCCCGGTTGAAATCGGTGGTCTTGGCGATGGCGCCGTCAACGTGAGCATTTCCCAGCACAGTGCGGCGGACTCGCTCGCCGGCTTGCAAAGGATCGGCGGGAGCTTGCCACAAAAAATCGAGCAAGGCCGCCGTGAAGGATTGCGGACGTTCGATGTTGGAAAGATGCGCGGCTGCCAGCCGCACAGTGCGTGTATCGGGAATCTCGCGCGCCAGCACTTCGCCGTGTCCCTCCCAAGGAGTGGCGACGTCTTTATAGCCTGCGATCACCAGTGTTGGAATGTGGATTTGCGGGAGCAGGTTGGTGTGGTTCATATCGCGAATCGCGGCGCAACAACCTGCGTAGCCGACAGGATCAGTCCCCAGGAATACCCGGCGCAGCGAATCCACGCGCGGATCGCGGCGGGCTACGGTTTCGGCCGAAAACGACCGCTCCTGAAAGGTTCCTTCCAGCTTGTTCATGCCACCGCTGAAGACGGCCTGACGCCGCGCGTCCCAATTGGACGGTGGTCCGACATGAGGCGAGGTGTTGGCCAGAACCAGGTGCGATACACGGTCCGCGGCCTTCGCGCCCAGCCATTGGCCCACGAAGCCGCCCAGAGAGATTCCACAATAGGCGAAGCGCTTGATCTCGAGTGCGTCGGCTAACCCCAGCACGTCGTGCGCCAGGCGCTCAATGGTGTAGTCGCCTGCGGGAACGTCCGAGGCCCCGTGCCCGCGCGTGTCGAAGCGCAAGATACGGAAGTGCGGGACCAGGTCCAGCGTCTGCCGGTCCCACAGGCTGTGATCGAGGCCGAGCGAATGTGCGAGCACGAGAACGGGGGCGTCGTCGCGCCCCTCCAGCCGGTAAAAAAGGCGCGTGTTGTCGACCAGTGCGTAAGGCAAATCGATCTCCTTTTTATTTTTCGGGTGGCGTGACGAGCCGCTTTTGAAAAACGGATGCCAGGCCGAGGTAGCCCTGTGGCGAGTCCAGCGTCTCGAGCGTCCCGCGAGGGATGATGCGCGTGACCTCGGGCATCTCGGCGAGAATGTCCATCAGCTTGCGGTCTTGCTGGCTGCTTCTGAGTGCTGCTTGTTCGAGCAGCTTATGCGCCACGTCGCGGCCTAGAGTGGCGCCCAACAGCATCATCACGCGCTCGGCGAAAACGCTTCCGCGGGTGGCTTCGAGATTGGCGCGCATGCGCGACGCGTCGACGGTGAGGCCCTCGGCGGCTTCCGCCATCGATGCGACGGCCACGCCCAAGGCCTGAATGATGGACGTAACGATAGGCCACTCGGCCTGCCAGCCGCCCGCTCCGCGCTCGTGCTCTTGCACCATCGCGGAAAGGAACGAAGCCAGCAGGCCTGGTACGCGGTGGGCGGAGGCGAGTGTTAACGAGCAAGCGATGGGGTTGTGTTTATGCGGCATGGTGGAGGAGCCGCCGCGTCCATCGCCGCCCGGTTCGGCGGCCTCGTTGACCTCGCCCTGCATCAGAAGCGCAACGTCTCGCGCCATTTTTCCGAGCGAGCCGCACTCGACGGAGCAAGCCGCGAGCAACGCCGCCAGCGAGTCGCGCTGGGTGTGCCAGGGCGCGTCCGGATATTTCAATCCGAGTTCCGCGGCTAGATTCTTCCCGACCGCGTCGCCCTTGTCTCTTAAAGCCGCCAGTGTGCCGCTCGCTCCGCCGAACTGGAGCACTTCCGCTTCGGCAAAGCGGGTGTCGATGCGAGACCATCCACGGCGAATCGCCGCCAGCCAGCCCGCGGCTTTCAAGCCGAAGGTGATGGGAGGCGCGGGTTGCAACAGCGTGCGCCCCAGCATCACGGTGTTTTCGTGCTGAGACGCGAGCTTTCGCAGAGCTTCGATCAAACGCGCATGATCGGAGGCAATAATCGCCCGCGCCCGCCGCAAAAGCAAAACGAGAGCGGTGTCGGTGACATCCTGACTTGTAGCTCCCCAATGCACGAAACGTGCCGCCTGTGGATCGTTGGCGCGCACCCTTTTGGTAAGAGCTTGAACGACTGGGATGGCCGGTGTGCCGGCGCGAAAAGCTTCCTGCGGCAAAACGCCGGTGTCAAAACCTTCGGCGACGGCTGCTTTGGAGATAGCATCCGCGGCCTCTTGCGGAATCACGCCCTGACGCGCTTCGGCGCGCGCGAGCGCTGCTTCGAAATCCAGCATGGCCTGTAAAACCTGCTGGTCGGAAAACGCATTCGCCAGCGCTTCCGTGGTGGCGAGGCTGTTGATCAGTCGCACCGGCATCTAGATTTCGAAGAACACCGTTTCGTGTTCGCCGCAAAGATGTATGTCAAATTTCCAGGCTGAGGGCTGGTCGGGATCCGGGCGAGCGATGAGTGTATTGCGGCGCTCACCGGGCGCCAGAGCCAGAACGGGATCTTGCTCATTGGCCGGATCTCCTGCGAAATAGATGCGGGTAACCGCGCGCTTGAGCAGGCCCCGGGCGAATACGGAGACGTTGATGTGGGGCGCTTCAGGCGTGCCGCTGGAACTGGTCACCCGGCCTGGCTTCACGGTTTCGAACACGCACGCGCCTTGCTCGTCGGTGGCAAGGCGTCCGAAGCCGCGAAACGTCGCATCCGCCTGCCACAGTTCGATCACCGCGTCGTCCACAGGCGCGCCATCTCCATCCAAGACGTGAACGATTAGTGTCAGGCGTTCACCTTGTACGGCGGGTCCGGCCAAATGCCCGCCGATTTCGTAAGCCGCGAGGCACAGATGGAAGAACGGGCCGATGGTCTGCGAAGGAGTCGGCTGCATGTCATTCCTCGAAGGGCGTGGCGGCGCGGCCGCGCAGCACGATGTCGAATCGATAGCCGAGCGCCCATTCCGGTTGGGTGAGCCCCAAATCAAATTGAGCGATCAGGCGTTGTCTGGCCGCCTCTTCGCGCACGGAATGAAAAATCGGATCGAACGCCAGCAGCGGATCGCCGGGAAAATACATCTGCGTGACCAATCGTGCGCCGAAGCTTGCGCCAAAAAGTGAGAAATGGATATGCGCCGGCCGCCAGGCATTGGCGTGGTTCAGCCAGGGATAGGCGCCGGGCTTGATGGTGGTGAAACGATAATTGCCGTTCGAATCGGTCAGCGTGCGGCCGGCGCCCGTGAAATTCGGATCGAGCGGCGCATGATGCTGGTCCTTCCTGTGGAGGTATCGGCCAGCCGCGTTGGTTTGCCAAATCTCGACCAGCGTATTACTCACCGGACGCCCATCCTCATCGCACACGCGGCCGGTCACCAGGATGCGTTCGCCCTGGGGTTCGCCGGCATGCTGCCGGGTGAGATCGTTGCACGATTCGGTGATCGAATCGCTCCCGAACACCGGGCCGGTGCGCACCTTAAACGCCTCCGGGAGAAGAATTAGGGGCTGGCGAGGGGCACGGAGAATAGTGGCGCGATACGGCTCGTAAAGATATCCGGGATCGGCGCTGCGCTCGAGTGCGCGAGAAGCTTGGTCGGCCACTAACGTTGTAGTCTACTAGAAGTTCACTGAGCATGCGCACACAGGTCGGAATCATTGGCGCGGGACCGGCTGGACTGATGCTCTCGCATCTGCTGCATCTGGAAGGCGTCGAGTCGGTAGTCATCGAGACTCGCAGTCGCCAATATGTGGAAGAGCGTGTGCGCGCCGGCGTTCTCGAGCAGGGCACTGTCGACTTGATGATCGAAACGGGCGTCGGCGGCCGGCTGAAGCGCGAAGGCTTGGTCCATCGCGGGATCGAGCTAAGTTTCCTGGGCCGCCGGCATCGCATCGATCTGGCCGGGCTCACCGGCGGAAAATGCATCACAGTCTACGCCCAGCACGAGGTCATAAAGGACTTGATCCGCGCGCGCCTCGCCGCGGGCGGCCAGATCTGCTTCAACGTGGAAGACGTAAGCGTGCACGAGATTGAATCCAGTTCGCCGCATATCCGTTTCCGCGGCAGCGATGGCGCGGACCAGAAGTTGGAGTGCGATTTCCTGGCTGGATGCGATGGGTTCCATGGAATCTCGCGATCGTCGATTCCGCCGGATTGCTTGACGTGCTACGACCGCACCTATCCGTTCGCCTGGCTGGGAATTCTAGCGGAAGCGGCGCCGGCTTGCGGAGAGCTGATCTACACTTATCACGAGCGCGGGTTCGCGCTGTTCAGCATGCGCTCGCCTTTGGTCACCCGGCTCTATTTGCAATGCACGCCTGACGAAAATCTAGCAGACTGGCCAGACGAGCGCATCTGGGCGGAACTCACGACGAGACTTCGAACGCGTGATGGCTGGACGCCCGTACAGGGACCGATCATTCAGAAAGGCGTCGCCGAGATGCGCGGTTTCGTAGTGGAGCCGATGCAGCACGGCAGGCTTTTTTTGGCGGGCGATGCCGCGCACATCGTTCCGCCCACCGGCGCTAAAGGCCTGAACCTGGCGGTCGCGGATGTTCGCATTCTGGCCCGCGCGCTGGCCGATTTTTTTCGCAATGGCCGGCGTGAGCTACTGGACCGCTACTCGGAGACCTGCCTGCGCCGCGTCTGGAAGGTGCAGCGGTTTTCCTGGTGGATGACTTCCATGCTGCATCGTTTTCCCGGCGACACCGGATTCGATCAGCGCCGGCAACTCGCGGAACTGGACTACCTGACCACCTCTCGCGCGGCCATGACCAGCCTGGTGGAGAATTACGTCGGCCTGCCGCTGGATTGACGATACTGATCACGCAGTCGTACGTCTATAGTTCAAATATGGACCAACTGTTTCAGGACCTGAAATACGGCGTGCGTACGCTGGCTCGCAGTCCCGGATTCACTCTGGTTGCGGTGCTTTCACTCGCGCTCGGCATCGGCGCCAACACCGCGATTTTCACCCTCACGGACGCTGTCTTTCTGAACCCGCTGCCGGTTGAGGAATCCTCGCGCGTCCTGGAGCTCTTCACGGTGGACCATGCCACCATTGCCACGGCCGCCAACTTCAATCGAACGGCCATGTCATTCAAGAACTATCTGGATTTTCGCGATCAAAATGACGTGTTCTCCGGCTTGGCGGCTTTCGTGCCGGCCGGTGTCACTCTTACGGGCAAGGGTGAACCGAAGCCGGAACCGGCCATGCTGGTGACGGCAAATTATTTTGACGTGCTGGGCGTGAAGCCCATGCTGGGCCGCACGTTCCTTCCCAGCGAGGACAAGAAACCGGGTGGCAATCCGGTGGTCGTGCTGAGCCATACATTATGGACCCGCGACTTTGGCGCGGATCCTGGAATTCTTGGCCAGACTATTTCGCTGAACCTGACGCCTTACACCGTGATCGGCGTTGCTCCTCCCGGTTTCAAGGCCACGTTCACGGTGGGAAATCCAAACTTGGTCTGGATTCCGATGAGCATGCACGCCCAAACATTCGCGGCTCAGATTGAGACTTTGTTCCAGTCCCGCCGTTTTCGCATAGCCTCGGTTTTCGGGCGTCTTAAACCCGGTGTGCAGCCGCAACAGGCGCTGGCTTCGCTCAAGACCATTGCTTCTCGCCTGGAACAGCAATACCCGCGCGACAACAACGGCCGCACCGTCGAGGTTTCCTCATTGCAAGAAGCGGCGCTGGGCATCCTTCCGCGCGACCAGCTTGTGATTGCAGGGGTGGCGCTGAGCTCGGTGGTTGGCCTGGTGTTGCTGATCGCCTGCGTTAACCTGGCGAACCTGCTGATGGCCCGATCGTCCAAGCGTGCCCGCGAGATGGGCATACGAACCGCTCTCGGAGCCGGACGGGGCCGGATTGTGCGCCAGCTTCTCACCGAAAGCCTGTTGTTGTCGGCTGCCGGAGGGATCGGTGGGCTGCTGATCGGTTCGCTCGGATATCAATTGCTGTGGTCGTTTCGCCCGACATTTCTACAGCAGAACAGTCTGGCTCTCGGGATGGACACACGCGTATTCGTCTTCACGGTGATCGTTGCGTTATTCACTGGGGTCTTATTCGGGCTCGCTCCGGCCGTGCGAGCCTCCACCCCCGATCTCAGCGCGATGCTCAAAACCGGCGGACGCGGCGGCACCGAGGCCTGGTCGCGAAGCCCGCTACGTTCCGCGCTGGTGGTCTCCGAAGTTGCCTTGGCGCTGGTGGCATTGGTGGGCGCGGGCTTGTTCATTCGCAGCATGCAGCAGGTGCAGAAAACGGATCCGGGTTTCGAGAGCAAGAATCTTTTCACCTTCGACTTCGATGTCACATCGCGCCGCTATTCGCCGGAGCAGATGCGCCAGTTCTTCCGAGCCGCATTAGATCGCGCTCAGGAGACGCCGGGTGTCAAGAGCGCCGCTCTGTCCTCAAATCCGCCCCTGGGCGGAGGCGTGCTGCTAACCACGTTCGCGGAAGGACAGGAATCCAGCCCGGATAATCGCGGTACGCTCACGCTGATCAACTCCGTGTCGCCTACATTTTTCGACACGCTACGCATCCCGATTCTGACGGGCCGTTTGTTTTCGGATTTTGATCGGGCCGATTCCGCGCGCGTAGCCGTTGTCAACGAAGCCATGCAACGCCACTTCTGGCCCCGCCAGAGCGCGATCGGAAAGCGCTTTCGCTTCGTAAACGAAAACGCCTTGCGCCAGGTGGTGGGCGTGGTCCGGAATACGGCCGTACTGGCCATTGGCGAACAGCCGCAACCGGTGATTTATTTGCCGCTGGAACAACAATCCACGCCGTTCGTAACGCTCAATGTCCGCACCGCCTCAGCGCCGGCGGCCATCCTGCCGGCCGTTCTGGCGCGAGTGCAATCGCTCGATAACAATCTGGTGCTGGCGAATCCGCTCACCATTCAGGAAAACCTGGCGCAGGGACTGTGGGCGCCTCGAATGGGTGCGGCCCTGTTTGGCATTTTCGGTTTGCTGGGAATGCTGCTGGCGTCCATCGGCATCTATGGCGTGATGGCCTACCTGGTGGCGCAGCGCACCAACGAGATCGGAATCCGCATGGCGCTGGGCGCGCGCCCTAGCGACGTGTTGCGTCTGGTGGTGGGACACGGGATGAAGCTGGTGTTGCTGGGCATTGCGGCGGGGGTCTTTTCCGCGCTCGCTCTGACCCGCCTGATGCGGACCTTGCTATTTGACGTATCGCCGGCCGATCCGCTCACGTTCGTAGCGGTGAGCCTGGTGCTGGCGGCGGTGGCGTTTGTAGCCGGCTGGTTGCCGGCACTGCGGGCTGCCCGCATCGATCCGGTGCTGGCGCTGCGCGACTAACTCGCTTACGGCTGCTTGGCGCCTGTCTCGCGGGCTAAGCGCACCTTGGCTTCATCCAGCTTCTTTTGGACCTTGGCCATCTCGGTGCGATCCATCTCGCCGGGCGAGCTGGTTTGCCATTCTTTCACCGAGCTCTGCCACTGCGCGACGGCGTCCTTGATCTTGCCTTCGCGCATGTAAACTTCGCCCAGGTGATCGTGCACCGTAGCGTCGCGCGACATGTATTCGATCGCTTGCTTGAGCTTCTCTTCGGCTTCCGGCAGCTTATTCATACGGAAGTAGACCCATCCCAGGCTGTCCAGATACGCCGGGCTGTTGGGTGAAATCTGCAGGGCCTTCAAGATCATGTCCCGGGCCTCTTCCAGCCGGACATCGCGATCCGCCAGCATGTAGCCGAGATAGTTGAGCGCGCCG
>DATJWJ010000056.1:0-6785 GCA_035501355.1 Bryobacteraceae bacterium | reverse complement strand
CGCCGGTCAGAATATTCCTGAAGACCTACAGTCGCCGAACTGGCCCACGTTACTGGGCCGACTGCTCCGGCGCGAAAAAGTGGCGACTCTTTCGGCGGCATAGATGGCTACCAATGTTCTCGCCAGTCAGAGGTTCGCCGCCCCGATTGGGGGTTCGGCTGAGGAGCGGGAGCGTTTGATCCTGGAGCACTTGCCCAGCGTGCGCTGGCTGGCTCTAAGAATCCACGAAAAAATTGGCGGCGCCGTTGGCCTGGACGACCTGATCTCGGCCGGAACCATCGGGCTGATCCAGGCGGTTGATGCCTTCGACCCGAGCTGCAACGTCAAGTTGAAGACCTACGCGGAGCATCGGATCCGAGGGGCGATCCTGGACAGCATCCGCGGCCTGGATGGAATCCCGGCGCACAAGCGCAAAAGGCTGAAGGAAATCGAAGCGGCCATCCTGGCCGTGGAGCAGCGCATGCAACGCGCGCCGACCGAAGAAGAAGTCGCGGCGGAATTGAAAATCCCGCTGGCCGATTACCAAGAGTCATTGTCGGAGCTGCGCGCCGTGAGCCTGGGCAGCCTGGATGAGGTGAGCGATGGTTTCTCAGAAAGCAAGCTGCTACGGTTTGTCGCTCAGGACGAAGAGAGCCAGCCTTCTCGCATCTTGGAGCGAGCTGAACTGAAGAATTTGTTGGCGGACGGAATCAGCAAGATGCCGAAGCAGGAAAAGATCATTCTGTCGCTGTACTATCAGGAACAACAAAACCTGCAAGAAATCGCCGAAATTCTCGGACTGCACACCACTCGTGTCTGCCAGCTCAAGTCGCAGGCGGTCCTCAGGCTGCGCGCCTACATGCTGAAAAAATGGCCAGCCGGCCGGGGCGGTTTTTAATGCAACTGTTCTTGGAACTGGTTCCTTGCCTGGTGGTGGTCACCGCGGCGGGCATGGCCCTCACGATGATCCTCTTTGCGGCCATGCAGCGCCGGGTGACTGCGCTCGCCAAAGCGGTCATCAGCGGCGAGGCGTCACATCAGGCCGAGGCGGCAGAACTAACGAATGCGATGAATGATTTGAAGCGGCGCATCGTGGAATTGGAGAAAGGCGAGATCCGGAATTGCGCCGAACTGCAACCCGATGGAGACCTTAGCCACGCCGCCCGTAGCATGGCCTTCAAATTACAGCGTGCGGGCCAAACGCCCGAGGCCATCGCCCAGAAGCTGCGGCTTTCCAAAGGAGAAGTGGAGCTGCTCATTAAAGCGCAAAAGATCGTGATGCGTCCCTATGAAAATGCCGAAATGACCGCCATAGAAGCGGTGCAAAAAGGCTAAAGATCGTGCCACAAGCTGCGATACAGGCAAGAGCGCCACTGAGGAAGCTATGAGAATCAACCGCGGAGAACTGACAAGCAACCCGGAAATCGAGCTGCAGCTAACCCGTACATCCCGCGAAGTTGTTGATTCTAATACATCATCAAGTGTGGCTGGCGGTCCGGACTCGGTGGCGCTCAACGGCGCCGGGGATTTGGCTCAGTTGGCCTTGAGCGCCGGGGCCAACGAACGGGCAGATCGTATCCAACAGCTTAAACAATTGGTTGACACCAACCAATACTCGGTCGACCCGTACACCTTGAGCCGCGCTCTGATCGGCGCTCACATGGTGGGCGATTAATCCCGCCGCCATGGCTCTCTCGGTGGACGTCCCGGCACAATATGGCGATGCGCGCGAGTGTATTGAGGCCGCCCATCGGAATCTGGAACGCGTGAAACAACTGCTGTCGCAGCCTTCGGTGGAAGCCGGGGAGGCATCGGCGGCCATCCTGCGGGAGGTCGAAGTTCAATTGGGCTGCATTGCGGCGCTTTGGAAGGCGCAAGGAGCCACCCGGGATCCGGAACTGCGCCTCGCTCTGGAACGGATCCAACGAGAAGTCGCGTTCTTGGCGGAATTCTTCGCGCGGACTGAGCGGCTTTTCCAGGGCTGGATCGGAGCCGTCCAGAGCAAACGGTCCGGCTATAACGGCCACGGGCAGACGGCTCCCTTGGTTCTAGTGAACCGAGTGAATCTGGAAGGATGAACGGTCTTGGGTAGCTTATTCTCAGCCTTGAATACCGCGGCGGGCGCACTCAGCGCGTTCCAGCAGGCCATCGACGTTACTCAGAACAACGTGGCCAACGCCAACAGCCCAGGCTATGCCAAACAGGTTCCGCTGATGGAATCGGTGGACATTCAGTCCGCCAATGGCGTGGTGGGAGGCGTAACCGAACAGACCCAGGACACGCGCAACGCCTTCGCCGATCAAGCCGTGCAACAGCAACAATCGCTCCTGGGCGAGTTTCAACAACTTCAAACTTCGCTGGCGCCGCTGCAGAGTATCCTGGATGTTTCCTCGAATAGCGCGATTCCGTCGTCTTTGAACCAATTGTTCCAGAGCTTCTCCCAATGGAGCACCCAACCGTCCAATGCAACGTATCAAAACGCAGTGATCGCTGCCGCCCAGCAGACCGGGGCGGCGTTCCAGCAAGTGGCGTCCGAACTGAACAGCGCCAGGGCCTCGAGCACTCAGGACCTGCAGTCGACGGTGGCGCAGATTAACCAGGATGCGGCGCAAATCCAAAGCTACAACGCATCCGTCGCCACCGGAGAATCGAATCCCGGGCTTTCGGCTCAAATGGAGAGCACGCTTGAAAACCTGTCTAGCCTGGCCAACATCCAGACCATGCCGGGCTTGGGGGGAACAGTCACGGTGCTGTTGGGAGGCCAGACTCCGTTAGTTATCGGAACGCAGGTAGATGCGTTGCAGGTAGGCAGCGACGTCGCCAATGCGGTGAACGGTCCACCCGACGCGACCATCCTGGATAGCAACGGCAACGATGTCACCGCGCAGATTACGTCGGGCCAACTGGCGGGACTGCTGTCGGTTCGGAACAGCCTGATTCCGTCGTTGATCGGCGGCGGGCAGCAAACCGGCGGCTTGAACGTGCTGGCTCAAAGTTTGGCCGACACGGTGAATAACCTTCTGGAACAGGGCTCCACCACGGCAGTGCCGCCGTTTCAATCCGGCACCGCTCTGTTCAGCTACAACGCGTCACCTTCGGCCGGGATCGCAGCCAGTCTCGAAGTGACTCCCGGTTTTCAACCGAACCAGTTGGCGGCGACCGAGCCTGGACCGCCCACGGTTTCTAACGGCATCGCTCTCCAGTTGGCGGGGCTCGACACTGATCCGGCGGGTCAGATCAACGGATTGAGCTTCAGCCAATATTTCGGAAACCTGGCGTCGACTGTGGGTAATGCGGTGGCGAGAGCCAACACCAGCGCCGCCGCGCAAGCGCAAGCCCTGTCGCAAGCGAAGAACCTCCAGCAGCAGTTCTCGGGCGTCTCGCTCGATGAAGAAGCTGTGCGGCTGGTCCAGCTGCAGGGCTCCTACCAGGCCGCCAGTAAGGTCGTAACGGTGGTGGATGAGCTCACTCAGGCGCTGATAAACATGGTTCAGTAAATGCTCGGAAGGAACAAACTATGATTCCCGGCTTAAGTTCAGCCAACGTGCAATTCGTCACCGACGTCGACAATTTGCAAACGCAATTGAACAACACCCAAAATCAGCTGGCAACTGGACTGCGCGTGAATCAAGCTTCGGATGACCCGGAGGCGTTGGGCGACATTTTCCAGTCGCGGGCCGAGTTGGCGAACCTCAACCAGGTGAGCCAGAACCTGACCAATGCCCAAGCGTTCGTCAATGCCGGCGATTCCAGCGTGCAGTCGGCGATTCAGCTAATGCAGAACGCGCTCAGCCTGGGAACGCAAGGTGCCAGCAGCAGTGCCAGCGCGAGTACGCAAAGCTCGCTCGCGACACAGGTGCAAAGTCTTCTGTCGCAGATGGTGGGCCTGAGCCAGACGCAGGTGAATGGAGTCTATATCTTTAGCGGAGACCAAAGCGGATCGGTGCCTTATCAGCTGGATCCTTCCAGTGCCACCGGTGTCCAGCAATTGGTGACGGCTCCAGCTACGCAACAGATCGCCGATCCAAGCGGCCTGACATTCCCCATTTCCCTGACCGCGCAACAGATTTTCGATGCCCGCGACGCGAGCAATAACCCCACCCCCCAGAATGTTTTTGCCGCACTGAATAACTTGCAATTAGCGCTGCAAAGCGGCAATAGCGCCAACCTCACGACGGCCATCGACGATGTTCGGTCGGCCAGCGCATATTTGAACCAGCAGCTTTCCTTTTACGGGACTACGCAGAACCGCATCACCTCCGCGCTGGACCTGGCCCAAAAATTTCAGCTGCAAGACCAAACCCAGCTAAGCAATCTGCAAGACGCCGACGTTACATCGCTAGCTTTGCAGCTCACCCAACAGTCCACCAGTCTCAATGCAGCCATGGCGGCTGAGGCCAAGCGGCCGACCTCGACCTTATTTGACTATCTTCCGATCGGATAGCTTTGGCCGAGTCCGGCGGGGATGAGCGGGCAATTTTTACTGAAAAACGTACTGAGGATCGGCGATAAAGCCACTATGCCAGAGTCCGCCACATGCCTGGTTCGCGAAAGAGCCCTGCGCACATTGGCCGAACTGCCCCCCCTTTCCCCGATCCTCAACCGCCTCATAGCCAACCTGGCGCAGTCGGACGTGTCGTTTGCCAAAATCGCTGAGCTCATCGAAAAAGATACAGTGCTCGCCGGCAACCTGCTCAAGCTCGTTAACTCGGCGTTATACGGGCGACGCGGAACCATTATTTCGGTCCGTCACGCAGTGTCTATGTTGGGCGTCAACAAACTTCGCAATGCCGCGCTGAGTATGTCGGTGGCGCGCATGTGGAACCACGTTAAGACGCCGTCCGGGTGGTCTCAGACCAGCTTCAACCTACACGCCGCCGGAGTGGCGATCCTTTCGGACTTACTGGCTCAACGGCTTCCAGTCGAGCATGGCGAAGGGGCATTTGCAGCGGGCCTATTTCATGACCTCGGCTGGCTGCTGGTGGCCTTAGGATGCCCGGAGGAGTACGAACGCGCCGCCCGCTTATTTTTACCAAACGAACCCAGCGGGCCCGAGTGCGAACGCGAGATCCTGGGGATCTCTCACGCGGAGCTGTCAGCGGAAGCTTTGGCGATTTGGAACCTGCCACAGCCGATTGAGACGGCAGTGCGCTATCATGCCCGGCCGGAGCAAGACGCCAAGTGGGCCGAAAGTGACCGGATTCCCCTCAGCCGGATCGTAAACGCGGCTGACTACTATGTACAGCAGCGCGGAAATCACCTGCGAACCTTCGAACAGGGGCCGCAGAGCTGCGCGGAACTGCCCGACTTCTTAGGGCTTGGCGCACAACTGCCAAGCATTCTGAATGACTTCGATGCCGAATTTTCGACCATCCAACAGTTCTTCTAATTTCGGCCTTTCGGGTATTCAGGCTCGGTGCTCGCGAAACGCGGTTAGTGGAATTGGTAATCAATAATGACTGTTCCTAGTTCCATCCAGCGGCTGGAGCCACTTCCGGCGATTGCAGTCGAGCTCCTCGATCGCATCGCGTCTCACACAGTTGAAGAAGCTAATCTGCTCAGCTTTTTGCAGGCGCAACCCGATCTTCTGGCGGAAATCCTGCACGTGGCGATGCCAGCGGCTGGCCCGGCGGCGGAGGAAACGCAGGACGCTCAATCTTTGCTGAAACGGATGAGCTCCCGGAAAATCGCGGAAATTTCAATGACGGTGCTGGTGGGGAGCTATCTGCGCCGGACCATCTCGAATTCCGACGACCAGCGATATTGGCGTTACATTCTGGCTTGTGCGGTGTGTTGCGAACAGGTGGCGCTGCCCAGACGAGAGGACATTCTATTAGCCTATACGGCTGGTTTATTCCATGACATCGGCAGGATGGCGCTAATCGCCGCTTATCCGGACCGGTACTCGAATCTGCTCACACTTACCGACAGAATGTTCGCGGCCGAGGAGCCGTTCGACATATTGGAACACGAACGGCTGCTATTCGGGCTGGATCATTTTGAAACTGCCATTTGGATCGCGGGGGCGTGGAAATTGCCTTCCTGGCTGCGGGCGATCGTGGGCAAATTTGACCAGCGGGCCAATGGGGACCACGCCCAGCTGGTGGCTACTGTGCGTGCTGGAACAAGCCTGGCGCACTCGCTCGGTTTTGGTTATCTCACGGCTGCTCCGCGCGGGGACATTCGGAAAATATTGGGCCGTTTCGAGGACGCTGATAAACATTGGAAGGTCTTAGATAGCTGGGAATATGCCGAGGAAAACATGCGCGGGAAGGTTCTCTCCTGTTTACGTTGGTACGCTGCGGACGATCCCCCCGCATTTGCGGGTATGGCCGCACCTACCAAAGGCACTACAGCATAGGAACATCGATGTCGATAAATAGGAAAGTTCAATATATGGTTCTAAGCAGGAGCGTGTAGTCAGGCATGTTTCCGATCATCGGTATCGTAGTGGTTCTGGGCTGCATTGCCGGCGGCTACCTGATCGAGAAGGGTAACCTTCTGGTGCTAATGCAACCTGCCGAGTTGCTGATCATACTCGGTGCAGCGATCGGTACTGTGTTGATCGGAAATCCTCCCTACTTATTGAAAGGCATCGTCAGCAGCCTGATCGGCGTGCTCAAAGGCAGCCGTTACACTTCGTCGCTATATCTGGATACCTTGCGTTTTCTGAACGATTTCTTCGGCACGTCGCGAAAGAACGGACTGACTGCGCTGGAGACCGATCTGGACGAGCCCGAAAAGAGCGCCTTATTCAAGCGTCACCCCAGATTTGCCGCGAACAAGGAAGCGTTGCACTTTTTTTG
>DATJWJ010000055.1:0-45671 GCA_035501355.1 Bryobacteraceae bacterium | reverse complement strand
GGAAATTCCAGGTCGATTCCAAGATCGTCGCGACGCAGTAGGTCACGCTACCAGATGTATTCTTTGGCTTCGGCGCGGCGTTCGTAACTATCCAGCACGTGGACCACGCGGATCTTCTTCACCTTGGCAGGGTTCAGCGCGCCAATGGGAATATAAACGATGCGGCGGTTCAGATGCGCGGCGATGGAGCGAAAAATGGAGCGCGGCGGCTTAGCGGCCACGTAGACCACATAACGTTGCTGTGAATAATCCAAAGCCGCGAGCAGCAATCGCTCGGGTTTGTTCTGCGCGAAATCGTAATCGGGATCAGACCATACGTCCACCATGCGGCGCGGCGGAAGCGTCATCAAAAGGCCGCCGTATTCGGCGCGGCCTATTCCAGGTCCCACCAGGTGCTCGAACGGAAAGGTGGAATAGAACGCCATATCCGATTCGTTTTGATGTTCGCCCAGCCAGGTGGTGAGATAACGGTAGCGTTCATCGCGATCCTCGTCAAAAATTACCACCGCGGCGCCCACTTCCCCGGCAATTCGGTCTAGCTGGCGCACGTAGATCTGGTTCTGATGCCAGTTGCGGATCGTTTCCCGAAGGTCGATGCCGTCCAGAATGGATGTCGTGAACGGCTCCGTACGGGAGCGCTCCTCAGAGAGCATGCTCTTGGCTTTTCGCTTCAGGAAGCGTCCGTAATCTTCGATTACCAGATCCTCAGGCGGGTAGGAACAGATGGCGTTTCCATCAGTCTTTTGCGCCCATTCGCCTTCGAACTTTTCTTTCTTACGCTGCTTCAAGGTGCGCGGAACCAGGCGCTGCTTAGGACGCGGGAGCCGGCGGCGAAGGCGCAGCTTCTTGGTGTTGAGCCAGACTTCTTCGCCGGAAAGATTGACGGTCTCGAGCAGGTTGCTGGCCGGTTTCTGTGCTGGATAACGATTGGCCATTTGCCAGACTTCGTAGGCGTAGTTGTCGTCCACCACGGAGCGCGCGGCGACGGTCAGATCGAACACGCCCGCGATCAGGTCGCCGTTGATCGACGCCAGGTTCCGGGTGAAGCGCGCCAACATGCGGCGCTGCCAGTATTCGATCTTTTCGCCGGTATTTTTGTTGTAATCTTTTTCCGCCTCGCGCAGCAGGTCAAACTGTACTTTGGGGCGGTCGATCAGGTCCTCGGGATGCATCTCGACGCGATATTGTTCATAGCGAGCCTGCAAATAAGGATATTCGACCGTGATTTCGGCCAGGCAATCGGGATGCGGGTTCAATAGACGGATCTCGGCGGGGCGCGCGTGTCGGGGCGGATCCTGCGGGACTTCCATGGCGTCCAGCAACGGGTCCAGCAGATTCAGCGACACAACCACGAATACCTGTGCCAGAGGATCGGCGCCCTGCAGCTTCCATGCCATCCCGCCTGCATGCGCGGCGATCTCTTCGTTTCGTTCCTGGGGATGCACGCGGTACGCTTCAACGTACTTTTCCGCGCCGATAAAACGGACTGCATAAGGGTCGGGATAGGTGTCCGGAAGATGCGGCCGGTCGCCCGAGTCGGGCTCGATGAAGATTACCTCGGCATCCACTTCCAGGCCCGTGCGCACGGCCTCGCAGAACGGGTCGGATGGCTCGATAGGTACGTAGATGCCGCGCTCTTCGTCCTGCGCGTCCGGATAAACGATGACCGACATTTCCGGCAGGCGGGCCAGTGCCTGTAGATACGTATCTTCAAACGAACCAGGCAGTTCAACGGCCACGATCCGCGGCCGGTCCCGAAGGATGGCGCGCCGCAGGGCGATGCTGAATTCGACTCGTCCGGGCACGACGGGAAAATAAGTCAGGTTCCCGCGGCGCAGGCTGCCGGGATCTTCGAACGGTTTAGGCGCGTGGGACATACCGCAGCGCCTCGTCGCCCAGCGTTTCGAGAATCGCGGTGCGCATCAAAAACCGTTCGTCGCTTTGGACCGAGAGCGTTAAACCGTCCTCGATACTCTTGAGCTTCATGACAAAGCGGGCGATATTGATGCCGTCGCGCACGGTGTAGCGTTCGTCCGCCGAGTGCGCCTGCTGCAGGAAATCGGTCACATAGTTCAGGATTTGCTCGTCGCCGAAAGGCACGTTCTCTTTGAGGATGGCGTATTCTTCATGGCGCTCAGGAAAATCGATGGTGATTTGCGGCTGGAGGCGGGAGTGGATGTACTCTGGCAAGTCGAACGTGGAGGCGTCGTCGTTCATGGTGGCAACCAGACGGAACAGCGGATGCGCCTTGATCTTAATGCCGGCCACGATGGATTCAACATAACGCCGATTGTCGAGCAGGGGAGCGAGGCTGGCCCAGCTTTTCTCGCTCATGCGATTGCCTTCGTCCAGGATCGCCACTCCGCCGCGGAGCATCGCAGTTAGTAAAGGGGATGCAACGTAGCGCAGCCTGGCCGCGCCCTCGATCACCGGAGTAACCAGCAGATCTTCCGGACGCGTATCCACCGTGGCTTGCATGATGTAGACTTCGCGCTGCAGACGTTTGGCGGCGGCGTAAGCCAGCGTGGTCTTGCCCACGCCCGGTTTTCCCAGCAAGCGCGGGTTCATTGGAACATCCTGTGGATCCACTACCAGCCAGGAAGCAAGCAACTGGCGCATCACCTCATCCTGTCCCACCCAAGCGACTGTCAGTTCGTCGGGGTGTGCCAGATGAAGGGTGACCCCTTCGATCTCGACCGTCATATGCTGTTATTCTAGCGTGCGCACGCAACACGCAATGCCGCACGCATTACGCAGCGGCAGAGGCGAAGGCCAGAGCGGGCCTTTGCGCAGCGGACGATTCGTGATAAGCCAGCGCGAATGCTTGCGCCATGGCATGGCAGCCGGGCGCGGGATAAAGCTGGAAGAAGATCTGCTGCAGACCGGCGGACTCGAGGCCGCGGCAGATGCTGGCCACGCTGGCGGCACTGCGATGAATGCAGGTTCCGCAGTCCAGGCCAATGTTGGAACAACTCTCCGGGCTGTTTTCGGCTAACAGATCCATTGAATCTCCCTACCGGTCGTACTAGGTAAATGCAATTATTGAGGCTTAGGAGATTTTTTCCTATAGTACGGATGGGGGATTCGCTAGACTCTTTTGGGGGGATTGCTGGAAGGCGCAAGCGCGGTGCATGGTTCGGGTGAAGCACTAAGGTCGGGAGACGCGCTGGTCGAGTTGCTAGACTAGTTCTTCGATTTGGACACACGATCGAAAATTTTAGACGCCGAGGAGGCTCGGCGGGGGCTCAAAGACAAACCGGTCTGCTGGGTCTCGGGTCATTTCGACCCTTTGTTGGCCGAGCACGTACGCCGGTTGCGCGAATGCGCGAGCCCGGGAAAACTCTTGGCGGTAGAAGTGACGGAACCGCGCCGACCGATATTGTCGCAGCGGGCTCGCGCCGAGCTGGTGGCCGCATTATCGATGGTCGACTATGTCGTGTTGTCGGACCAGCTCCCATCGGAGGAATCCGGTCCAGACGCGGTTACAAAGGAAACCTTCATTCAACTCGTACTGAGTCGCCATCGTAAGGAAAAAGGAAGATGAACGGGCCGCGCATTTTGGTGGTGCGATTAGGCTCCATGGGCGACGTTGTGGCGGCGCTTCCGGCCGTCGCCAGCCTGAAGCACAGCATCCCGCACTCGCGGCTGGCTTGGGTGATCGAGCCAAAATGGAGCATACTGCTTCAAGACAATCCGTACGTCGATTCGGTGATCACGTTCGAACGCCGCACATTCCAGGACTGGCGCAGGGCTTGGCGCGAACTGCGCGCCGAGCGCTTCGACATCGCCGTGGATTTTCAAGGCTTGGTCAAGTCGGCGCTGCTGGCTACCGTGGCGCGTCCGGAGCGAATTTTCGGATTCACTGCTGACTATGCGCGCGAGGCTCCGGCGTCGTGGTTTTACTCTGATAAAGTTCCGATTCGTTCGTATCATGCCGTGGAGCGAAATCTCGATCTGGCCGCGGCAGCGGGAGCAACCAACATTCTTCGCACCTTTCCGCTTCCGGCCGGTGCGCCGGAGGGCGATCTACCGGCCGGGGATTTCATTCTGGCAAGTCCGCTGGCAGGTTGGGGCGCAAAGCAGTGGCCGCTAGAGTACTACAGTGAACTAGCTCAGGCATTGCGCCGCGATTTCGATCTTCCGTTGGTTTTGAACACCGCGCAACCGGTGGACGTGAAGGGCGTATGGAGCCACGTTTCGGGAATTCCGGGCTTGATCCACGCCACGCGCCGTGCCACCGCCGTGGTGGGTATCGACAGCGGGCCCACCCATCTGGCGGCGGCGCTGGGCAAGACCGGCGTCGCCATCTATGGCCCCACGGATCCAGCCAGGCATGGGCCGTACGGCGATTTCTTCACGGTGTTGCGAAGCGCCTCAGCCGTCACCAGCTATCGCAGAAGCGCGGAACCGGACCCGAGCATGCTCGCGATTTCTCCCGAGCAAGTTGTACAAGCTCTGGCGGCCAAACTCCCGGCCGCGCAAAAACATAGATGATTCGGGGATGAGCGTATTTCCGAAACCGTATGCGGACCGTGTCGCGCGCCTGCGGGTGACGACCGGTTTTCTGCTGGCCGCCGCCTTCGCTTGGTGGTCGCAGCCGGATGTGGGTTCGCTTGCGTGGGGGCTTCCACTTTCAGTCTTGGGCTTACTGTTGCGCGGCTGGGCCGCCGGACATCTGGAGAAAAATATCCGCCTCGCGGTAGGAGGCCCGTACGCCTACGTCCGCAATCCGCTATATCTCGGAACGCTATTCGTCGCCGCCGGACTGGTGGTGGCTTCGCGGCGCTGGCTGCTGGCCCTGCTTTTTGCGCTGGTGTTCGGATTGATTTACTTGCCTGCCATTGAGCTGGAGGAACAGCACTTGAGAAGCTTGTTTCCGGACTTTGCCGATTACGCCCAACGGGTGCCGGCGCTTTGGCCGGTCTGGAAAACCTCAACCCCTACGCCAGCGCGTTTCCGTTGGCCGCTGTATCTCCACAATCGCGAGTACCAGGCGCTGCTCGGCTTTTTGGCGGGCGCTGCGCTGTTAATCGCGAAAGTTTTAGTACTTCAGAGGCGTTGAAGTTCCGGCGTTGTGTGGAATCCTAGTATTCTGAAATCATGTGCGGGATAGTTGGGTACATTGGCAACCGGAAGGCCGTTCCAATCATTTTGGACGGACTCCGGCGCCTGGAATATCGTGGCTACGATTCGGCCGGCATCGCTGTTCTGAACGGCAACGATCATCTGGCGGTGCGGCGGGCATCTGGAAAACTGCGGAATCTGGAAGAAGCCATCCGCGTCAACCCGGTCGACGGCCCGTATGGAATCGGCCACACGCGCTGGGCCACGCATGGGCGGCCGACGGAAGAGAACGCACATCCGCACCGCGATTGCACTGGCGACATCGTGGTGGTGCACAACGGCATCATCGAGAATTATCTGCAGCTCAAGCAACAGCTCCAGCTCGAAGGCCACAAGTTCGTGACCGAGACCGACACGGAAGTGATCGCCCATCTTGTTGAGAAATACTACGAAGGGCATTTGGAGGAGGCCGTTCGCAAAGCGGTCAAAGACCTGACCGGTGTTTTCGCGCTGGGCATCATCGCCAGCTCGGATCCCAACAAAATCGTCGCGGCGCGCCAGGGTCCGCCAGTCGTTGTTGGATTGGGAGACGGCGAATACTTTGTTGCGTCGGATGTGCCCGCAATTTTGAGCCACACTCGCGACATGTTCTTCCTCAACGACGGCGACATTGCGGTGCTGACGCCGGAAGGCGTGCATCTGACAGATTTCGACGGACGCGCGGTGAAACGGGCGGTCACACACATTCTCTGGGACCCGATCATGGCCGAGAAGGGCGGCTACAAGCATTTCATGCTCAAAGAGATCTTTGAGCAGCCGCGCGCCGTGCGCGACACCATGCTGGGCCGCGTGGGCCAGGAGTCCGGGCGAATTTTTCTGGATGAAATGGATATCACGCCGCAAGCGTTTCGCGAGTTCGAAAACGTCAAAATCGTCGCGTGTGGTACGGCCTGGCACGCGGCGCTGGCCGGGAAGTTCATGATCGAAAAATTGGCGCGAATTCCGGTGGAGGTGGATTACGGCAGCGAGTTCCGCTACCGCGATCCGATCGTGTCGGCCAAAACGCTCACGGTTGTGATCTCGCAATCGGGCGAAACCGCGGACACGCTGGCGGCGCAGCGGGAGGCCAAGCAAAAAGGCTCGAAGACGCTGGCCATCTGCAACGTGGTCGGCTCCATGGTTACCCGCGAAGCTGCGGGATCGCTGATGACGCACGCCGGCCCCGAGATTGGCGTGGCGGCCACTAAAACTTTTACCTCACAGCTTACCGCGCTGTTCATTCTGGCGGCCTATCTTGGCCAGGTTCGCGACACTTTGACGCCGCAAGCGTCCCGCGATCTGGTGCAGGAGCTGATCCGGTTGCCGGGCAAGCTGGAGACCGTGCTGTCGCGCGATGCGGTTTACGATGAGCTGGTGAAAAAACTATTCCGCGCCCAGGATTTTCTTTACCTGGGACGCGGCGTCCACTTTCCGATCGCGCTCGAAGGCGCGCTTAAGCTGAAGGAGATTTCCTACATCCACGCCGAAGGCTATCCGGCCGGTGAGATGAAGCACGGCCCGAATGCGCTCATCGACGAAAATCTGCCCGTGGTGGTGCTGTGCACGCGCGATCGCAAGAGCGACTCGAGCCGCTTGCGATATGAAAAGACGCTCTCCAACATTCAAGAAGTGAAAGCGCGCAGCGGAATCGTCATCGCCGTGGTGTGCGATGACGATCAGGAAGAAGTCGCCAAACTGGCCGATCATCTGATTGTGATTCCTCACAGCGAAGAGCTCCTGCTGCCCATCCTGGAAGTGGTCCCGCTGCAGCTGCTTTCCTATCACATCGCAGTGCGATTGGGCTGCGACGTCGATCAACCGCGCAATCTTGCCAAGAGCGTCACCGTCGAGTGAAACAGGCGACGCATCAGCTTTACATTTCAACCCACGGGAAGGGGCTGTATGAATTCACCAGCCAGGTTGAATCCTGGATGCGCGAGCAACGGGCTCATCTCGGATTGCTGACGGTATTTTGCCAGCACACTTCGGCCTCGCTGCTCATTCAAGAGAATGCCGATCCCGACGTGATCGCGGACTTGGCCGATTTTTTCACGCGACTGGTTCCGGAAGACATCAGTCTCTACCGGCACACCGCGGAGGGGTCAGACGACATGACCTCGCACATTCGAGCGGCACTGACTCAAACACAACTGTCGATCCCGGTTCGAAACGGTAGCTTAGCTCTGGGGACATGGCAGGGTTTATATTTGTTCGAGCATCGCGCGCATCCCCACCGGCGGAGTGTGGTGTTGCATCTCATCGCGGATTGAGTTGGATTCGAGTTTCCAGATGCAGCGGCAGGTTTGAGCGCCGCCGCACGCGAACCAGCGGCGCGGAATGTTTTTCGCCGAAAGTCGTGGAGCGCCAGCTTTCGACGCATTCCGCATCGTCAGGCAGGGTCATCCGACCCCGGGCATCCGGAGAACCGAGATGCCACAGTTGCTCGATATCGTGTTCACCGGCCGGACCCGCGATGTCGTCGATGACGATTAGAACATCGGGCTTCTGAAACTCAACCCGGCGGCGGTGAGTGAACCCGCGGTAACGGCACTCAGCTTCCAGCATGTCTCTCGCGGCGTTCGTGTGCCAGGAGAGAACGTTCACCTGGGGTTGATTGGTCCAGCGGAAGGGTCCCGCGAGGCTGGCTTGATTAAGCTGGTCGATACGAATAGTGTTGTGCGCTTCGGTTCCCCGGAACCAATCGCGCCAGGCCGGCTCGCCCGTGTAAGTATAGGTCCCGGGATCGATCAGAATTTCTTCGTCGCCGCTGCGCGCCACGATGCTGAGTGCGCCCGCATGCGAGTGGCCCCCACCACTAGGGCCGAATGATCCGGCATTCACGATGATCTGATTCCGCCCGCAAACCATAATTGCGAGTCCGGCATCGGGAAACAAACGCGACGTTGGCGATGGCTGCGTCGGTTGCGGGGTCGAGCCGAACCCGAGCCACCAAGCGGCCTGCGAATGCAAGTCTCTCGCCTGCCAGCTCCAAGCTGCGCCATCAAGTAAGGTAGCGGCGGTCGCTACGGTGGCCCGGCCGAATTGCGCGCGCGCTCCATAAGGGTGAAACAATCTGCCGCCGTCGTCGTCGCCGATAAATGCCAAGCTCCGAGAGTGCCCCAGAACGGCGTCCAGGTAGCCGGCCATGCGCTCCAGCTTGTCGAGATAGGCGCGATCTGGCTTCTTGAGAATCGCGTGCAGCAGAAACATGTCCAGGACGTACACGTGATAGTAGGTGGATTGTTCGACGTTACTTCCGTCGGTGTGGACTTGCCGGTCCATCTGCTCCCGCATGATCCGCGCGCCGAGTATTTCCCAGCGGACCGCCTTCGGAAGCGGCCCGAAGAATAATCCCAAAGCGTGCAACGCCAGTGCTTCGCCGACCAGATGATTGTAAGGAGAGAAGTACACCGAAAGATTGTTCTCTATGAAGCACGCGTGCAAGTAGAGTTCGCGCAGCCATCGCGTTCGGAAACCCGCCGGCAACTGCTGCCCGACAAAATGATAAATCCATATCCAGGACAGCGAGCGAAATGCTACCTCGAGCGCGCTGGCCCAGTTGATTCCGCGCGAGAACGGGTTCTGGGCGAACCAACTCTCGAGCTGCGTACAAATCTCAATGAGGTTAGACCGGTCCCCCGTGAACAGATAGGCCTGCGCCAAGATCACCAGATGCTGATGCCGGTTAAGTTCCCAAATCAGCTTGTGATCACCGGCGCGCCCTCCGTCTAAATAGGGAATGAACCGGAAATAATCCAGGCCAGTCTCGATGCCGCGCTGGTAGTCACGCCGCCAGCGGATTTCCGGGCCCGTGTCGACCTCAAGGCCGAGCAGGGAAAATCGATGCGCGCGAATGCTGCTGGCCAGCTCGATCACCTGGCGGGCAAAATCGGTATCCAGCAGCGCGGCGGACACCCCCCGGGCATCGGGCGCCGGAAAGCGAGGCGACCATCCCGGTTCGAACCGTGCTGCCGGCGGCCGCGCCCATAGGCGAATGTTCGCAGCCTCTTGCCGGACGCGGAAGGCGATTTCCCCGGCCGTGCGCAAGAGTTATTTTAACCCCCACAGCAGCTTACAAAGTGAACTGAGATATTGGGCGAGCAGAGCGCACTCTTACGCAAGGCCATGTGCGGTATTGCCGGACAGTTCTTGCGCGATAAGACCGCCGAACTCGCGCAAATCAGCGCGATGTGCGACGAGATTCGGCACCGAGGTCCGGATCACGAAGGATATTACGTCGAAGGCCGCTGCGGTATCGGTATGCGCCGCCTCAGCATCATCGATCTTGAGAGCGGCCAACAACCGATCTCGAACGAAGATGGAACGGTCTGGACGGTCTTCAACGGCGAGATCTATAACTACCGCGAATTGCGCCAGGAGCTTAGCGCGCTGGGCCATCGCTTCAAGACCCGCTCCGACACCGAAGTGCTGGTTCATCTCTACGAGCAGCATGGGACGGGTGGTATTCAAAAGCTGCGCGGAATGTTCGCGTATGCGATCTGGGATTTGCGCAACCGTTCGATGCTCCTGGTTCGAGACCGATTCGGAAAAAAGCCGCTCTACTATGCCGCCCTTCGCGACGGCCTCTATTTCGCTAGCGAGCTGAAGAGCCTGAGCCGCGCCGGTGTTCCGCTAGAACTGGACCGCGAAGCGCTGCAGCTTTACTTTTTGCTGAATTTCATCCCCGATCCCTGGAGCCCCTACCGCGCCATTCGCAAACTACCGCCGGGAGGCTGGCTGCGCTACCACGCCAATGGGCGTGTGGAACAAGGGCGCTATTGGTCGCTTCCCTGCCCTACTGAGGAAGTCGAGCCCGGTGTGGATGAAAACAACGTGCGCGAGCAATTGCGCGAGGCATTCGATGACGCGGTTCGGGCCCGCCTGGTGTCGGATGTGCCTCTGGGCGCGTTCCTGAGCGGCGGAATCGATTCGGGGTCCGTGGTCGCATCCATGGCCGCGCAGCTTCCTTCGCCAGTCAAAACGTTTTCCATCGGATTTAATGAACCTGGTTTCAATGAACTCCCGCTCGCCGCGGCCACGGCGAGACAGTGCAAGACCGATCATCACGAGCTGATTGTACGCCCGGATTCAGCCGCTCTGGCTCCGAAATTGGCATGGCATTTTGACGAGCCATTCGGTGATTCTTCCGCCATTCCCACGTACTTGGTTTCCCAGTTCGCGGCCCGGCACGTCAAAGTGGTCCTTACTGGCGATGGCGGTGATGAGCTTTTCGCCGGTTACGAAAGCTTCCGCAACATCCAGCGCTGGCGGAAACTGGACCACGTCCCCCTGGGCGTCCGCCGGGCGATTTCCGGCGTGGCTGATTCCCTGCCCTATTCAGCCTATGGAAAGAACTACCTGCGCATGATCAGCCGCGCGACTCCGCTGGATCGCTATTTCGAAAACGCTTCCCAGCACTTTGTCCTTCGAAGCCTCTTCGCTCCCGAATGGATGCCACCGGCCGAATCGGGGTTCATGGCCCGAAAACTAGCGCACTGCTTGCCGGGAGATGGCGCCGATGTCCTCACGCAGGCGCTTTATTTCGAAACGACAGCGCGGCTCACCGGCGACATGCTGGTAAAAGTAGACCGGATGTCCATGGCAAATTCGCTCGAAGTGCGCTGTCCCTTGCTGGACCACCGCCTGGCTGAACTCGCTGCCCGCATTCCGCACGCCTGGAAGCTCCGCAACGGACGCGGCAAGGATATTTTCATTCAGGCGGTTGGGGACCGTCTGCCGCCTGAGATCCTGCGCCAGCCCAAGCGCGGCTTTGGAGTCCCGCTCGCCAAGTGGTTCCGAGGGCCGCTGCGCGACCTCCTGTGGGACCATCTGAGCGGTTCGTCGTTCCTGAATCGCGGCATGGTGTCACCAGCTTTCATGGCTCATCTGCTCGGCGAGCACGACCGAGGCCGGCGCGATCATTCCCATCGGCTCTGGAGCCTGCTCATGCTGGAGCTGTGGTTTTGCGATGCACAGTCGCGTGCAGCGCGGCCTTCTAACGCAGAGGCCGTGGCCTTGAGCGCCTGACTCATGCGCGCGCAAGTTGTTTTTTGGATCTCCTGGGTCGCGGTGTTTTACACCTACGCCGGTTACCCATTGGCACTACTGGTTCTGCGGTTGTTCGTAAGGCGGCCCGTGCATCGAGCACAGATTCTGCCCTCGGTTAGTTTTTTGATTCCCGCCTATAACGAGTCGCGCGTCATTGAGCGAAAGATACGGAATTCCCTCGCGCTCGACTATCCAGCGGAACGGCTCGAGGTCGTGGTGGCGTCCGATGGATCCACCGATGATACCGTGGCCATTGCCAAGCGGCTTGCCGATGGGCGGCGCGTCCGAGTGGCGGCGTACCCGTGCAATCGCGGCAAAATGGCCACGCTGAATGCCAGCGTGCCGCATCTCTCTGGAGACATCATCGTGTTTTCGGACGCGTCGGCTCTGCTTTATCCCGATGCGCTGCGCCGGCTGGTCCGGAGCTTTGCCGATCCCGATGTAGGGGCCGTAAGCGGCCGCTATACAGTGGTCCAAGCCGGGGAGGTGAACACCGGCGCCTCCGAAGACCTGTATTGGAAGTATGAGACGTCGCTCAAGGAGCTGGAGTCCGATCTCGCTTCGACCCTCGGCGCGCACGGGCACCTGTATGCGATTCGCCGCGAGCTTTATCCGTATCCGGCGCCCGCTACCATCAACGACGATTACGTAATCTTTGTCTCGGTGCTGGCCAAAGGCTATCGCGCGGTCTATGACGCGACGGCCATCGTTTACGAAGAAGCGCGCGAGATGGCAGGGTTTCAACGGCGCGTGCGCATCGTAGCCGGAAACATCCAGCAGCTCCGGGAAATCGGGCCACTCATTCATCCGCTACGCCCGCTGCCGCTCTTCTTCTTTGTCTCGCACAAGCTAGCCCGCCTGCTGGTCCCCTTGTTGCTGCTCGCGGCGCTCACTGCAAATGTCTTTCTCCTGCCCCGCCCTTTCTATCGGGCCATCCTCTGTGCACAGGCTCTCTTCTATCTGCTGGCCTGTTGGGGCTCGCTGTGGCGGCTCAGGCCCAAGATCCTCATGCTTCCGTTCTATTTCTCGATGATCAACGCGGCCACGTTTTTTGGTTTCTATCACGCTCTCACCCGCCGGCGCAATATGGCGTGGGAGTAGCCGGAACGCATCGCGAGAGATTTTTGCACCGGGCGGGCCACTGTTTTTGCGGTGAACACCAGCATCATCTCGGTGGATGTCGAGGATTACTACCAGGTGGAAGCGTTCGCACGGGTCATTCACCGCGATGCCTGGGGTACATATCCCAGCCGCGTAGAACAAAACACCTCGCGCCTCCTGGATCTGTTCGACCAGCTGCACGTCAAAGCGACATTCTTCGTCCTCGGCTGGACCGCCGACCATTTCCCGCGCCTGGTCCGGCAAATCGTCGAGCGTGGCCACGAGCCGGCCTGCCATTCCTATTGGCATCGGCTGGTTTACCGGCTGACGCCGGATCAATTTCGGCGGGATGCTGAGCGCGCCAAGGATGCCATCGAACAGGCCGCGGGAGTCCAAATCTATGGTTATCGCGCGCCCAGCTTTTCCATTACGCCTAGCTCTACCTGGGCCCTGGACATTCTGCGTGAAATAGGATTCCTCTATGACTCCAGCATTTTTCCGGTCAGGCACGATGTGTACGGCTTTCGCGATGCACCCCGTTGTCCGTTCCGGCTGGAGACCGCTTGTGGCGAGCTGCTCGAGTTTCCGCTGGCGACATGTCGCTTGCCAGGCGGTGTGATCCTGCCAATAGCTGGAGGCGGGTATCTGAGGATGCTGCCCGGCTGGTACACCAAGGCCGGCGTTCACCAGGCGTGGCGCGACGGACTGACGGTCGTGAGCTATGTGCATCCCTGGGAGTTCGATCCGGACCAGCCTCGCTTGAACGGCTCAATCCGCTCCCGTCTTCGCCACTACACCAATCTAGGCCGAACCGAAGGCCGTTTGCGGGAATTGCTGGCCCTCGGGCGCTTCACCAGTTTTCGCCGCAGCGGCCTCGCGAATTTCTCAGCGCCATCCCGGCTTCGCATGGCAGGTTCCCAGTGATAATGCGCGACACCATGCCGCAAGTGATCGAGTTCTGGAATGACGCCGCCCGCGAGTTCGACGCGATTTACAGCGGCGCGGGCAAGAGCCGCTGGGCACGCTTTCTGGACCGCCTTTTCCGGAACGACATCTATCAACGCTTCCACTGGGTAATGCAGAAATCGGGTGATGTAGCCGGCCAGACCATTTGCGACATCGGCTGCGGCTCGGGCCGCTTCGTCACTGAATTCGCGCAACGCGGCGCGACCCGTGTTACCGGCATCGATGTCGCCCCCGAAATGCTGAAGCTAGCCCGAGGCCTGGTGGAGCGTGGAGGCGTCGAGCGCCGGTGCGATTTTGTATTGAGCGACATCCTGGATTGGAATACGAACCGGGTTTTCGACATCACCATCGCCATCGGTTTGTGGGACTACATCGCCGCGCCGCACCAGCGTCTGGTAGCAATCCGCAAAATCACCAGCGGGACGTTTCTCTCGGCTTGGCCGCGTTTCTGGACCTGGCGCATGCCGGTCCGCAAGCTGCGCCTGCAATACATTCTCGGATGCCCGGTCTATTTCTTCCGCGAGTCTCAAGTTCGCAGATTGCTCGAACAAGCCGGTTTCGAAGTTGTGAGCTTCGACACCGTGGGCAAGCTCTTCTGTGTGGAAGCCCGCCCTCGCCGCGGATCTGATGTCCAGTAAGCGTGAAACGAATTACTCCCTTCTTGCCCGAGGCGCTGCACGAACGGCTCCGCGAAGAAGCTTTTCGCTCGCGGGTAAGCATGGCTGAACTCATCCGCTCGCGCCTCGAGTCCGCAACCAAGGCCTCGATCCCCTGCTGCGAGTCGCAGGCCTGTGCGTCGGCCCAGCCGGTTTAGGTTTTCAAGCCATACCTTAGGTCTCCGTCCCCGTCGCTGGCGGGACACGTTGTGTCAGGCGACACACAACCGCGCGAGATGCATCTCCCCTATTATCAATGACTTAATCGATGGCGCGAGCAGTGCTTTTCCCCTGGCGTGCAAGAAAGGGGAAAGCGATGCAGGCGATGAAACTGGTGGCAATCCTGGCGGCGGCAAGCGCGGAAGTCTATGCGGAAGGCGCGGCGCGCCGGCTGGTGATCAGCATTCCCGACCGCAAGATCGCGCTCGTCGAGGACGGACGCGTGGTCAAAGTCTATCCTGCAGCCGTCGGCAAAGCCGGCACACCGAGTCCCCGCGGCAGTTTTCATATCGCGAGCCGCGTCCAACATCCCACTTGGTATCAGCCCGGCAAAGTGGTTGGACCTGGACCGGCCAATCCCCTCGGCACGCGCTGGATGGGCTTGGGCTACAAAGGCTACGGGATTCATGGAACGAACATGCCGCTCTCGATTGGAAAAGCTGCGTCGCACGGCTGCATCCGCATGCGCAATCGCGACGTGGAGGACTTGTTCAATCGCGTCGAAGTCGGCGATGCGGTGGAGCTGGTAACGGAAGTCAGCCCGGATTTGGCCCAAGCGTTTGGTGAAAACGCAGCCGAGCCCAGCACGGCGACAGCAACCACGGCGGCACTAGTTTCAGGGGGTGGAGGTGCGCAATGACCGGCCTCAATCTATTAGGCGGATTCCCGCAGGCGGCCCTCGCAGTGGCGGTCGCGATGGCATGTGCTCTGCTGCTCGGCTTCCTGCTGCTGAAGCTCATCTTGGGCCTCATGACACGCGAACGGTATAATGTTTCCGATGACCCGCGTCGGGTTCGCGCTATTGTTTGGGTTGACGACGCTGGGCAGGTTGGCGGCACAACCCATCGTGGAGGCGGCAGCGCCGCTCGCGGTCCGTATCTCCTCCCGGCTGCCGCGGCACACAACCGTTTCGCTAGAGTTCCAGGCGCTGACGCCGCTCGCGGCCCCAGAATCGTCCCGCTTTCGCAGCGCGCTGGAGCAGGAGCTGCGCAAGGCCGGCTTGGACCTGACCGCGGCGGCGCCGCCTGAATCGCGTCTGCGCGTTGCCGTGACTGAGAATGCTCGGGGCCTGTTGTTCGTGGCCGAAGTGTTCGGCAAAGACGCACGGCAAGTAATCCTGCTGCCCTGGCCCCGGCCGCTTCCAGGCGACGCGAAACCGGCTCTGCGTCTCGTCATAAAGCCGGTTTTGGAGCAACCTGAGCCGATTCTCGATTTGATGATTCTCGACTTAGATTCCCAACTGCTGATTCTGAGCCCGGCCCGAATCACCAATTTCCGCCTGGCAAATGGAAAATGGTCAGCCACTAGTCAAGCCTTTCTCAACCTGGACCGGCCTGCTCCGCGCGACCCCCGCGGCCGCCTGAAGTTTATCGCCGGAGCCCTCCGCGCCTACTTGCCCGGCACCACTTGCAGCGGTCAACTCAAGCCGCAGCTCGAGCTCGCGTGCGCACCCGGCAACGAGACGTGGCCGATAAATCCTCAGGATCCGGAGACCGGCGTGCGCTGGGTCAGCGATAGCAACGTGCTGGAATCCGCTGCTGTCAAAGGCTCGTTCTATAACGCCGCGCAAGGTTTGGTTGCCTCGTCGAATGACAGTATCCTGGGTCGCGCCGGCGTTCCAGCACCGGGAACCGAGTCCTGGGGCAGCGATCTTGCGGCCATCCCGAATCCCTGTAGTTCCGGAAACGTGTTGATCGTATCCCTGCCCGGAGACAACCGCGAGCGCGACCAGGTGCAGGTTTTCGAAATGATGAGCGGGCAACCGGTCGCACGGAGCGAAGCCATCGTTCTCCCCGGCCAAGTAACCGCTCTTTGGCCGGCCGAGACGCCCGGACAAGCGACCCTGGTGGTCCGAAACTCCAAGACTGGAAACTATGAGGCTTCGCGCCTGGCTCTGGCTTGCCCTGAGTAGCGTCGCGGCCGGCACACTAGCTGCTGGGACGCGTCCGCATTACGGCGGGATGCTCACGGTGGATCTCTCCGCGACATTCAGCACGCTGGAACCTTCCGAACTGCCTCCGATCCTCGCGAATCTGATCGGCGAGACGCTGGTGCGCATCAATTCGCGCGGCGAGTTCGAGCCTTGCCTGGCGATCGCTTGGCAACGTGAAGCCGAGAGCCGGCGCTGGCGCATCTCGCTTCGAAGCAACGTCACGTTTCACGATGGCGAGCCGCTCAACGCAGTCACCGTCGCCCCGGTTCTGCTGGCCGCGCTGAAAAAAGAGCACAGCGAAGTTTCGATCGTGCCGGGAGGAACCACGCTGGTGATCCAATCGGACAATCCTCTACCAGACCTGCTCACTGAGCTGGCCGGCGCGCGGACCGCCATCGTTCGCAAGAGCGAGAACAGCCCATTGATTGGAACCGGCCCGTTCCGGGTTACTGGTTGGGAACCTGGCCGGCGTCTAACTCTGGCCGCTTTCGACGACTACTGGGGCGGGCGGCCTTTTCTGGACTCGGCCGTCATTAACCTGGGGTCAACCCGCACGTCGGCCGACGTTTTCGATGTCCCGTTTGGGTCTCTGCGGCGGATCCTCCCGGAGACAACCAGAATCTGGCAGTCGGCTCCAGGCGAGCTGCTGGCATTGGTGGCGGCGGATATTCCGCCCCTCGCTGTACAGGCTCTGGCGCTGGCCATCGATCGCGATCCTATCGTCAACGTGCTCGCTCAGCGGAGAGGTGAGCCGGCATTTGGCCTCCTGCCGCAGTGGTTGAGCGGATACGAATTCCTGTTCCGCGCTCCTCCGGATCTCGCCAGGGCGCGCCAGCTTGTTTCTCAGGTTAAGCTCAACCCAGTCGCGCTCGGCTACGCCGGCAACGACTCATTTGCGCGGGCCCTGGCCGAGCGCATCGCCCTGAACGCGCGCGACGCCGGCATCACCGTTCAGCCCACGCCGAACAACAGCGGCTCGCTGCGGTTAGTCCACTGGCCGCTCGAATCGGCTGACGCCGCGGCGGATTTGGTCAGTCTGGCCCGGTCGCTGGGCCTTCCGGAGCGCGCCAAGGCGGTCGACGCCTCGAAACCAGAAACCCTGTACGAAGCGGAAAAAGCTTTGCTCGACAGCAATCGAGTGGTCCCGCTGGCGCACTTGCCGCAACTCTACGCTCTCACGCCGCGAGTCCATTTCAGAGAGCCCGCCCGCGGAAACGCGCTGACGCTGCATCTTGAAGACCTGTGGGTCGACCCATGAGTTTTCGAAGTAAGGTTTTCCTCAGCATTACCGTCACCGTCATAATCGCCGTGTGGGTGGTGGCCGCCGTGGTGTCCGCGCTGGTGACCAACTCCTTCGAGCGGCGTGAGACTCAACGCACCGCCGCGCTAGTCGCCGAATTCCAGCGCGAATTCGACCGGCGCGGCCAGGATGTGGCGCGCCGCATCGACGCCATTGCGAACTCCGACACCGTACAGCGAATGGCCGTGAACCTGTCCGGACCCCAACCTGATGCCAGCCGGTATGTCGACGAAGCTGCGGCCCTGGCGCGCGAGCAGTCGCTCAACTTTCTAGAACTGGTCTCGCCGGACGGCCACATCATCAGTTCGGCTGAGTGGCCTGCTCGATTCGGATACGAGGAGCACTGGCTGCTCGGGCCAGTCGATTGGAACGCGCAAGGCGTCTTCTTGAAGCGCGAGGAACTCGCCGACGGCGCCGCGCTCGGCCTGGTTACGGCCCGCGGTGTAAAGGCAGGTGAACGAACGCTGTACGTCGCCGGCGGTTCGCAACTTGACCAGCAATTTTTCGATTCGCTGCCGGCTGCCGAAGGAATGCGAGTCCAGCTCTACCGTAATTTCGAATCACGGCCGGCATCAGCTCTAGCAGCAGCCTTGGTGCACGACCTCCAGCAGCAGCCACGCCAGCTGACGAGAACCAGTCCGGATGCGAGCATTTCGGCCATACCGCTGCTAGGACGAGATAAACAACTTCTGGCCATTTTACTGGTGGAAAGCTCGCGTGCGGAGTTGGCCAGCCTGAAGCGCACGATTCAAGCCACGGCCTGGAGTGTGGGCGCCGCCGGCATTCTGCTGGGTTTGATTTTGAGCTTCTGGACTGCCAGCCGGCTAACCCGGCCTGTACGCGCGCTCGCGGGCAGCGTGCGCCAGGTCGCGGCCGGAGATTGGAACACGCGAGCGGCCGTGGAGTCACGCGACGAAATCGGCCAGCTCGCGCGCGATTTTAATCACATGACCGAGCAGCTCTCCGAACAGCGCGACCGCATGATCCAGGCCGAGCGCGTGGCCGCGTGGCGCGAACTTGCGCGCAGGTTGGCGCACGAGCTGAAGAACCCGTTGTTCCCGCTGCAAATCACAGTGGAAAATTTGCAGCGTTCACGCCAGGTGAGCCCCGAGCAATTTGACGAAGTGTTCCGCGAAAGCACAGGCACCCTGCTGGCCGAGCTGGACAATCTGAAAACCATCATCGGACGCTTCAGCGATTTCGCGAAAATGCCGGCGCCGCATCTGGAGCCTGTGAATCTGAATGACGCCGCGCGCGACGTGGTGAAGCTTTTTGACGCACAGATTCACGCGCCCGAGCGTCCTCCCATCGAAGTGCGGCTGGAGATCGAACAGGACCTGGCGAGCGTGGCCGCTGACCCCGAACAGATCCGGCGCGCTTTGCGCAACCTGGTGTTGAACGCGCTGGACGCTATGCCCAAAGGCGGAACGCTCACCATTCGTACTCACAACGTCAACGGCGCAGGCGGAAACCGCGTGGCGATCGAGGTGTCGGACACCGGCGAAGGCTTGACGCCCGAGGAGTGCGAGCGCTTATTCACGCCGTACTACACCACCAAGCAGCACGGCACGGGTCTGGGACTGGCGATCGTGCAATCGGTAGTGAGCGACCATCATGGCACCATCTCCGTGCACAGCCAGCCGGGCCACGGCACAACGTTTAGAATCGAGCTGAACCGATGAGTAAATTGTTGCTAGTGGATGATGACGCCAACACCCTGGCGTCGCTGGCGCGCGCCTTCCGCCTGGCCGGGCACGAAGCCGTCGTCTGCGATCAAGCGGACCGCGCGCTCGAACTCGCCAAATCGCAGCGTTTCGACATGATTCTTTCCGACGTCGTCATGCCCGGCAAGGATGGACTGACACTGCTCGCGGAATTGAAGGCCGCGGGCATTTCGACGCCGGTGGTAATGGTGTCCGGCCAAGCCAACATAGAAATGGCCGTGCGCGCGACGCGGCTGGGCGCGGTGGATTTTCTCGAGAAGCCGCTGTCCACTGAGAAGCTGCTAGTGACAGTCGACAATACGGTCAAGCTGGCGCGCCTGGAAGAAGAGAACCGGCGCTTGAAGCAGCGTGCCGGCCGGCAGGAGCTGGTCTGGAAATCCGCCGTCATGCAGGCCGTGATGGCAAAGGTGGACCGCGTCGCCGCCAGCGAGACGCGAGTGTGCATCTTGGGAGAAACCGGCACCGGCAAAGAGCTGGTGGCTCACACTTTGCATAGCAAAAGCGCGCGCCGCAATGGGCCCTTTGTCACCTTGAACTGCGCCGCGGTGCCCGCCGAGTTGATCGAATCCGAACTGTTCGGTCACGAAAAAGGAGCGTTTACCGGCGCCACTACCCGCCATTTGGGCAAGTTTGAACAAGCGAGCGGTGGATCGCTGTTCTTGGACGAGATTGGCGACATGCCAGCGATGATGCAGGCCAAACTGCTGCGGGTGCTCGAGCAAAACGAAATCGAGCGGATTGGCGGCGACCGTTCCATCCAAGTGGACGTGCGAGTCATTGTCGCCACGCACCGCAATCTCGAAGAGCTCGTCCGGCGCGGTGAGTTTCGACAGGATCTGTATCATCGCATCTTCGTATTCCCCATCTCGCTGCCACCTCTGCGCGACCGCAAAGAAGATATTCACCTGCTGGTGGACTTTTTCGCGCGCAGCGTGGCCGACCAGAACGATTGGCCGCCGCGCGAGATTACGTCGGACGCTTACGCCGAGCTGGAACGGTATTCCTGGCCGGGCAACGTGCGGGAGCTGCGAAATGTGGTGGAACGTCTGCTGCTGCTGGCCGACGATCGAGTTGACCGCGCCACCGTGCGCTTGGCCCTGCCAACCGAGGTGTCGGCCTATGCGGCGGGAAACGGCACTCTGGCCGAGCGCATGGAGACGCACGAACGCGAAGTAATTCTAGCCGAGCTGAAGAAACACAACTTCAAGATGACGGACACCGCCCGCGCGCTCGGCCTGGAGCGCAGCCACCTGTACAAGAAGTGTCAACAATTAGGAATCGAACACAAGGCAACACCCAGTTGAACAGCGTAGCGCACTTCCTGTGCTATTCTTCCGCGAGGAGCATCCCAGATCATGAGAGTCGGCGTATTTACCGCATTGCTCGCTCAGTTTTCGCTCGATCAGGTTCTCGACAAACTGAAGAAGCTCGACATTCGAACCGTCGAACTCGGCACCGGCAATTATCCGGGCGATCCGCATTGCAAACTATCTATGCTGAAGGATCGCTCTGCATTGAAAGAGTTCAAGCAGAAGCTCGCCGACCAGGGCTTTTCGATCAGCGCGCTCAGTTCCCACGGGAACCCGCTGCACCCCGATAAAGCTGTAGCCAAGGCATACCAGGAAACCAGCCGGAAGACAGTACTGTTAGCCGAAAAACTCGAAGTGCCTGTGGTGATCGATTTCTCAGGCTGCCCCGGCGACAGCGAGAAGGCAAAGTATCCCAACTGGGTGACCTGTCCCTGGCCGCCCGAGTACCTCGATCTGCTGGAGTGGCAGTGGGAGAAAAAAGTAGCGCCTTATTGGATCAAGCACGCGCAGTTTGCCAAAGACCACGGCGTGAAGATCGCCATTGAGATGCATCCCGGATTCGTCGCCTACAGCCCGGAGACGCTGCTCCGGCTGCGCTCCATCGCCGGCGCGACGGTGGGTTGCAATTACGATCCCAGCCACATGTTCTGGCAAGCTATCGACCCGATCAAAGCCATCCGCGTACTGGGGGATTCCATCTTCCACGTGCACGCCAAGGATACGCAGATTTACGATTACAATCTCCCCAAGACGGGCGTGCTCGACACCAAGAAATACACTGATGAGCGCGGACGGGCCTGGATCTTCCGCAGCGTCGGATACGGGCACGCCTCCGGCTGGTGGAAGGAGTTTATCTCTACGCTGCGCATGTACGGCTACGATTACGTGCTCTCGATCGAGCACGAAGACAGTCTCATGTCGCCCGATGAAGGCCTCACCAAAGGCGCGGCGTTTCTCAACGGGATCGTGATCCGAGACCAACCGGCTGCGGCGTGGTGGGTCTAAGCTCGAACTTCTAGGTTCGCGCGGACTGGTCGCGAAACTTCGCCGGCGTCAGCCCGGTGTAGCTCTTGAACATCGCACAGAAGTGGCTCTGGTCGGAAAATCCGCACAGCAGGGCGATCTCAGACAGCGGCGTGCTGGTGTTAGCAAGCAGATGCGAAGCGTGCTCGATGCGCCGCTTGCGGATATACTCGCCAATCGTGGACTGGTAGTGCCTACGAAATTCTCTCGACAAGTGTACCGGGTGGACCCCGGCAATTCCGGCCAGCTCGGCCAAACTCGGCGCCAGCAGATAAGAATCCTCCAGGGCCTCGCGCACCCGGCGCAGCCAGCTCGGCGCGTTCGATCCGGTTCCATCGCCGATGGCACGCGCGCTCTCCGCCAAAATCTCCAGCAGCACGCCTTCGATCGCCAGCGGCGCGATATCGTCGTCGGCGTGGAATTCGCGCACCATCCGATTGGCCAGCCACGCTGCCGCGAGACCTAACACTTCACCGGGCTTTGATAATACGGCTGCATGATCTCCCAGCCGCGTGAGGGTCAGCGGATCTATCTTGACCAAAAGACAACGCACTCTTGCGTCGTACTCATTCTCGTGCAGCTCGCCCGGCGGCAAGTAGCGCAGCGATCCTTCCGGGCAAACGCAGGTGCGTTCGGCATATTTCTCCGTGTAGTTGCCCGACAGAACAAAACTGAGATAGCCGTGAGAGTGGCAATGCGGCGACAATACCAACCCCTCGGAATAAACATTTTCGGTGAGAGAGAAACCAGTAATATCGCGTCGCCGCAGAATCGTACCGGAGGTGTCCGTAATCGGACAAGACAAGAATTGTTTGTGTACTATTGCACCCGTCGCGTTCATAGCAGTTCCACCTTGGCCTTCCTTATTCGACGCCGGAGGGTCGGATCGGTTAGCGTCGCGATCGCGTGAATGCATGTTTCATGGACGTTCATGCATAACTTTCGTACGCAACATGTCGACCATTTGTTCGATCTTCTGATTCGAAACGGACCGGAAGGGTTGCAACAACCTGAGTGACGCTAAGCGCGTCCCAATTGCGAACGATTCGTCCCACAAACGCACACGAAATGCTGAAAATGATTTAGGCCACGTTAACGTACGACAACCTGCGCTCGTGTTCGGCAAGATTCCGCGCGACGTCTGGCCTTAATCTGGTCTCGCAATCGGGGTTGTTCATGCGAACCAAAATGCTGGGCGCGCAATGGGCGCTGGTGATGATTCTTCTCCCGCTCCGCGCCGCGGACACAGTCAAGTCCCTGTTGGAGACTTCCACGACGGCCTTCCATCAGGGACGCTACGCCGAAGCCGAGACAGCCGGCCGGCAAGCGCTGGAAATGGCCGAACGGGACGGCGCTTCACAAACTGCTCTGTGTCTGAGCAATCTAGCAGCGGCTGAAGCGGCTGAAGAAAAGTACCGCGAGGCCGAACAGTTGAACCGGCGCGCCCTCCGGATTTGGGAAAACACGCCCGGCAGCGAGATGCAAGCCGCCATTACATTGAGTAACCTGGGCGTGGTGCTTAGTTCGGAAGCAAATTATGCGGAGGCGGAAATTGCCGATAGGCAATCGCTCGAAACGCTGGAAAGGCTAGCAGGCCCCGAGGATCAGCGCACCGCCACTGCGTTGAACAACCTCGGGGAGCTCTACAACCGGGAGGGACAATTCGCACAAGCCGAGCCACTCTTCCGCCGTGCCATTGCGATTCGCGAAAAGTTGTCCGGCCAGGATGCTCCGGAGTTGACGACACTGTGGAAGGGAATGTCGGAAATCTTCCAGCACCAAGGAAATTATAAGGCTGCGGCCGAGACTCTCGAGCATTCGATCGCCGTCTTGAACCAGCGGCTGGGCCCGCAAGATGTCCGGCTAGCGCCGTTCCTCAACGCACTGGCCACCGTGGATATCGCGGAACACAAATACAACGAAGCCAGAAAATTCCTGGAACATGCCGTAGCGATACTGGAGGGCTCGCCAGGACACGCGCAGCTCGATCTGGCAGCGGAGTTTTCCAACCTTGCTACCGTCGCTTTCTACCAACACCGCTACAAAGACGCCGTCAAACTGAATGAGCGTGCGCTCGCCATGGCAGAAGCGAGCCTGGGAACCGACAATCCGCTGGTCGCAGTCCATTTGACAAATCTGGGTGCCGCCCGGATGAAGCTCCACCATTACGCGCAAGTTGAAGAGCTGCTCCTGCACGCAGTTGCAATCCTGGAACGGCCCGGAGTACGCGATCCGCAACACTTGGCCGAGGGCCTGGAGGGTCTCGCGGACCTATATGCCGCAACCGGACGCGATGAAGAAGCACTGCGGCATTGCCGGCGCGCCATCGAAGTTAAGCAGGAATCGCTCGGCGAGAACAGCCCGGCGCTGATTCCGCTGCTGCGGGCCTACGCAAGCCTGTCGCGAAAAACTCAGGACTACGCAAGCGCCGAAAAAGCCGAAGTGCGCGCGATGGGAATCGAGGTACGCAATGCTTTGCGGCCCTCCAGCGAGCCGCAGTGCTGAAGGCAGCTACTTCAGTTCTGGACTGCTCGCGTTGGCGGCTTCGGCGGTCCAGTTCTGATGAATCGTCATGGTTTGGTCGGAGAAGAAGGTCCGCCGGCCGGTGCTGTTGTACACCTTGGGGTTGGCATTTACCGTGTAGCCTTGCGGTGTCGCGGTGAGGACGAACGTATACCCGTCTTTTTCGCCGGAGGCCAGACTGGAAGGAATCAGGTCCGCCGCTTCGGGTCCCGGGCCACCGCTGGTGGGCGGTCCAAGCTGAGCCAAGGTAAGCGCGTACTTGCCAAATTGCGACTGGTACTGCGTCTCGGCCTGATGGATGGTCTGAATTTCCCGGATAACCACCATCTCGTTGGCGTTCTCTTTGGCTGTATTAAGCTTGGGAACCGCGACCGCCAGGATCACCAGGATGATCGAGATCACGATCAGCAGCTCGATTAACGAAAACCCGCGCGCGCGCCGACGGCGCTTCAAATAGGACCTTTCCATGACACTAATTATGACGCGAAACCGGCTCTTAGTGTGCAGACCCAGCGGCCGGCTTGGGTTCGGGCACGCTGACGGCCGGCACGTTCTGTTCGTGGACCAGCTTGTTGAAGGCTGCTAAGTCCGCGCTCATCAATTTCTTAAGGGTCTCCAGTTGGAGGTTGACCTGGCTGGCCAAGTCCTCGTATACCTGGGTGTCCTGCAGGGTGGGCGGATCGTCGGAACTCTCCACACCGGCCAGCAGCGTTGCCAGCTTATTGTTGAGCTTGATGGGGAAATTGAGTGGATCCTCGCTGGCGCGATTCTTGGTCTGATATAACGCTTCCTCCACCGCCGTCAGCTTCTCGGCCAGGGCCTTGGCCGCATCCGAAATCTTCGCGTCCTTCACGCGGCCCGCATATTCGTCGAGCTGTTTGCGGACATCCCGGATCTCCACCACGGCGTCGTTGGCTTGGCTCAGCTTGCCGTGAATCTGCTGCGACACCTCGAGCTGGCGCGCGAAATCTTCCGGGGTTGTCGCCAGGCGCGGGTCTTTCTTGACGTCGAAGGTCTGCACCTGCGATTTTCCGTCCACCGTGAGCAGCACTTTGTAAGTTCCGGGAACCACGGCCGGCCCGCGGACGCCGCCCGCCCACAGGATCATGCCAGGGAACGAAGTCGCATCGGGATAGCGCAGATCCCAAACGAAACGATTCAAGCCGGCCTCTGCCGGAACACGGTCGGCCCCCGGCGGGCGGCGCGGCCCTTCATCCTCGTCTTCATCGTCTGGCGCAGGTTCCGGCCGTTTCGCCGCTTGGACGCTAGAAAATTTCCGAATCAGCTTGTCGGAATTGTCCAGGAACTCGAGCGTGACCTCGCCTTGCGGTTTGTCGCGGAAAGAATAATAGATCACCGCCCCGGCCGTTGGGTTTTGGCCCTGCGGCGCGTTGGGTGGCAGGCGGAAGCCACCACGCAAGGTGCGATAGGTGTCCGCGGGCTGCAGGAGCTTAAAGTCCTGTTTTAAGTCACTATCGGCAAGTTGATAAAGAATTGGCAGATCATCGAATATCCAAAAGGCTCTTCCTTGCGTCGCGACAACCAGCTCTTTCTCGCGTTTTTGAAACGCTAAGTCCGTGATGGGAACCACCGGCAAGTTGAGTTGGAATGATCGCCACAAGGTGCCCCCGTTAAACGAAACGAACATGCCCGTTTCTGTTCCAGCCACCAGCAGGCCGCGGTGATTTGGATCTTCGCGAATCACCCGGCTAAACGCGGTGGGCGGAATACCGGAATCAATCCGCGTCCAGCTCTTGCCGTAGTCAGTAGTCTTGTAAAGATAGGGCCGGAAATCGTCCAGCTTGTACATGGTGGCCGCGAAATAGGCGGTGCCTGGGTCGAACGGCGAGGCCTCGATGGAATTGATTTGGATCCACTGCGGCAGGTCTTTCGGCGTCACATTGTCCCAATGCTTGCCGCCGTCCTGGGTAACGTTCACGAGGCCATCGTCGGAGCCAACCCAGATCACACCTTTCTTAACGGGCGATTCGTCGATCGTAAAGATGGTGTCGTAATACTCGATGCTGCTGTTGTCCTTGGTGATCGGCCCGCCAGTCGGTCCTTGCTTGGATTTATCGTTGCGGGTCAGGTCCGGACTGATCGTCTCCCAGCTTGCACCGCCGTTGGTAGTTTTGAAGACGTGGTCGCCGCCTGCGTACAACGTGCTGGGATCGTTGGGCGAGAACAGCAGCGGGTAATCCCACTGGAAGCGATACTTCATGGCTTCGGCGCCGGCGCCCATGGGATTGTCGGGCCATACCGTCACGTTGCGGAGCTGGCCGGTGCGATGATCGTAGCGCGTGAGCAGCCCGTCGTAGGAGCCCGCAAAGACGATCTGTGAATCCTTGGGATCGGGCACCACCCAGCCGCTTTCTCCGCCGCCGACGTCGTACCAATCGCGGACGTCAATGGCGCCTTCGTCGCTGCGCGTGGTGATTCGCACCGTGCTGTTGTCCTGTTGCGCGCCGTAGGCGTGATAGGGAAAATCCTTGTCGAGCGCCACACGATAGAACTGCGCGGTGGGCTGGTTGTCCTCAGTACTCCAGGTGCGCCCGCCGTTGGTACTAACGTTGGCGCCGCCATCGTTGCACTCGATCATGCGGTTGGAATCGTTCGGCGCGATCCAAAGATAGTGGTTGTCGCCGTGCAGGGTGTGGATGGTCGCGTAGGTCTTGCCTCCATCGTCGGATCGATAGAAGCTGGTATTGACTACGTACACCGTGTCTTCCTTCAGCGGATCGGCGAAGATACGCGAGTAATACCAGGCGCGCTGCCGCAGCTTGCGCTCATCGTTGACTTTGGTCCAGGTGCGGCCGCCGTTGTCGGAGCGAAATACGCCGCCATCCTCGGCCTCCACGATGGCCCACACGCGATCGGAATTTTGCGGCGAGACTGTGACGCCAATTCTGCCGAGAATGCCTTTCGGCATCCCAGGATTGCGGCTAAGATCACTCCAGGTATCGCCACCATCGGTGGACTTGAACAGGCCGCTGCCGGGCCCGCCGCTCTCGAGCGACCACGGCGAACGGTGTACGTCCCAAAACGCTGCGTAGATGACGTTAGGCTGGTTGGGGTCGAGAATCAGATCCACCGCGCCCGTGTTGCGATTACGGAAGAAAATCTTCTTCCAGTTCTTGCCGCCGTCGGTGGTCTTGAAGACGCCGCGATCGTCATTAGGTCCATACAGGTGGCCCAGCGCGGCGACGTACACGATGTCGGGATTGCGTGGGTGAACACGCACCGCGCCGATATGATACGTATTCTCCAGCCCCACGTTTTTCCAGGTCTTGCCGGCATCCGTGGTCTTATAGACGCCGTCGCCGTTGGAAGCATTGCCGCGGATATCGGGCTCACCCATGCCGACATAGACCGTGTTCGGGTCGGATTCCGATACTCCGATCGCGCCCACCGAGCCGGTTTTGAACTGGCCGTCGGAAACAGGAATCCAGTTCGCGCCCCCATCGTTGGTTCGCCACACGCCGCCGCCGGTGCCGCCGAAATAGTACACGCTGGGCTGTGACGTCACGCCCGCTACCGCGACGGCGCGCCCGCCGCGAAATGGGCCGATGTTGCGATACTTCAGCTCCTTGAGCGAGTTTAAGTCGGGCTGCGCGCATAGCAGTAGCGCAGAAAAGGTTAACGCAACGAGGATCTTCATGGGACTGCTCTCAACTACTAGTTGAACTTATTTTGTGACCGGCCGGGGAACCTTCTGCTCCATCATGGCGGCGTTATAGACGAACCAAGCCATCGCGACGGAGGCTTGTCGGACTTCGTTGAGGTCGACGCGCTCCACCATGTCCATGTTGGTGTGGTGGGTACGGATGTCGTAATTCTTGTAATCCTGTATAGGATTGAAGCCGGGCACTCCGGCGTTGACGAAACTCAGATGGTCGGTGGCGCCGACGGGTTCGATCACATTGCGCCGCGCGCCGTATTCCTTGAGCGGCTCCAGCCAGGTATCGAACATGGGTTTCGCAGCTTCGTTGTTTTGCAGAAACCAGCCGTAGATTGCATTGGTTCCGTTGTCGATATTAAAGTACACATCGAACTTGTCGCGAGCCTGTGCGTTGGCTGCGCCCGACAGATGCTGCTGCACCCAAGCGCGCGAGCCGAGCAGGCCCTGCTCTTCTCCGCCCCACAGCGCGACGCGAATGGTGCGGCGCGGCCGCGCGTCGATGGCTTTGAGTATCCGCATCGCTTCCATGACCGTGGTGGCGCCGTCGGCATTGTCGGTAGCGCCGACTCCGGTATGCCAGCAATCCAGGTGCCCGCCCAGCATGACCACTTGGTCGCGCAACTCGGGGTCCGTGCCGGGCAGTTCGGCCAGCACATTGTAGGCGTTGCCGTTGTCGGCGTCGTAATATTTCGTCTGAACATTAATCCGCAGCTTGACGGGAACCTTGTGTTCGAGCATTCGCACGATCATGTTGTAATGCTCGGCGGCGAGCGTGATGGATGGCGCCGCGCCAGGCCCCAGGTCGCGCCCGGTAACGAAGACAGTGCCGTGCTCGCCAATGCTCGGCTTGAGCAGGACACCCGCGCCCGCCTCGCCCAGGATCTGCACCACGCGCTGGGCCGCGGTGGGGCCACTCGGACGCTGCTGACCGATGCCCGTCGCATAACCGGCCGACAAGGACACATAATCGGGGTCGCTTGGTTGCGGCCGGTCCTTGCGGACGAAGTTGGTCATGATCGGCTGTGTCATCACGATGGCACCCTTGTACTGCGCGCGCGTGCGGTCGATTTCTTCTGGACTCTTGCCGCCGGCGAACACAGGCGTCGCCACGATCTCGCCATTGGTGGACGGCGACCAGGCGTCCGCGTAGCCGATTAGCGGCAGGTAGCGCGGCTCGATCATCTCAACCGTGACTTTCTCCATGGACCAGCCGCGGCCGAATTTCCACGGCTCCAGCCGCGCTCCCTCCAGTCCATAGGATGCCAACCGGTCCCGAGCCCATTCGGCCGCGCGCTTGTGGGCGGGCGAAGCTGTGAGCCGCGGTCCGATATTTATGGTGAGCATGTCGAACACGGGCGCAACCTGCGAGTTGGCTGTTTCCTCGGCGCGAATCTTCGTCAGCATGCTTCGGTCGATGAAAATCTGTCCATACGCCAGGACGCCGGCGCCCGCGAGAATAGTCAACCGAACAAGTTGCTTGATCATAATCTCCTCAAGATTATCCTACGCCTGCGCGCCCGGCCGTCGAAGCTGAATCCGCCAGTATTGCGTCCGCCAGAGCCATGGCGCCTAGAACCCCGGCGCGGGAGCCGAGCGATGGCGGGACGATATCGGGAGCGTCGACGTAGCCATTCAGCAGCTCCGCCACGTTGCCGCGAATCATGGGGAAGAGCTGCTGCCTCGTCATGACGCCGCCACCCAGGATGATTCGCTGCGGCGACAGCACGCAGATCGCGTTCACCAAGCCAAGCGCCAAATAGCGGGCCTCGAGATCCCAAGCAGGATGGCTGTCGGGCAAGCTGGACGGATCCTGGCCCCAGCGCGTCTGGATCGCCGGAGCGGCCGCCAGCCCTTCCAGGCAATCGCCATGATATGGGCAGTTGCCGGGAAACGGGTCGCGCGCCATATCATGCGGCACTCGCACGTGGCCCATCTCCGGATGCGTTCGTCCGTGCAGCAGGCGTCCATTCGCCATTCCGCCTCCTCCGATTCCAGTGCCGACCGTGAGGTACAGAAAGGTATCCAAGCCTTGTGCCGCGCCCCAACGGCCTTCGGCCAGCGCCGCGGCGTTCACGTCGGTGTCAAAGGCAACCGGCACACGCAGCGCTTTCCGGACGGATCCCGCGAAATCGAAATTTCTCCAAGCCAGCTTGGGAGTCCAGGTGATGAAGCCGCAGGTCGAAGACGAAGGATCGAGATCAACCGGGCCGAAGGAGGCGATACCAATCGCGCGTAACGCCGGCCGGGCTTTGAAAAACTCCAAAACTCGGCTGATGGTCTGCTCCGGCGTAGTGGTCGGGATTTCCGCCAACTCCAGATCATCCGGCGGGTGGCCCGCCGCGCATACGAACTTTGTACCGCCCGCTTCGATTCCGCCCAGAGCCAACATTCGTTCCAGTTTACCTGTGCCAGGATGCGAGCGAACCAGAGCCGCACGACGGCCGGCGCGGGCGATGTTCTAAGATCGAACTGATGGGTCCTCATCCAGCGCAAGCTGAGCAACCAAAACTGCCGATACCCGGTGTCAAGAATCTGATCGCGATCGGATCAGGCAAAGGCGGCGTGGGCAAGACCACCGTTTCGGTGAATCTGGCTATCTCGCTGGCCCGCCTGGGCCACAAAGTGGGCCTGCTGGACGCCGACGTATACGGGCCGAACGTGCCGCTCATGCTGGGCTTGCGCGCGACGCCGCACGCTATCGGCGAGCGCATCCAGCCGCTCGAAAAAAACGGCGTGCGCGTCATGTCCATGGGCTTCCTGAATCCGGGCGACAAGCCGCTGGTGTGGCGCGGGCCGATGCTGCACAGCGTGATCCAGCAATTCTTGCGCGGCGTCGATTGGGGCGAGCTGGATTACCTGCTGATCGATCTTCCTCCCGGCACCGGCGACGTCCAGCTTACTTTGATCCAGACCGCGCCGCTGACCGGAGCGGTGGTGGTGACCACGCCGTCCGATGTCTCGCTCGAAGACGCGCGCAAAGCCATCCATATGTTCCAGCAGGTGCGCGTGCCGATTCTGGGCGTGGTGGAGAACATGAGTTATCTGGTGTGCCCACATTGCCAGGAGCGCATCGACGTGTTCAGCTACGGCGGCGGCAAGAAGACCGCGGAGGCGATGAACGTACCGTTCTTAGGCGAACTGGCGCTCGATCCAGCGGTGCGCATCGGCGGAGATTCCGGCAACCCGGTCACGCTGGGCGAAAGCGGCGCGCCATTTGTATCAATCGCCCGCGAGGTGGAGCGGCGCGCGGCGGAAGAATCCGGCAAGAAAGGCCCGTCGATCAAGATTGAGGATTGAGATCTAGGGCGGCGCTCAACGCCGTGCCCAACTGGCCCCGATGTAATCCCGGTTCATCCGCGCGATCGCTTCCAGCTTGATGCTTTTCGGGCACACCGCTTCGCATTCGCCGATGTTGGTGCAGCTTCCGAAATTTTCCTGATTGAACTGGCGCACCATGCGCAGCGCCCGCTCGTGCCGCTCGGGCTGGCCTTGGGGCAATAATCCCAGATGGGCGATCTTGGCGCCCGTGAACAGCGCGGCCGAAGCATTCGGACAAGCCGCCACGCAAGCGCCGCAGCCGATGCAGGCCGCCGCGTCCATGGCGCGGTCGGCCTCCTCCTTGGCAACCAGAATGGTGTTGCCATCCGGCGCGCTGCCTGGAGGAATCGTGATGTATCCACCGGCGGCGATAATGCGATCGAACGCGGCGCGGTCCACAACCAGGTCCTTGATCACCGGAAATGCCTGGGCGCGCCAGGGCTCTAGATAAAGCTCCTGGCCATCCTGAAAATGCCGCATCGTGAGCTGGCACACCGTAGTGGCCGGCAGCGGACCATGCGCGATGCCGTTGATCATGAATCCGCACGAGCCGCAGATGCCCTCCCGGCAATCATGCTCGAAAGCAATCGGCTCTTCGCCCTTGAGAATCAGGTTCTCATTGACGACATCCAGCAACTCCAGCATCGACATGTCCGGATTCACTTCGTTCGCCTCATATCGCACCATGGCGCCTCGCGCACCCGAACTTTTCTGACGCCAGACATGCAGAACCAGACGCATCACTTGTAGCTCCGCTGGCTGGGATGGACGTATTCGAAGTGCAAGGGCTCTTTGTGCAGCGCAGGCGGCTGGTTGTCGCCCTGAAATTCCCAGGCCGACACGTAAGAAAACTCGGCATCATTGCGCCGCGCCTCGCCGTCGGGTGTCTGAAACTCCTCGCGGAAATGCGCGCCGCAAGATTCATTGCGATCGAGCGCATCCAGGCACATCAGCTCCGCCAGTTCGAAGAAATCGGCTACGCGGCCGGCCTTCTCGAGCGATTGATTCAAATCGTCCGCGCTCCCGGTCACGGTCACATCCGTCCAATACTGTTCCCGCAAATCGCGAATCTCGCCCAGAGCGCGCTCCAGCCCGGGCGCGTTGCGGGACATGCCGCAATAATCCCAGACGATCTTGCCGAGCCGCCGATGGAAGTCGTCTACGGTGTGGTGGCCCCGGATTTCAAGCAACCGCTTGGTGCGGCTTGCGACTTCCGATTCGGCTCGGGCGAACTCAGGATGCCCGGTGTCCAGCTTCTCCGGCTTCACGCTCGCGATGTAATCGCCCACCGTGGACGGCAGAATGAAATAGCCATCTGAAAGGCCCTGCATCAAGGCGCTGGCGCCCAGCCGATTCGCGCCGTGGTCCGAAAAATTCGCTTCGCCGATCACGAATAGCCCAGGAATCGTGCTCATGAGGTAGTAATCCACCCACAGCCCGCCCATGGTGTAGTGAATGGCCGGATAGATACGCATCGGGACCTGATAAGGATCTTCGTCGGTGATACGCTGATACATCTCAAAAAGATTGCCGTATCGTTCCCGAATAACGTCCGCGCCCAGGGTGCGGATGGCGCCGGAAAAATCCAGGTAAACGCCGTGTCCGGTTTCGCCCACGCCGCGCCCTTCGTCGCACACTGCTTTGGCATTGCGGGAAGCCACGTCGCGCGGGACCAGATTGCCGAAGCTCGGATAGCGCCGCTCCAAATAGTAGTCCCGCTCGCTCTCGGGGATCTGGTTCGGTGGACGCTTGTCACCGGGCTTCAGCGGAACCCAAATGCGGCCGTCGTTGCGCAGCGATTCGCTCATCAGCGTCAGCTTGGATTGATAGTGCCCCGATACCGGAATGCAGGTGGGATGAATCTGCGTGAAACACGGATTGGCGAAAGCCGCGCCGCGCTTGTACGCACGCCAGATGGCCGTGCAGTTGGAACCTTTGGCGTTGGTCGACAGGTAATACGTGTTGCCATAGCCGCCCGTCCCCAAAACCACCGCGTCGGCCACGTGGGACTCGATCCTGCCGGTAACCAGGTTGCGTGTTACGATGCCGCGGGCCCGCCCGTCGATCACCACCAGGTCCAGCATCTCGGTGCGCGGAAACATGGCGACGGTTCCGGCCTGCACTTGCTCTTGGAGCGCCTGGTAAGCGCCCAGCAACAGTTGCTGTCCGGTCTGCCCGCGCGCATAGAAGGTCCGCGAAACCTGCGCGCCGCCAAAAGACCGGTTGGCCAGTGTGCCGCCGTATTCACGCGCAAACGGAACGCCCTGGGCCACGCATTGGTCGATGATGTTCACGCTGATCTGCGCCAGCCGGTACACGTTGGCTTCGCGAGAGCGGAAGTCGCCGCCCTTCACCGTGTCGTAAAACAGCCGGAAGACGCTGTCGCCGTCGCTATGGTAATTCTTAGCGGCGTTGATTCCGCCTTGAGCGGCGATGCTGTGGGCGCGCCGGGGCGAATCTTGGAAGCAAAAGCACTTCACGCGATAACCCAACTCGCCCAGTGTCGCCGCCGCGGAAGCTCCAGCCAGGCCGGAGCCCACCACGATGATGCTGTGCTTGCGCTTGTTGGCCGGATTCACCAGCTTCATCTCGAAGCGCGCCTGGTCCCACAGCTTTTCGATCGGCCCGGACGGTACTCGCGAATCCAGTCGCATGGTTATCTCACAACTCCCGCCAGCACGGCCACCGGGATCGAGATGTTGCCCGCGGCGATCAGGATCGCCACCACCGCGGCCAATCGTTTCAGCGCCAGCGTGTAGCGCGGGTGATAAAAGCCGAGCGATTGGAACATGCTCCACAATCCGTGATACAGGTGCATACCCAGCAGCAGCATGGCGAAAATGTAGAATGCCGAAACCGGAATTACACTGAAGCTCGCCACGACATTGCTGTAGACGTCGCCCGCCACGAAATCGGGGTTCACCGTGCCGAAGGTGAAGTCCAGCAGATGGTAAATCACGAATGCCAGTATGATGGGCCCGCTCCAGTACATGGTGCGCGAAGCGTAAGATGACTCCGTGGACTTTTTCTTGACGTACCCGACCGGCCGCGCCTGCAGGTTGCGCAGGGCCAGTTGCACGGACGACCAGACGTGCAGCACCACCATTACCAGCAGCACCACGCGAACCGTCCACAGCAACGCCGGAAGCGAACGCAGAAACACCGCGTAGCGATTGAGCTTTTCGGGTCCTTCATAGATCTGCAGATTGCCGATCAGATGTCCCAGGACGAAGAGAAATAGCACACAACCGCTGACTGCCATGACGGCTTTCTTGCCGACGGTGGAGGTATAGAAACGGTCTGCGACTGCGGTGGCCAACTTATTTCATTCCTGTTTCGGTTGTTCCTTCGCGCCTGGAGATGCGGCCCTCATAGTCATAACAGCTAGGAAGGCCTCTGCTCTTAGAATACTGCACTACGCGGACTTTCTTCGCCGCAGATATAGGTAGTGACCAATGACATAGAACACGATTACCAGGCCGCCGATAATCGACCAAAGCTTCAGATGGTGCTCAACCAGTTCCAGGATCTCCTCCCAGCGCTTTCCAAAATGGTATCCGAGGAACAAAAAAGTGCTGACCCACGCGATTGCGCCGCTATAGGCAAACAAAGCGAAGGAGCGGTATTCGAGCTTGGACGTTCCCGCAACGATGGCGGTGAAGTGCCTGACTCCTGCGACAAAGTATCCGATCAGCAGCGCCCAATGGCCGATGCGATCGAACCAGTCATGGATGGTCCGGATGCGTTGGTCCGTTATATGCAGCAGCCTGCCGAAGCGCGAATGGAGGAACTTCCAGCCCACCGTCCTGCCAATGATGTAGCTCAGAGTGATGCCCGACATGCTGCCGGCCAGCGCGCTGAAAAATGTCGGGACCGGCCGAAGATGGCCTTGATAGATAAGAAACCCGCAACCGGTGAGCAGAAATTCGTCCGGCACGGGAAGCCCGACGATGCCCATCACCAGCAGCGAAAAAATGGCCACGTAGCCGTACGTCGCCACCCACTGGAGGACTGTGTTCTCCAACTAGAGAGGATAGCGAAGTAGCGCTTCGATCGCCTGACTCTAGAACGATGGCTGCGTCTAGCTGGCGGATTTCTTGACCGGTACAACTGCGGTATTGAGCGCGGGCGATACCGAAAAGAATTCCAGAAAACGCTTCCTGGAATCGAGCGGCACCGCGCTGGGTTTCTGTTCGAACATGGTCTGAGCCAAGTTAGTAAACTTTTTGCTCAGCTCCGAACTGCCGTCCAGCCAACGGCCGACCGTGAGCGCCCGTTGCACGGCCTGGTAGTCATTGGGAAACGACATATAAACCGGAACGCCTACCAGCTCCTCGATCTGCGCCGTCGTGATCAGCGGCCTCTTGTGGCAGCGATTCAACAGCAGACAAATCCGGTCTGACAACTCCAGTTGCTTGAGATACAGCACCTTTTCCCGCGCCAGATGCAGGGCCGGGATCTCGGGGGTGGCCACCAGGAAGATTTTCTTGGATTCATGCATGATCTCGAGCGAATATTTCTCCAGGTTGCCCGAAAGATCGAAGCACAAAGCGTCATAGTTGCGCCGCATGAATTCCATCAAATGCCTGATCTGCGCAGGTTCGATATGGAAGTCGGGATTCAGCTTGCCGGCGTGCAACACGTCCAGTTTGTCGACCTTGCTTACCATGGTCGGCCACATGCTCTCGTCCATTTCCACGGCGTGCTCGGCTGCATCGGTTACGCAATAGTTGCTGTCCAGCTTCAACATAAAGCGCAACATGCCCGAGTTCAGGTCGAAATCCGACAACAGAACGCTTAAGTTCGGCAGGCGCGATATAGCCACCGCCGTATTTAGGGCGATCATGGACGTGCCGACCCCCGCCTTGGACGGCAGAAAGCTGAATACTTGATTGGTGGCTTGCACCGCCGGCGGCCGCTGTTCCACCGTATCTCTAATCCTGATCAATGCGTCGATTAGGGCTTGCCGGTCAAATGGCAGTGAGGCAAACTCACGAATTCCCGCCCGCATCAGCTCCAACAGCACCTGCGCATCCAGGGAGCGGCTCAGGGCGAACAATTGAATACCCGGCGTGTTCTTCTCTAACTCCCGGGCTATCTCTAGAGCCTTCGCGATCGATTCTGTGCTCACGAACACTACCTGTGGAGCATGCGCCCGTACAACTCGCAGCAGCTCCAGGGAACCAGGATAACGGTCCAGCGTTCGTGTCACGTGCGCGCCGATCTCACTCAAAAGTTTCTCGAGCCGTTCGTTGAGATCCGCGTCCGGACAGATGATAATGCTTCGCAGCATGCAAGACACTCCTGACGCTAGACTAATGCTTTAGCAGCTCCTCAACAATTGGTCCTTAGTACTAGTTACACATGACGGAGACCTTAGGGGCTTATCTGCGCCGCGTTTTACCCTAGGGCCTTAATCGTAGGACTAACGTTCCTATCGCTGACCGCAAAACGTTGGCTGAATCGTAATTTCGCACGGTAACGTACTCGCCGGATCTTCCGCCGTATGATAAGAATATGAGGACCCTCGCGCTCTGGCTGGCCGCCTCGGCGCCGCTGCTGTCGCAAGTCATCGATTTCGAGTCCAATGGGCTGCACTACAAGACTTTGACCAAGGGCGGCATGACGGTGATGTTCGCCTATCTGCCATCGCACTTGAAAGAATACTCAATCGTCCAGGTTTCCATCTCCAATGGCTCGCCCATTTCCTGGGTGGTGAAGCCGGAGGACTTCAGTTACCGTAAGCAGGATGGAAGTGTAACGCAGGGCCTGCCCGCGCTCACCATAGTTCTGTCGCTGCTCAACAAGGCCAGCCGGCACGATGTCATCAAGCTGGTAACGACCTATGAGCAGGGTATTTACGGCAACATCAACATGCAGACCACCAACGGCTATGAAACCCGGCGTCAAAGCGCGCTTGCCGATGGTGGATCTACGCGTCTAAAAGCAGGCGCGGCGGCCTCGGCACTGGCTTTGGTCACCACCAAACTTCTGGCCGGCCAGTCTACCGACGGCGCCGTGTTCTTTCCCAACAGTGGCAAGCTTTTCGGCCCGGGCACGTTGCTCGCGCACCTGGGCGGCGAGACGTTTGAGTTTCCCACTGAAGGCGAACCGATTCCCTCCAAGTAGGGGCCTCGGGAATTGGCGACCTCTCTGTTTTCTCGAGTCTTACTGGCTACGGTTGTAGCCGGCGCGGCGTTCGCTCAGACTGCCGTAAGATTTTCTGAAAATCCGCTGATCTCGGTTTCCACGTCAAAGTCGCTGGGCGATAATGTCAACGGACCATCCATAATTCGCGTTCCAGGTTGGATCGCGCATCCCCTGGGGCGCTACTATCTGTATTTCGCGCATCACAAAGGCGCATACATCCGGCTGGCGTACGCCGACTCGCTCCGCGGGCCTTGGAAGATCTACGAGCCCGGAGTTCTGCAGGTCCGCGACACCATTTTCTACCGCCCGCAGCCCGATCCTCCCACGAGCCCTCCCACGCTCTACACGCATGTCGCTTCGCCTGAAATCTTCATAGACGAACCCGCAAAACGGCTGGTGATGTACGTTCACGGTATGTGGACCGATCTCAAACCTTGGCCGTCGGACCCAAGGGCGGCGCTCCAATGGATGCGCGCCAACGGCTACGCGCAATATACTCAGACCACGGTCTCAGACGACGGCATCCACTTTGAGCCGCGGCCGGGCATCACCCTGAGAAGCTCCTACCTTCGTGCCTTTCGCTGGAATGGGGGTTATTACGGGATGGCGCGCCTGGGCGTGCTGGCCAAAGCGAGCGATCCGCTGGCGAGGTTAGAGCTCGGCCCTAACCCCTTCGCCGGATCATCTTATGCAGGCCGCGTCCGCCACGTTGCGGTCCTGCTGCGCGGCAACACCTTATACGTCTTCTTCTCTGCCATCGGCGATGCGCCTGAGAAGATCCTGCTGTCGACCATTGCGCTCACGGGCGATTGGAGCACCTGGAAAGCGTCATCGCCAGTGGACGTGCTGGCGCCGCGCGAGCCGTATGAGTGCCCAAATCTCCCCGTGACCGCTTCGAAGCCTGGCGAGTCCGAAGGCCCGGAGAACGCACTGCGCGATCCGGCGCTGTTTGAAGAAGGTGGAAAAGTGACGTTGTTCTACTCGGTCTGCGGCGAACAAGGCATTAGCGGCGCCGATGTCACGGCTCTGGTCAAATAGCCTTCGACGACAGGCAGGAATCTTTGGCGTGCACCAGGCAGGTATCGCCGGCTTGGTGCATGTCGCGCCGCAGCGATTTTACCGCGAAGATCTTTCCTGAACTGATTTGTTTCGTTACGGACTCATTCAGATCCGCGTCTCGCAGGTTGGTGCAGGAGTAGATCATCACGAAGCCAACGCATTTTACTGAGTAGGATTCGGCTTCGCGCCTTACCAGTAACATGCAGCCCTTCCCTCCCCCGCCCGCGTCGAACGTCAGCGGATAGAGCAAGCGCCCACCCGGTTTCAGCCGATCGAGCCATAAAGAGCACGGATGCGTCACACCGGCATTCACGAAAATTACGTCCACCGGCCCCGGATCGTGCTGGCTTCCATCGCCGGGGACAACTTGCACCGTTTTCCATCCGGCCAGGTTGGTGCGAGCCCGTGCTGCCAGCGCTTCATCCACCTCAATGGCCACGACGCTGCCGCCGGCCCCAGCCACTTCCGCAAGGATCGCGGTGTAATAACCAATCCCCGCACCAACGTGCACCACGCGCTCGCCTTCCTGAATGTCCAACGCATCCAGCCAGGCTGCCAAGGCGCTCGGTTGTCCGTTGTTCAAATGCCGCGTTTCGTCGATCGAAACCAGGACATTGTGGTAGATGCGCCGCGGATCGGCGTCTGGAGTGGAAACATAGCGGGGCGCGGGACTCATGCCGAAATCCACGCTGCAGAGTTTCCACGGCCCGGGCCCGAGAAAATCCTCGCGCGGAACAGTCGCAAAAGCCTCGCTGAGCGCCTGCGAACGAATCCCGGCCACCGCCGCAATCTCGTCGGCGTAAAACCGCCGGTACTCTTCGAGCGCCGGAGCAGGCGTCGCGGTCACAGATCCTCCAGATCCTTGCGCGCCCGATCCAGAATCTCTTCCACCTTGCGCCGCAGCTCGGGATCGTCACCGCTGTGCTTCATCACGCGAAACGCTGCTTTGATCAGGGCCCCAATCGAACCTGAAATCATAGCCACTCCCGGACTCATCCATTGCCCCCAATCTTCCCATTGCGAGGCACGCCGCCAGATCCGGTCGGCGGTCGCCTTTTCCTTTTCCAGTTCTTTTCTACCCAGATCGGTGAGCTGATAAACTCGCCGGCCGTCTTTCTGTTCCGATACGATGAGCCCCTCGTCTTCCAGTTGCGCCAAGGAGGGATACATGGTTCCGGCACTGACTTTGTATGACCCACCGGAGCGCGTCTCTAGCTCCTTCATGAGTTCGTAGCCGTGTTTCGGGCCTTCCGAGAGCAGCGACAGAATCGCGATGCGCACCTCGCCCGCCTCGAAGAATCGGCCGCGCTGCGCCCAAGGGGCGTAACCCCAAGCTCCCCAAGCGCCTGGCCCAGGAAACTCCCAGGAATGCTTTCCCAAATTTACCTCTGATCGATATAGCTTGCGCTAGTTCGTACGATCGTATCGTACGATATATCTGGAAGATCCGTCAAGCCATTTTGATGGGCCTGCGCGAATTTTCGCAATCAGCCAGCTACAATAATTGGAGAAGCAATGAAACCCCAATTTTTTGTTCCCCCGTTTATTCTGGCCGTGGCTGGATTCGCGCAACAGCAGCCCCCCGCGCCGACGCCGCAGCTGCATGACGCGCCGCCATTACTCACCGCTCCGGCCGCGCCGGTAGCGCCTGACGCGGTGGTTCTCACCATCGGCACCGAGAAAATCACGCGTGCGCAGTTTGAAGAGCTGCTCGCGGCCTTGGCCGAAAATGGCCGGCCGGTCCCCAACGCGGCGGCTAAGCGGCAAGTGGCGCAACAGTTCGGACAATTGATGGCGATGGCGCAGGAAGCGCGCAAGAGAAAGCTGGATCAGACTCCCTCAGCCAAGCAGATGGAGATCATCCAGGTGGACTCCGTCCTCGCCAATGCGTTGCAGCGCCAGGTAGCGGACGAAGTGAAGCCCGACGACGCGGAACTGCACTCCTATTACGATGCGCACAAATCGCAGTATGAACAGGTCAAGGCGAGCCACATTTTGATTCGATTCAAAGGCTCACAAGTTCCGGTTCGCCCGAACGAGAAAGACCTGACGGAGGAAGAAGCACTGGCAAAAGCGCAGGACATCGAAAAGCAGCTGGCCGGCGGCGGGGATTTTGCGGTGCTTGCCAAAGCCAACTCGGATGACACCGGCACCGCCACCAACGGCGGTGCGCTGCCACCGTTCGGGCGCGGCCAGATGGTTCCGGAATTCGAGCAAGCGGTGTTCAGCCAGCAGGTCGGCAAGATTAGCGAACCGGTAAAGACCAAATACGGCTATCACATCATCAAGGTAGAGGAACGAACCAGCAAGACCTTCGATGAAGCCAAGCCGGAGATTGAGAAACAGATCAAGCCGCAAATGGTACGCGAGGCGATGGACCGCATCGAAAAGCAGGTGCCGGTGACGCTGGACGACAATTATTTCGGCCCGGCAGCGCCTTCACATCCTCCGCTTCCGGCGCCGCCGCACTAATTCGCCGAGTCCATTCGCTCGGCCCAATTGAGGAAGCGCCGGAGATCGCGCCGGCGCTGCCACGCAAACCGCCAGAAATCCGAAAAGCCGATCTCCTGGGCGGGTGTTCCCCAATAGGTTTCCATCCGCCAGCGCAGGTATGGACTCCGCCACGGCCGCAGGCGATAGCCCCGGGTAGCGCGCCACAAAAAGCGCATCAATGCAGCTGGCTCACGGCTTTCTTGCCGGGGGTGTCGGGCGTCGCGTAGTACCCGGTGCGGGTACGGACAATGGGATGGCCGGAGCCGCTCACGGTCACTCGGATCTGACGGAAGCTGCCATCCATGGCCTGCAACGTGGGCGAATAGCCGATGGTGTACTGGTTGCGGATCTCGCGCGCCACTTGCAGCGTGATCTGGTCCACTTCACTCGGCGCTTTGGGGTAAAAAGCCATGCCGCCCGACTCGCGCGTCAGCTCGTCCAGCGCGCGCTTGGCGATGCGTGCCTCGCGCCGCTCTTCCTCATTCAGCAAGCCGATGGAATAAAGCAGTACTTCTTCTTGCTGGGCGCGGTTGACCAGCTTTTCCAGGCTGATGGAACTGGCATTATCGTTGCCGTCCGTGATTACCAGCAAGACCTTCTTCTGCCTTTTGCCTTCTTTGCGGAGGTAGTCCATCGAAAGGTTGATGGCGTCGCGCATAGCTGTTCCGCCGCGCGAATCGATCTTGGCGATGCCTTCCTCCATCTTCTTGATGTCGCTGGTGAAGGGGACGTCCAGCCACGCGTCATCATTGAAGTTTACGATGAAGACCTCATCCTGCGGGTTGGAGGCCCGCACCAGATCGAGCGAAGCGGTCTCCACTTTCTGACGCTTCTCGCGCATACTGCCGCTGTTATCGATGATGATGCCGAGCGAGATGGGCACATCCTCGCGCCGGAAGATTTTGATGGGCTGCTCGGCGCCGTTCTCATAAACCTTAAAAGCCTTTTGCGGAATATCGGTGATCAGCTTCCCGCTTTTGTCGGAAACGCTGATGGGCAGAATCACCAAACGCGTGTCGGCGCGAAAGGTCGGGTCCTCCTGTGACTGCTGCGCGGCAGGCGGGCGCGCGGGTTGGGCGAACAGGAGAGAACCGGCTAAAAGGAAGCTACTGAGAAGGCGCATAATACCCAAGGCGGAAGAAGGCTTTCAGAGGCGGAAGGCCGCGGGGCTGAACCAGCTTGACCTGAACGTGGCGATACTTGCCGTCGCGCGTGGTGTTCTTGGGGGTGTAGTAAAGCACATACTGATTCCGAAGCTCGATACCGATTTTAGCAGCTATGTCGGGCAGTTCATTGACGTTGTCTACATTGTAGCTCCGCCCGCCGGTCAACTCCGCCACTTCGTTCAGCAAACCAGGACCGGCCAGCTCTTCCGGCGTACGCCCGCGGCTGCCGAGCGACTCAAAAATTCCGATTCCATAGATCTGCACGTCGGCTTCCCGGACCGCGTTCTTTACTTCGCTCTCGGTGTAGCGGCTGTTGTTGTCGCCGCCGTCGGAAATGATCAGAATCGCCTTGCGCGGGTTGCGCGCCTTCTTCATCTGGTTCATCGCCAGGTACACGCCGTCCAGCAGCGCGGTCTTGCCTTTGGACTGCGTAAAAGTCAAGCGATTCTGCAGTTCCTCGGTATCGGTGGTGAACGGCACCACCAGTTCCGGGCGATCGTTGAACTCGACCAGGAAGAATTCATCTTCCGGATTGGCGGTCTTGAAGAACTCGGCGGCGGCCTTCCGGGACTGCTGCAGCTTGGGTCCCATGCTGCCGCTGGTGTCGAATACCAGGCCGATAGATAGTGGCGCGTCTTCACTCGAAAACTGGAGAATATTCTGCTCCACACGGTCTTCGAATAGCTTGAAATGCTCTTTTTCGAGACCGGTAACGAAACGATTTAGTGGATCGGTAACGGTAACGTTGATCTGCACCAACGTGGTGTCGATGCGAATGTTGGCATTGCGGCGTTCCAGGTCTGCATTGGGGCCTGGCTTTTCGGGAGCAGCCGCTTTGACGCGCGGCGCAATCGAAACTTTCTCGTCATCGGCGGCTTGACAGAGAAATGCCGTTGCGACTACGCAAACGACCGGAATGAAAGGAAGGAACCTGCCGTACCTGCAGACGGTCTGCGCCACCGTATTAACACCCGCTTACTACACCCGACTCAACTCTTTTTCAGTATATCATCGGGCATGCGAACCGGTCATCCGTGTCGCGGTGCCTCGCTCTAGAGGAACGCTAGCTTCTGAGCCGAGAAATTCGCCAGGTTGGGGAACACGGTGGCGAGCGAACCATCCGGCACTCCGAACCAGGAGGCAATGGTGGCGCCGTATTGATCGAGCGACGTGGACGGCAGCCACACGCCGCGGCCGGTCACGTCGTCGGGACCATCCAGCGCGATCAGCGGAAATGTGCCGTACACGTCCGAGCCTTTCAGCGCCGATCCCATCACGATATGATGGCTGCCCCAGGCGTGATCCGACCCAGCTCCGGTGGACGGCTGGCAGGTTCGTCCGAACTCGGACTCGGTGAAGGTCACCACTTGACCGGCCAGCCCCAGTTCCACGGTGGCCTGGTAGAAAGCCGCCATCGATGCCGACAAATCGCTGAACAGACCGATCTGCTGAGGCAACTGATCGGTATGCGTGTCGTAACCGCCTTGAGACACGAAGAAGATCTGCCGGTTGACGCCCAAGGTGGCGCGGACTTTCATGATCTGCGCCACCTGCTGGAGTTGTGCGCCTAACCCGCTCTGGGGAAAAACGGTCTGCAGCGCCGGGCCCCCGGACAGCGCCGCGTTCAACTCCTTGCCGGCCTGAATCCCGTCGGAAGTGAGTCCGTTGGCGGCTTGGATGAGCGACATGCCCGAGTCGAACGTCAGGATCTGCTGGAAGGCGCTGTCGCGTGCGTTTGCAGCGTCTGATCCATCCGATCCGTCCAGACCCAAACCGCCATTGGTGACCGAGGCGGGCGTGGTCTGCTGGCCGGTAAGGAACAAGCTGTTGCCGGCCGTCGACACGCCCGTTGGAAACGTAGATGCCCCATTCAGGGCTTGCAAGATGTCGGCCGCGCGGCCGCCCCAGCCCGTTGTGGCGCCGGGAGTGGTCTGCCACTGGGACTGTTGGTCGGAGTGCGAGAACAGGTTCACCGGGACGGGCGCCTGACCCTGCTGGAACTGCTGCTTGGTAATGGGTTTCAGCAGCGTTCCGACGTTCGCCACGAACGCCAGCTCCTTCTGTTGATACAACGTCTGCAATGGGGAGAGCGAAGGATGCAAGCCGTACACGTCGCCGGACGCGGCCGTAATCTGCGCCAGCGTGCCGGACGGCAGCCCCAGTGTGCTTCCACGCACCGCGAAATATCCGTTGTAGTTCTGCAACGCGGTCTGGATCGGGACGATCAGATTATTAGCGTCGTCTCCGCCGAACAAAAAGATGCACACCATCGCTTTGTAATCGGGCGGTGGATTGACCACCTGGGCGTTGAGCCGCCCGAATCGGTTCAATCGTCCGCCCGCGCCCAGAATGGCGAGAGATCCGGCGCCGAGGCGCAACAGCGTTCTGCGAGTAATCAGGTTTTTCATGAATCCTTCTCCGTCTTAGTGCTCCACCTGATACAGCGACGAGGTCGCTACCAGGTAGATGGCATTGCGTGCGCGGTCTGCGCTGCTGGTGGATGCCGTGATGGCCGCGGCGATATCGGACTTCAGAGACGCCGGCAGACGCCCATACAGAAACGCATTGTCCACCGCGTCCACCAGGTCTGAGGGTGAGCCGGCCAGCGCGGTGAACGGGGTCAAATCATAATGGATATCGCCGTCCAGGCTGCGGGCCACCAGGTCCTGCACCACATTGGCGCGCACCAGCGCTGTCGCGGAGGTCAAAAGCTGGAACTCCGGCGCCTGCAGGCCGCTCGAAAGCCGGTACAGCGGCGAGTAGTAATTGAACACACTGCCGGGATAAAACAAATTCTGCCCCATGCCGGCCGCCAGAGCCTCAATCGGATTCTGGTTTACTACGCTCGCGCCCAGGTTCTTCATCATGGCCAGGACGAACAGCAGCGGCTCTCGAAGATGGCCTCCGTTTGCTATCGGCGCATTACCTGGATCGTCGCCTTGGCGGGCTTCCGGATCGAGCAGAATCGCGCGCACCACTTGTGAGAGATCGCCTCCGGTGGAGGTGAACACCTGGCTGATGCGGCCGATGTAGGCCGGGCTGGGATTGCTGGTGACCAGGTGCTCAATCAGCCGCAGCGAAATAAACGGCGCGGCATTGGGGTGAGTGGCCAAGGCCTGCAGGACGGCATTCACATCCTGTTGCGCGCTTTGCCCAGCAGGCAGAAGGATGCCGCCGACAATGGTCTTGGCGGTCTCGTCATGATTTGCTTCCAGCGCGACCATCGGTCCGTTATAGTTCTCCGGGTTGTGGCCGTGTGTGATGGCTTTGCCGGGAAAGGTCCAGCCGGTGAGCGCGTGCGCCGTGCTGGTAATGGTGGGCTGATCGTAGGTCGGGATCGGGTTGCCGCTCCCGTCCAATTGTCTCGAGCCGTCGGGATTCAGAAGCACAGTGCCAATGCTGAACAACTGCATCGACTCGCGGGCGTAATTCTCGTTCGGCGCCGTGCCTGACGCCGGGTCGCCTTTGTCGTTGTTGACCATGTCCAGATAAACGCCCATGGTCGGGCTCAGCGTCACATCGTGCAACACGTTTAAATACGTGCCGAAAGCATCTTGCGCCAGCATGTTCAGATACGGAACCATCTGGCGCGGTTCTCCAGTCTTGAGGCCGCTGACGACGAAGATCTGACTCAGCGCAAATGCGACGCGTTGGCGAAGCTGATCGGGGCCGCGCATGGCATTGACGAAAAATCCGCTCTGCTGATTGACGAGGTTGTTCGAGGAGTCGTTCGAGCTTTTGTAAGTCGAGACCGGTGCGGCGAATTGTTCGGTCAACCACGCGTCAAATCCGATGGCCTGCACATGCGCGATGCTGGCGGCATCCGGTCCCCAGGAAGCCTGCTCCAGGAATCGTGCCGCCGCGAGATAACTCACCGTCGGGCTGGCAGTGCCGGCCGGA
>DATJWJ010000054.1:0-59926 GCA_035501355.1 Bryobacteraceae bacterium | reverse complement strand
CCAATCGAAGTGGATGTGCCGGTCTCGCTTACTCTTCCTTAGTCGACACTGCCGGACGAAAATTACTGGATCGACTGGATAGCTTCAGGCCCTGTCCCGCCGTAATCTGAGTGTGGAGGTTAATACATCGATGCGGAGAATGTTAGTAACTCTGGGACTCTCGACGATCGTGTGCGCCTCTATGGCCCTGGCGGCCAGCACGACCAAAACGGTACAGCGCCATACCATCCCGACGCGCTGGCAAGCTCAGGACTTGAAAGGCACGGTCAGCATGGTGGATCCGCAACAGGATCTGGTGGTGGTTCGCGACTCCAGCGGAGTTCCATTTGATATTCGGGTGCAACGCTCGACGCATATCCTGGAGGGCCAGAAGCCGGCAAATCTGTCTGAGCTGGCGAAGAACCAATCCGTGGATGTGAGATTCATTCCGGAAGCGCGCGGCGACATGGCGCGCCAAATCGAGGTGCAACGCTGAAACGATCTTGAAGTCCCAACTCGGAGTGGGCTCAGCCGCAAACGCTTCGTTCTCCTCTCAAGTCCGAATCGGTTCCGCGGCTGGGTCCACAGGGGCGTGGCGGATTCGGGAGAAATCCGTAGCTGACTTCTAGTGGTCGGCCTGATACTCTTCCAGCCAGGCCATTTGGATCGCTTCCAGCTTCGCTTCGTTCGACTTCTTCGGGTCGTCGTCGAAATCTTCCAGCTCCGTGATCCACTTGTGCAGATCGGTGAACCGGATATTGGTCGGATCCACATCCGGGAATTTCTCGTACAGCGCCAGCGCGATATCTTCTCTGCGATCCCAGTTCAGTTTCGGCATCAGATCTTGGTCCCTTTCAGAGCGCCGCGCACCGCGGTGTTCATCATGGTTTCGGCCAGCTTCAGCGTGGCTTGATTCACCTGCTCGATTTTCAGCTTGATCAGGTCCAGATTTTCCGAATGATACACCAGCAACAGCTCATTGACCGCCTTGTCGATCGCCGCGCGCTCTTCATCCGTCAGCTCGAAATACGCATCGTACCGCCGCGCTTTTTCCACTGCCGTTAGTATGGTGTCGGCCTCGACTCGCGCTTCCCGAATCTGGCGCTGGGCGAAATCCTGCTCGGCCTTCTCGATGGACTCGCGAATCATCGTTTCCACCTGCTCATCGGTCAGCCCATAGGACGGCTTCACGTCCACGCTATGCTCTTTTCCGGTGCGCTGGTCGCGCGCCGTGACATTGAGGATGCCGTTGGCATCGATCAGAAAACGCACTTCGATGCGGGCCATTCCGGCCGGCATGGGATCGATGTCTTTCAAGTCGAACCGCGCCAGGCTCCGGCAATCGGTTACCAGCTCGCGCTCGCCCTGCACCACGTGGATCAGCACGTTGCGCTGCCCGTCGACGCCGGTGGTGAACGTCTCCGTCGCGCTGGCCGGAATGGTCGAATTGCGCAGGATGAGCTTGGAAACCACGCCGCCCATGGTCTCGATCCCCAGCGACAGAGGCGTAACGTCCAGGAGCAGCTGGTCCTCGACCTCGCCCGACAAAATCGCGGCCTGGACCGCTGCGCCTAACGCCACCACTTCGTCCGGATTCAACTCCGTGTGCGGCTTGGCGCGGAACAGATTTTCCACTGCGCTCAAAACCAGCGGGATGCGCGTGGATCCGCCCACCATCACTACCTCGTCGATCTGATCGATCGAGACTGCAGCGTCCTTGATACACTGGCGGCACGGCACCAGCGTGCGCTCGATGATCGGCGTAATCAGCTTGTCGAACAACTCGCGGTGGATCTCGCGTTGATACTTCTTGCCGCGATACTCCAGCTCGATTATCGTCACTGGAACGAAGGAGAGCCGCTCCTTGGCGTGGATGACGGCGCGGCGCAGCCGCTGGACGCCTTCACTATCTCGCGACAGGTCCTGGTGCCACTCACTGGCCACGTCTTCGAGTGCGATCTTCAGCAGCAGATTGTCGATATCGTCGCCGCCCAGGTGCGTGTCGCCGTTGGTGGCGAGCACCTCGAAAATTCCGTCCTGCAGCTTCAGGATTGAAATATCAAACGTCCCGCCGCCGAAATCGTACACCGCGACGATGCCGTTCTTGCGCTTGTCGAGGCCGTAGGCGAGCGAGGCCGCGGTCGGTTCGTTCACCAGGCGCAGAACTTCGAGCCCCGCGATGCGGCCGGCATCCTTGGTAGCTTGCCGCTGCGCATCGTTGAAGTACGCCGGTACGGTAATGACGGCCTTCGACACAGGGACGCCGAAATATGCCTCGGCATTCTGCTTGAGCTGGCGCAGCACGAACGCGGAAATCTCTGGCGGCGTATAAACGCGTTCGCCCAGCTTGAGCTGAATCACCGACTCGCTGCCGGGCGCGATGCGGAACGGAAAGAGCTTCAATTCTTCCTGGACATCCTCGAGGCCCCGCCCCATCAAGCGCTTGGCCGAATACACGCTGCGCTCGGGCTGAGTGAGAAGCAATTCGCGCGCGGGATTCCCAACCACCACCTCGCCGTTGGACTGGATGGAAACGACGCTGGGCACCAGCTTGTCGCCGTCGGCGCCGGGAATGATGCGCGGACCGCTAAGGTCCATGAATGCAACCAGGCTATTGGTGGTGCCAAGGTCGATGCCGACGATGTGCCCGGGTTCTCCGAAATCGATTTCCATATCAGATTTGAGGCGTCAACTCCGCGTGGACCTCGTTGAGCAGATTCTGAATATACTTGCGCCGGTTCAAAGCGCCGCGAATCTCGCCCAACGTTTCCCGCCGCGGCGCGCTATCGTACTTTTCAAACAGCGCCTGGAGCCGCTGATCCACTTCTTCCATCATCCGGGTGAAATTGCTCTCAGCCTGTTCCAACTGGGGGCGCGCCGAATGGTCGCCGCCGCGCATTTCCTCCAGCGCCATGTTCAGCTCGAACACTTCCTCCAGCAGCTCCGGCGGCACATCTTTCGAGCCCTGCTCGCCGACATCGAAGCCTTCCAGCTTAAGCAGATATTGCGCGCGCTTAATGGGATCTTTCAATGTCCGGTTGGCATCGTTCAACGCTGACGACATGTCCAGTGCCCGCTGGCGTTCGGCTTCGGGTTTTGTCATGAACCGGTCGGGATGCAGCTGCCGGCTCAGCTCGTAGTAGCGTTTCTGCAGATCATCCAGGGAAATATTGAGCTGGCGTGGAACGCCGAACAGCTGGTAATAATCGCTCACGCTGAAAACGACGTGCCGCAGCCGCAACTCTTCTTGGCGTGCGGATTATCGAATTCGAAGCCGGAGTGAATGAGCGAGTCCTTCCAGTCCAGCGTCATGCCGTCCAGGTAGAGCATGCTCTTGGGGTCGACAAAAACCTTGACGTCGTCGAATTCGAAAACCTGGTCCGTAGGGCGCGGCTTCACGTCAAACTTGAAAAGATAGCTCAGACCGGAGCATCCTCCGCCCAGAACACCCAGACGCAATCCGCCCTGAACGCCATGCTTGGCGAACTGTTCGCGGATCTTCCCGACAGCCTTGGGTGTGACGGTGATCATCTCGCCCTCCAGTTATCTGGATGCGACGGCTTCGGTCTTAGTCGCGGTCTTCTTCTTGTAATCGCTGATCGCGGCCTTGATCGCGTCCTCAGCCAGAACCGAGCAGTGGATCTTCACCGGGGGGAGGCTCAGCTCGTTGACGATGTCGGTGTTCTTGATCTGGAGCGCTTCGTCCACGGTCTTGCCATACAGCCACTCGGTGGCGAGCGACGAGCTGGCGATCGCGCTGCCGCAGCCGAAGGTTTTGAACTTGGCATCCTCGATCACGCCCGTTTCCGGATTCACCTTGACCTGCAGCTTCATGACGTCGCCGCACTCCGGCGCTCCCACCATGCCGGTGCCCACGTTGGGGTCGTTCTTGTCCAAAGAGCCGACATTGCGCGGATTGTTGTAGTGATCTAGAACTTTGTTGGAATAAGCCATTGTGTCTGCCTCCCTAGTGTGCGGTCCACTGGACCTTCGTTAAATCGATACCTTCTTTCGCCATCTCGTACAGCGGCGACAGCTCGCGGAGTTTCTTCACCACGTCGATCACCTTGGCGGCGACGTAGTCCACTTCCTCTTCGGTGTTAAAGCGGCCCAGGCCGAAGCGAATGGAGGAGTGTGCCAGATCGTCGCCCGCGCCCAGCGCCTTCAGCACGTAGCTCGGTTCCAGCGTGGCGGACGTGCAGGCCGAGCCGCTAGAAACCGCGATGTCGTTGATGCCCATCAGCAGCGATTCGCCCTCGACGTAAGCGAAGCTGATGTTCAGATTATTCGGCAGCCGATGCTCCATGGTGCCGTTGATGTAAACTTCGTCCAGCTCTTTTTCGAGCTTACCGCGCAGCTTATCGCGCAGGTACGCCAGGCGCTTGGATTCATCCGCCATCTCGGCGTTGCACAGCGCGCACGCCTCGCCCAGCCCGACGATGCCTGGAACGTTCAGGGTCCCCGAACGCATGCCGCGCTCGTGTCCTCCGCCATCCATCTGCGCCGTGATTTGCACCCGCGGGCCCTTGCGCCGCACGTACAGCGCGCCCACGCCCTTGGGACCGTACATCTTGTGCCCGCTGAGCGACGCCAGATCGATATTGTCCTTGATCACGTTCAACGGAACTTTGCCCACCGCCTGCGTGGCGTCGGTATGCAGCAGCACGCCCTTGGATTTGGCGATCTTGCCGATCTCGGCGATCGGTTGCAGCACGCCGATTTCGTTGTTGGCGTACATGATGCTGATCAAGATGGTCTTGTCGGTGATAGCGTCCTGGAGTTGATTCAGATCCACCAGGCCGTTGGTCTGGACCGGAAGATAGGTGACGCGAATGCCATCTTTCTCTAAGCGCTTGCAGGTATCCAGCACTGCCTTGTGCTCGGTGGCGGCGGTGATGATGTGGTTGCCCTTCTCGGCGTACATCTCCGCCACGCCCTTGATGGCCAGATTGTTGGATTCCGTAGCGCCGCTGGTAAACACCACCTCTTTGGCAGTAGCCCCGATCAAATCGGCGATCTGTTTGCGCGACTTCTCCACGGCCTCCTCGGCTTGCCAGCCGAAGCTGTGGTTGCGGCTGGCCGCATTCCCGAAAACCTCGGTGAAGTAGGGCATCATCGCGCTCAACACGCGCGGGTCCACCGGGGTGGTGGCGTGATTGTCCATGTAAATCGGCAGTTTCATCTCTTCAGTTCCTCATACCACCGGCGGTGTTACGGCCAGACCATACAACCGCTCGGCCGATTTCGCAGCATCCGGCGCGCCGGAAGAATCCAGCGCCATATCTCCAATACTGATGCTCGCCAAAAGCCGCAGGATTCCCTCGTGAACCTTCTGCAGCGGGTCGCGCACGATGCACTTGTCCGTGTGGCAGCAATACCCGTGCTCGGTGAAACAGGCGGTCAGGAAAATCGGACCATCGATGGCCCGGATCACCTCCAGCGCGGTTATTTCACGCGCCTCGCGAGCCAGCTTGTAGCCGCCGTTGGTGCCGTGCTCGGACGCCAAAAATCCTTCCTTCACCAGCTTTTGTAGGATCTTCGAAAGCAGCGCCATCGGGATCCCGTAGGTGTCGGCGATTTCCTTGGCGCTCGAACTCTCCGGTCCATTGACTGCCAGATGTTTGAGGGCAATCAAGCCGTAGTCCGCCTTCTTAGTCAGCTTGAGCATTCAATCCTGGACCGGATTGGTCCTAGTTCATTATGACGCATTCGATAACACGCGTCAACTACAAAGTTTTCAATTGGTTAGGACATCTAAGACCGAAATTGTCGTAAATGCGCGAGGGCGTATGGGATGGGTTTGTGGATGGCGGCAGCGATGATGACGCACTAGGGTGATTGGCGGATGGGCGGATTGGCTTGGGGCTGGGCATTTATAGGGATGCCGGCGGGGGGCGCGAGGAGCGGTGGGTCGGGGGCGTTGATGTAGCCGGTGGATGGAGTCGGGCCGTCGAGCGGTGGGTCGGTGGGTTCGTTTTTGCAAATTTCGTTTTCGTCGCCGGTGGGGGCGGGAGGCGCGGCGGGCGGTTTGTTGCGATCGCGCTGGAGCTGGAGGAGATTGCGGAGGGCGCGCGAGTAGGTGCGGGCGAAGCGGGATTCCATGCGGTGCAGGACGTTGAGGGAGGGGCCGTTGGCGAGCCGTTCGAAGGCGGAGGCGAGGGCCTGGTCGGGAGTGAGGGGGTCATCGGAATATTCTTCGACGCGGTCGATGGCTTCGACAAAGAGCTGGGTTTCGATGCCGGCGATGCGGTCGAGGCGCCACTTAGCGGCGACCATTTCATGGACGAGGTCGAGTTCGACGGGGCCGATGGGGCGGAGTTGCTGGAGGTAGGCGGCGAGGAGGGCGTCGAAGTCGGCGGGGTCTTCGGAGGGGAGGACGAGGGTCTGGGAACACAATCCGTGCTTGAGGGCATTTTGGGAGGAGCGGGCGCGGCCGGATTCGGTTTTGGGGCCGCGGGATTTTGCGCCGTTGATGCGGGCGGTTTGGGATTTGGATGGCATGAGGGGAGGATAAGGGACGGCAGAGGCGCCCGGCGCATGGCCGGCGGGCAAATAACTGTTATTCAGCGGGATGTCGATTTGATCGACGTGTGACCAGGTCGAGGATGTCCGGATTTCGGGCCGGCACCCCGGCAGCCTTGCATCGTGGCCAGTATGGCCAGCGTACAATAACAGCAGAAGAGATTCTTCGCTGGAGGCTGCATGCGTGTTCGAGATTTCCTGATGGTAGGTTGCCCGCTCTGTTTAATGATCAGCGCTACAGCGCTCACGGTTCCCGCCTTCGCTCAGGGCCAATACAAGGCTCCGCGGACAGCCGATGGACATCCCGATTTTCAGGGCTTCTGGGAAAACAACATCGCTACTCCGCTCGAACGGCCCAAAGAGATCGCCAATCGTCCGACTCTCACGGATGCCGAGGTGGCTAAGATGCGGCAGAAGGCCAACGAGATGTTCACCGGCAAATCCGACGCCGTGTTTTTCGACGGCTTTTATCCGGCTGTCCTGGATAACGTGCTCGGTCTGAAGCAGGGCTTCAAGAGCGCCGACGGAGGGACTGGGGATTACGGCTCCGAGTGGAATGACACACGGGTGTGGGAGAACCGGACATCGCTCATCACAGATCCCCCCGACGGCCGCATCCCCGCGCTGACGCCTCGGGCCGTCAAGGCCCGTGCCGCGGCCAGGGAAGAATTCCAGCGTACTTCGAGTGTCAAGGACCGGCCTCTGGGCGAACGGTGTATCACGTACGGCTCGCCGCAGTTGACTGCCGGATACCAGAGCTACTACCAGATCGTGGAAACGCCGGGCGCGGTCATGATCCTGACTGAAATGTTTCACGACGTGCGGGTCGTCAGAATGAACAGCCGCACTCACCCGCCGGACAGCGTCCAAGGATGGTTGGGAGACTCAATCGGCCATTGGGAAGGCGACACGCTGGTGGTGGATACGACCAATTATCGCCCGCGCGCATTTCAGAGCATATCGAGTGCGAAGCTTCACATCATTGAGCGATTCACCCGTCAGGATGCGGAAGTCCTGCGCTATCAAATTACCGTGGACGATCCGGATACATATGCCAGGCCGTGGACTCTGATGGTCCCGCTGCAGCGCTCCTCCAAGCCGGTTTACGAGTATGCCTGCCATGAAGGCAACTATGCCGAAGCTGCTATTCTGGCCGGCGCGCGCGCGGAAGAATCCAAAAAGGCGGCGTCAAAGGAAACGGGGAAATAAGGAATCGGCGAAGACGTGGGAAGCCCTAACCGAGCGAAGGTGCTTCCACTCCGGCCGGCATCGCGGCGCCGGTCTTGATAAATTGGGCGCAAAAAATCGCCAGCAATGCTAGCAGGGACAGCGGAAGCATGGCGCTATAAGGCGCTCCGGCCAACACCATGAAATAAGGCATGGGCGTCAGAATGAGGGCTGCCGCTGCCCGCAACGGAGCGCTGGCGCAGTTTCGGAAAACGGCGACGAAGACGGGAAACAGAAGAATGTCGTCGAACACCTCCGAGTGAAAGCTCACCAGCAATCCGCACACGAGCGCGGCCGCAAGCAGCAGCTCATAGTTGCCGGTTCTAGGCAGCATCCAGAGAAAAGCTCCTACCACGACACAAACCAGCACGACCTCCAACCACGCAGCGCCATGCAGCGTAGCCACCAGGCCGTGGATATTCGGCATGATGGTGGCGCTGGCATTGATCCACGGATCACGTAGTGTTTGGACGAACGCCCGCGTGGAATCCACTCCTGCCACCAGCACGCCCAACGCGGTAAGCAGCGCGGTTCCCAGGACACCTCCGCCCAGGATGCCCCAGCGTTTCTTGACGACCAGAAACATCGGGACAAACAGGAACAAGTGAAACTTGATGGCGCACAGCGAAAGCAGCAGCCCGGCCGCGAAGTCTCGCTTGCGCCTGACCAGCAACATCGAACCGCCCAGTATCGCCAGGAGCAACGGAGTGTCCTGCCCGCCGCACAGCGCTGTCAACAGCGGAATGCTCATGGCCGCAAAGAACGGCAGCGCGGGACATTCTTTGGAAAACCGGACCACGAACCAGAGAAAGCTTGCCAGCGTGGCCAGAGAAAACAGTCCGTAAGCCACGCGATAAGGCAGCAACGACAGCGGCTTGAGCAGCGCGGCGTAAAACGGCGGCCGGATATAGGTGACGTTCTCCAGCGGGAAGCCGAGAATGGACTGAATCAGAGCCTGGTTTTCAGCGCGAGAATACAAGGCCGGGGTTCCCGCTAACCTGCCACCGGCATAAAACGCGACAAAATCGTTTTGTCCCTGGATCGCACGCTCGCGCTGGAGGTATGCCAGGGAAAGCAGAAACACGACGCCCAGCGCCACCGGCAGCCAATTGAGCGCGCGCTTCATCATCTGTTAAACAAATCGGCAGATGTCTGCGCGTCGATTAGCCGGGCCTATTCATCCCAACCAAGCCGCGTTCAAAATCGCCAGGCCCGCGATCGCGGCCGTTTCAGTTCGCAGGATCTCGCGCCCCAACGACACGGCCGTCCAGCCGGCATGGGAAATGGCCTCGCGCTCGCGGTCCGTCCAGCCCCCTTCCGGCCCCACCAACAGAGCCATGCGATCCCGCGGGCTGCGCTCGGCGGGCAGCGCTCGCAGAATGGGCGGCGCCGTGCGTTCCTCCAGCATGTAGCGAAGGTCCGCCACGGTGGCGAGCGCGGCCGGCAAACCGATACACGCCTCGATCTCCGGCAACCGGACGCGGCGTGACTGCTCGCTGGCCTCCCGAGCGATTCGCTTCCATCGGTCCAACCTTTTTGCCGCGGCCCGTGCCAGCCCTTTTTCGCTGCGCTCGGCTTCCACCGGAACGATGCACTCAACCCCCAGCTCGGTCGCTTTCTCAACCATCCATTCGAAGCGTTCGAACTTGATCAGCGACACCAGCAACGTGGTGTGAAACGCGGGCTCGGTCGCCGGCATGCGCTCCAGAATCGCGAACGAGACCAGATCCTTGCGCGCGGAGTCAACCTCGGCCAGATAGACATCCCGGTTGTCCGAAATCTCGAATTTCTGTCCGGGCTCAACGCGCAGGACCCGCGTCAGGTGGTGCGCATCATCGCCTGTAATCCGTGCCCGCCCGCTGTGCACCGAATCCACAAAGAACCGGCGCCGCGCCATGTAAGATACTGTACGCCACGGCCGGGGCAGTCCGGCGAAGCGCCAGCCGCGAGAATGGATGGAACCCCGCCCGCCCGTTCGTCGTATAGCACAGACGAATGCTGGTCAAAGAAATTCGCCAGGCCTTTCGGCTGCTCGCGAAAAACCCCGGATTCACTGCCATCGCGGTGCTCTCTCTTGGCCTTGGAATCGGCGCGAACAGCGCTATCTTCAGCTTCGCCGACGCGCTGATGCTGCGGCCTCTTCCGGTGCCACAACCGGATAAGCTTCTCACGGTTACCACCAGCACGCCCGACGATCCCTTCGGCGCCACTTCGTTTCCCGACTATCGCGACCTGCGCGACAAAAACCAATCCTTCTCGAGTCTCGCAGCCTTCCGCCTCTATACGTTCGGATTCGCGCCCTCGCCGGGTGTCCAGCCGGGAATGCGGCTCGGTTTTCTCGTGAGCGACAACTTCTTCCGCACCGCCCAGGTCCAACCCGCCTTAGGACGCGCCTTCCTTCCCGAAGAAGGAAAAGTCCCCGGCCGCGATCCCATCGCCATACTCAGTTACGATTTTTGGCAGACCCAGTTCGGATCCGACCCTGCCATCGTCGGTCGGACCGTCCGTTTGAACGGCATCGATTTCACAGTCATCGGCGTCGCGCCGCAAGATTTCACCGGATTGAGCCCCGTGCTCCGTCCCGCTCTATACGCCCCTCTCAGCATGGTGCAGCGGTTGAGCGCAGCACCCAAAGATCCACTGGAGGACCGGACCGGCCGCAGTCTCGAATTGAAAGGCCGCCTGAAGCCCGGAATCTCGCGCGAGCAGGCGCAAGCCGAGATGACCGCGATCTCGCAGAATCTGGAAAAGTCCTATCCGGAGACCAATCGCAATCGCAAAGCCATCGTCCGCACCGAACTGCAAGCTCGCGTGCAGCAGGACCCCTACGACGCCTTCGTGGCCGTCATGCTGGCGGCGCTGTCCGGGTTAGTGTTGCTGATCGCTTGCGCCAACATCGCCAACCTGCTGCTGGCGCGTTCGCGTGCGCGTTCACGCGAAATCGCCATACGGCTCGCCATCGGTGCCGGACGCGCCCGTTTGGTCCGGCAGCTTCTGATCGAAAGCCTGGTCCTGGCGTCTCTCGGCGCCTTACTTGGTCTAGGATTCGCCTACATCGGAATCCGCTTCCTGCGAGGCATTCCCATCCCCACCGATCTGCCGGTGGTGCTCGCGTTCCAACTCGACCATCGCGTCATGTTGTTCAGCTTCTTTGTCGCCATCGCGAGCGCTCTGGCGTTCGGTCTCGCGCCGGCCTGGCAAGCAGGCAAGACCGATCTGGTCTCCACGCTCAAGTCCGCTGGACTCACCCAAAGCGCGCGAAGCCGCACCGTCGGCCGCAACGCGCTGGTGGTCGCGCAAGTCGCGTTCTCGCTCGTCCTCCTGGTGGCCGCCAGCATGATCTTGGATGGATTCCGCAAATCCCTGGTCATGAATCCCGGCTTTCGCACCGATCACGTGATGCTGATGGACTTGGACACCTCCTTCGCCCGCTACAGCGACGAAAAATCTCGTGAACTCTACCGCAACGTCCTGGAGCGCGTGCGCGCCCTGCCTGGCGTCACTTCAACCGCCCTCGCCCAAAGCATTCCGTTCACCTTCGCCCAGTCCAATTTCGCCCTGATCCCGGAAGGCTATCAACTGCCCAAAGGACAAGAGACAGTTACGGTGTTTGGCGACTCCGTGGATGAGAGTTATTTCTCCACCATGCAGATCTCGATTCTCCGTGGCCGCGGGTTCACTGCCGCCGACAAAGCCGACACGCGCCGCGTCGCGGTAGTCAATCAAACCTTCGCGGAAAAATATTGGCCGCAGCAGGACCCCCTCGGCAAGCGCTTTCGCCTCAAGAACAGCACCGGTCCGTTGGTGGAAGTGGTGGGAGTGGCCAGGACCACCCGCTACATATTCATCTCCGAGCCGCCGATTCCCTACGTCTATCTGCCTTACCTCCAGCAACCCTCGAGCGCCATGACCGTGCTGGCGGCAACGGCCGGCAATCCCGCGGATCTCGCTACGCCCATGCGCGGCGTAGTCCGTTCTTTCGATGCCGATCTGCCCATTTTCAATCTTCGTCCGCTCGCCGTTCTCTACCATCAGCGCAGCGTTTCCACCCTGCTGATCATCCTGCAATTGGTCGGCAGCATGGGATTGATTGGACTCACCCTGGCGCTGATCGGCCTGTACGGATTGATCGCCTATTCGGTCAGCCGCCGCACCCAGGAGATCGGCATCCGAATGGCGCTGGGCGCTGGCCGCAGGGACGTTCTCCGCATGGTCCTGCGGCAGGGACTGCTGCTTTCTGGTATCGGGATCGCGATCGGCTTGGTGGCTGCCGCGGGCTTGCGCAACTTGATGGCGCTAGGCCTGGTCGGATTGGGTGTCACCAGCCCCGCCGTGCTGGTTATCGTGCCGCTCGCGTTGATCGTCGTGACCATGCTGGCCTGCTATTTTCCGGCCCGCCGCGCATCGCTCATTGATCCGCTGCGCGCCCTACGCTACGAGTAGGCCGTCGCCGACGCCTCTATAATGAACGAGAGATGATCGCCACCCTGCGCGGCAAGCTGATCGAGAAGCATCCTAATCAAGCCATCGTCGAAGCGGGCGGCGTGGGCTACGACGTCCTCATCCCGGTGTCGACCTTCTCCGCGCTCCCGGATACCGGCGCCGAAGTCAAGCTGCGCATCTACACGCACGTCCGCGAGGACGCCTTTTCGCTATTCGGCTTCTATACCAGCGAGGAGAAATCCATTTTCGAGAAGCTGATCTCGGTGAGCGGCATCGGGCCATCATTAGCTATCAAGGTGCTGTCCGGCATGGCCGTAACCAGCTTGATCCCAGCCATCCGCAGCGGACAGGTGGACCAGCTGGTGCGCATCCCCGGCGTCGGCAAAAAAACCGCCGAGCGCATGGTGCTGGAGCTGAAAGACAAGCTGGAAGGCGTGGGAGCGGCCCTGACGCCCGGGGTGATTGAAAAGCCCGCCGCGGCGCTCAGTGTGGTGGATCAAGACGTTCTCTCGGCGTTACTCAATCTGGGATGCAATCGCGCTGCCGCCGAAGCCGCGGTGCGCGGGGCCAAGACCGCGGGGGCTCCGGCCGAGTTCGAGCCGCTCTTCCGCCGCGCGCTCGAACTGGTGCGTTGATGTGTCAAGCGCGCCACGCTTGCTAACCTAGAACCACATGCGAGAGCAGGGAATCGCTTCGCCCGGAGCGCTGGAAGGCGAACGACAATTCGAGGCCGCACTCCGTCCCACGCGTCTGGCCGACTTCACCGGCCAGCCCAAGCTCAAGGAGCAGCTCGCCATCGCCATCGAAGCCGCGAAAAAGCGCGGCGAAGCCATGGACCACGTGCTGCTCTACGGCCCGCCCGGCTTGGGTAAAACCACGCTCGCGCTCATCATCGCCGCCGAGCTGGGAGTCGGATTCGAGCAGACTTCCGGGCCCATTCTTCAGAAAAAACTCGACCTCACGGGCGTTCTTACCAACATCCGCCCGCACCAGGTGTTCTTCATCGACGAGATTCACCGCCTGCTTCCCGATGTGGAAGAAATCCTCTACGCCGCGCTGGAAGATTTCCGCATGGACATCCTGATCGGCACCGGTCCCGGCGCGCGCACGCATTCCATCGCGATCCCGCATTTCACCGCCATCGGCGCCACCACGCGCCAGGGCCTGGTGAGCGCGCCGCTGCGCGGACGATTCGGCCTGGTGCTGCGCCTGAATCATTACGGCGTTCCCGAGTTGACTGCCATCGTGCTGCGCTCGGCCCAGCTTTTGAGCGTCACCGTCGATCCCGACGGCGCGGAAGAAATCGCCCGCCGCAGCCGCGGCACTCCGCGCATCGCCAATCGCCTGCTGCGCCGCGTCCGCGATTATGCGCAGGTTCGCGCCGCGGGCCACATCGATTTTTCCGTTGCCACCAGCGCGCTCGACCTGCTCGAAGTCGACCGCTTCGGCCTGGACGAGATCGACCAGAAAATCATGCTCACGCTGCTGGCAAAATACAGCGGCGGGCCCGTGGGCGTGAACACCATCGCCGCCTCCATCGACGAGGAAGCCGACACCATCGAAGAAGTGTACGAACCATACCTCATGCAGCTCGGCTTCATCGACCGCACGCCGCGCGGCCGCATGGGCACCGATCGGGCCTTCGAATATTTCCAGATTCCCCGCAAAGGCGGCAGCGCACAAACGCCGCTGTTCTAGAAAGTTTCGTGAAGACGGTCTACCTGGCGCTCGGCTCCAACTTAGGCGACCGTGAAGCGCGGCTGCGCGAGGCCGTCGCGCGCCTGGAGGCCGCCGAAGTGCGCATCCTGCGCCGCTCGCCCGTGTATGAAACCGAGCCTCAGGACCTGCCCGGCCAGGTCTGGTTCCTGAACGCCGTGCTGGAAACAGAAACCGCGCTGTTTCCGATGCAGTTGCTCGCGCGCACGCAGAACATCGAGCGCGAAATGGGCCGACGGCGCGGCAAGATCGGCGGCCCGCGCAGCATCGACGTCGACATTTTGCTCTACGGAAATTTCGTCATCCGCACGCCGCAGCTCGAAATCCCGCATCCGCGCATGACCGCGCGCCGCTTCGTGCTCGCGCCGCTGGCCGCGCTCGCTCCCGAATTGCGCCATCCGGTGACGGGCCGGACGGTACGCGAAATGCTCGCCGACATTCAAGGCCAGCGCGTGCTTCCCACGAAACTTATTTTGTGATTTGGTCCAGGCCGCCAGCTTCTCGATCAACCGCGGCTGGTTCCGGATCGCGCCCGACAGCAGCCAACTCGCCAGCCCGTCGCAATGAAGTAGGCAATGGTCAAGCATTCTCGACGCCGAAAGGTCTGGGCGCACTATCAGCGATCGTCGGTTGCTGACCATTCGAATGGCAGGGGCGCCTCTCGAAACGCGAATCGGTCGAGATGATTGGCGACGACCTCTTTTAATTGCTCGACCGATTCCGTGTCATCGGTCTCGATGGTGACGAGCAGCGCATCCGCGCTCGCCTCCATGGTCGCGACGGCGGACGGGAAGCGAACCTGTCCTCTGTTCTCCGAGAATTCGACTTCGAATTTGTGGCCCCAGTGCTTGCAGAGCTGCCGAAGGTATTTTGAACCGCTGGCCGTCTTTGCACGGCCTCTGGCAATGGCCATCTTCAAGCCCTATCGATCTTGCTTGCCGCTTCGTGGATCGGAGAAGTAGTCGCCGGCCCGGTCAGGCGCTCCCAGTTGCCGCTGGCAAACTTCATTTTGTCTTTTTCGGCAAGTGGCGCTTGTTCCAGGAAGCGGCGGGCGTCGCCCCCCAAGCGGTACTGATATGGATAATCTGTCGAAAATAGGATGCGATCTGTTCCGACGATCTGTACCGATCGTCGCAGATAGGCCGGACTGAACATGCCACTCGCCGTGACATAGAGGTTCCGGCGCAGGTACGTCGCAATTGGATGGGCCAGCCCAGATACGCGGTCCATTGCGGCGAGGCGCTCGGCATAGAACAACACCACCTCGCCCCAATGGCCCAAAATCACCTGCAGGCCGGGCATGCGATCGAACGCGCCAGCGAGGACAAGGCGCAGAAACTGGACGCCGGCGTCATAATGCCAGCCGAGGCCGTAGGTGCAGAAGGCTGCGTCAACCTCGGGCGCGAAGCCCGAATAGTAAGCCGCCCTTACGGCCAGGTCGGGCGTCCGGGGATGGAGCAGGATCGGCGCGCCCAACGCTTCCGCGCTCTGGAAAATGGGCGAAAGGGTTGGATGGTCGAGGCTGCGGGCGCCCACCCTCCCGCACAGCATGGTTCCCTTGAACCCAAGCACTTTCATGCATCGCTCGAGCTCCAGGGTGGCTTCCTCCGGCATCGTCACCGGCAACGTGGCCAGCGCCTGAAAGCGGGTCGGATGACGTGCGACCGCGGCCGCCAAGGCGTCGTTGGTGCGCCGCGCGAAGTCGAGGCTTTCCGCCCCAAGGTCGTGCAGCATGGGGGTGGTCAACGACAGGACCTGGACGTCCAGTCCAGTCTCATCCATCCGGGCAAGCCGGTCCGCAGCGAGATCGAGCAGGCGGGCCTCGAACGTGCCGGAGTGGAACGCCATGCTCGGATCGACCGCGTCAAGGCCGAGGGCGTTCCAGGCCCGGTGTATCTCATCCGTCAGAAAATGCTCCTCGATACCAATCAGCTTCACCGAACACATGATTCTCCTCGCAAACGTTTATTGAGGAAACTCGGGGCGCTTCCAATGGTACTCAGGCGTTTCGCAGTCCACGCAGGCCACGTCCTCTACCGGCTTGCCTGTGACGGCCGCAGTAAACCAATCGAGGAATCGCACGCCATTGGTCTGATAGGTGTAGAACCTGTCCAGCACATGGGGATGTCCGCGGTTGTCTAGCGCATTTTTTGCCAGCACAGCGTCATAGTACCCTCCGATGATGCCTTCGTCGTGCCCCCAGTTGGTGTAGGTGCGAAAGTTTGAAACCTTCGAGCGGATATACGCGTGCGCGTCGTCCAGATTTGCCGGGACATTGGGGGCATCAACACCCATGATCCGCATGAAAAGAGCCTGAATATCATCGTGCTTTTCGTTCCATTGGTGAAAGGTAATCTCAGGATGGAGTTCGGCCGCCCGAATATAGAGATCCTCCATTGATAGGCTGTCCATGTTGAGATTCTCGAAGCCTTTGACCCGCTTTAGGACGTTCGCTGTCCCCCAGGATTTGAAGAGGGGCGCAAGTTTTTCGCCCACGCGATAGGCGCCCCCACCATCGGCGAAATGGCTGACCGAGGCATCCGGATAGTGTTGAGCAACGATATGGGTGTAAAGGGGCGATGCGATTGCCCCTGCGCTCCATCCCATCACTGCGACGGTCTTAGGGTGCTGGTAAGTCTTGAACATCCAGTCTAAGGCAGAGAGTGCATTATCGTAGCCCTTGTGCAGGATATCGATCTTGCCGGCAGGCTGGCCGCGCATTGCAGGCACGTCATAAGTCGTGACCGAGTCGCCGAGGAAGATATCTCCGTTACAGGTGGGAAGATAGACGAGCGTGTAGTCAGCCAGCGGGTTCTCCGGGTTGTCAGTGTCGAAGACTCCGCCCAAATTGCTCGGGTCTTGCTCGAGGCCGGCACATGGCCGGTAAAAGGGTTTGCCATGCAGCGCGCAGTTTTCGCCCGACCAGCACGCGCCACCGCCGCTGAAGATGACAGCAAGCTTGGTGGGATCGCCTTCCTTCGCCCAGAAAGAGTAAGGAGTACCCTGCGAGCATCCAGGCGCTCCTGCGGGCAGGATATTCCGCCAGCGATGTGTTAGAGATTGAACGAGTCGGGTCTGCATCATGGTCTTCCTCGAGGATACGAGTTATATAGCCTAGTCTATAATAGCCTAGGCTATGATGCAAGGTTTATTTGGGGGTTTATATTTATATCAATGACGCGGACTGTGGTGACACAACGCCCTCCAGGCCTGATGTTGAGGGCGCTCAGCCAAATGATCCGGTCGCGGCTGGGAGCACGATTGTCTGAGATCGGGCTGACGGTGACGTGGTATGCCGTATTGAATGTACTTGAGCGGGGTGAAGCCGAGACCGGTGCGGATCTGTCGCGGCACTTCAGGACCGATCCAACTGCAATCACCCGGACAATCGACCGGTTGAACGAAGCCGGATTGGTCAAGAGGCAAAAGCATCGCACAGATAGGCGACGCTTCGTTATTGCACTCACACCGAAAGCGCGTCGACTCATGCCAAAAGCCCATTCGTTTGCACGTGAAAACGAAGATCTGTTCTTTGGCGTACTTCAAGAAGACGAGAGACAGGTTTTTGAAACTCTGTTAGTAAAGTTGCTAGACAACGCCGGAAAGGTGGTATCACTAATCGACTGGGAGTGAGCCGCGCTATTAGCTCAGCCTCAGCCAGGCCCCGGGCTTCCCCGCCAGCACCGGCACATAGTGCCAGGGATCGTAGATGATCTGGGCGCGGCTGAACTTGCGAGGGTGTTCGCCGACGGGTCTCCCCGGGCGGATGACGATGCGATAGGCATAGGCGTGTTGCACCTCCACCGGCCGACGCTCGCTAATGCCACCTCCTTGAGCCGTTGCCGGACGCTAGCGAGCAGCGCCGCCACTCGACCTTCAGTTTTCATGCCCACCGGCAACCTGCGCCAGCTCCACCGGCTGCGCCGATTTCCGCCAAACGAAATACACCGGAATCCCAGTCGCGATCAGGCCGAGGCCCACCAGCGCCGGCCCCGGCCGGGTGATCAACGTGTTCGCCAGAAACCAAGCCGCCACCGCCAAAAACAAAATCGGCGTCACCGGATAACCCCACATTCGATACGGGCGCACCATCTCCGGCCTGGTCCGCCGGAGAATCATGAGCCCCAGCACCATCAGCCCGTACGATATCCACATCGCGAACATGGCGTAGTCGGTCAGCGATTCGTAGGTTCCGCTCAGCAACAATACCACTGACCAAATTGCCTGCGCCGCTATCGCAAAAGCCGGCGTGCGGAAACGCGGATGGATCTCGCCGAAGCGCCGGAAAAAAAGCCCGTCGCGCGCCTGCGCGAAGTAGATCCGCGGGCTGGTGAGAAAGGATCCGTTCAGCGTCCCGATGATTGAGATCAAGATGATCACCGATACCAGCGTGCCGCCCGCCGGCCCCAACACGCGCTCGGCGGCCGAAGCTCCCACGTGATCGCTCGCGGCGATTTCAGGAATCGACAGAACGTGCAGATACGCGGCATTGGCGAGCATGTAGATTGCCATGCAGATCGCCAGTCCAAACGCCAGCGCGAGAACGATGTTGCGCTGCGGGTTCTTGATCTCCCCCGCCACAAAGCTCACCGATACCCAACTGTCATACGCCAGCAGGCAAGCGATGGCCGCAACCCCAAACTGGCCGAGCGAAAAATGAGTGGCCGCCGGCGCCTGTGCCGCCACATGTCCTCGGTACAGCAATCCGCTTCCAATGATAATCAGCAGCCCCGCGATCTTGGCGAGCGTGAAACTTTTCTGCACCAGCGCCCCCGCCGAAACTCCGCGATAATTCACCGCCGCGAACACGGCGATCACTCCGATGCCGAGCAGCTTCGATTCCCACGGCCCCAGCGGAATGAAATAGGACACATAGAATGCGAGTGTCACGGCCAGCCAGGAGACCTGCGCGGTGCGGCCCACCATGAACATCGTCCAGCCGAAAAGAAACCCACCCACCGGGCCGTACATCTCGCGCAGGAACACGTATTGCCCGCCAGTGGCCGGAATCGCCGCGCCTAACTCCGCGCAAGCCAGCGCGCCGAAAAACGACACCACGCCGGCGAGCATCCACAACGCCAGGATCGCGCTGCCTGAAGCCAGACTGCGCGCCACCAGGTTCGGAACCACGAAGATCCCGCCGCCGATGATCATTCCCACCACAATGGCGAGCGCGTCCGGGAACCCGAGTTTACGCTGCAGTTCCTGGTTCATTCCCGGCAAATCCCCCGCTTGCTCGATCGAATGAAACGGACCAAGTGGCGGGCGTGCTCGCTGTCCAGCTCGGACTCGATGCGTGCCAGGGCCTCTTCCAGCTTGAGTCCGGAACGATACAGGATACGGTAGGCGGTTTTTAGTTTTGCAACTTGCTCGGCGTCGAATCCCGCGCGCCGAAGCCCGACCAGGTTCAATCCTTTGGGTGTGACGTTAAAGTCGGTGTAGAGAAAGAACGGTGGAACGTCGAGATTGACCCGAGTGTTGCCCCCAATCATGGCCAGTCTTCCGATCTTCGAGTGCTGATGAATGACTACGCCGCCCGAGATGAACGCCCGGTCCTCGACATCGACATGCCCGGCCACCAGCGCGCAGCTTGCGATCACACATTGATTTCCGATCCTGCAATTGTGCGCGATGTGGCCGGAGGTCATGATGTAATTATCGTCGCCGATCTCGGTGACGCTTTCCGGCTGCGTGCCGCGCGAGATGGTGTAATGCTCGCGGATGATGTTGCGGCTTCCGATGCGCAGATAACTGCGCTCGCTCGTGAAATTCTTATCCAGCGGATCGGTGCCCAGTACCGTACCCGCCGAAATCTCGTTGCGCTCCCCCAGCGTGGTCCAGCGCTTCACATAAACGTACGGCTCCATCCGCGTGAATGCACCAATCACCACGTCTTGCTCCACCACAGCGTACTCGCCGACCACTACCTGCGCCCCCACCCGCGCGTCCGGATGCACGCGTGCCGTGGGCGCCACCATGGCTGAAGGATCAACCGGCATAAGTTTGTATGATACAGGGGTCAGGCAGGGAGACGTTGGATTGCGCGTCAGAGATATTGCGGCTCATCTAAAGACAACTTGGGAAGGTGACGGCGGCCATGAAATCTCGAGCGTCGCGCCGCTGGAGTCGGCCGCGCGCCAAGACCTGTCGTTCGTCGGCAATCGCAAAGCCGCGTCCTCAGCCATTCAATCGCAGGCCGGCTGCCTGCTGGTTCCGGAGGATTTTCCCAAAGGCCGCACCGTAATTCGCGTCCGCGATCCGCGCGCCGCCTTGGCTGCCGTGATCCCGCTGCTCTATGCTCCCGCGCCCGCAACCCCGGGCGTCCACCCCACGGCCGTGATCGCTAGGGACGCGCAGATTTCGCCATCAGCTTCCATCGGCCCCCAGGCCGTCATCGGCGCCGCCACCCACATCGGCGAGCGGTCGCGCATCGGTCCCGGGTGCGTGCTGGACGGCGCTGTCTCCATCGGATCGGATTGCGTTCTTCACGCCAACGTCACCATCTACTCCAACGTCACCGTCGGCCACCGCGCCGTGCTCCACTCCGGCTGCGTCCTCGGCGCCGACGGCTTCGGCTTTGTCCGCGCGGGCGATCATTACGAAAAATTTCCGCAAATCGGCCGCGTCGTCATTGGAGATGACGTCGAGATCGGCGCCAATTCCTGCGTCGACCGCGCCGCCCTCGGCGTTACTGAAATCGGTGACGGCTCCAAGCTTGACAACATGGTCCATATCGGCCACAACTGCCGCATCGGACGCCACGTGGTAATTGCCGCCCAAACCGGACTCTCAGGCGGAGTGGTGGTCGAAGACTACGCCGTGATCGGCGGCCAGGTCGGAATCGGCGATAAGGCGCGCATCGAAACTGAAGCCGTGCTCGGCTCAGGCAGCGGAATCTTGACGTCCAAGATCGTTCGCAAGGGCCAAGTGGTTTGGGGAACGCCCGCTCGTCCCCTCAAAGAGCACTTGCTGCAACTGGCAAACCTGGCTCGCCTGCCGGAGCTTCGCCAACACATCCAGGAACTGGAGCGGCAGATTCGCGATCTAGAAGAAGAAAAATCCTAAGAGGCGCTGGCTGCAGTGCCCGTGGATGCTGTCGCCGCCGAGGCAGCCGGCTTTCGCAACGCCGACGCCGCACCGCCCAATACCAAGTCGGCCTGTGCGACCAGCTCCTGCAGCCGGTGCATGTACTGCCGGGCTTGCAGCAGCTCAGGCGGAAGCGTCATCTCCACGTAATAGGCGATGGCCTCAATCGAACTTAGCGGCTGCCGCAATTCATGAACCAGTTCCTGGATCGTCTCCTTGGATGCTGGCGCGCTCGGATGGGTGGGTGGTGTTTGGAAATAAGCAGGCGTTTCAGCTTGGATCGCAGGTGCGGCAGCAGACATTGTTGTCAGGAATCCCCTTCCGTGGACTGCGCTCACCTCAGCGAGTAACAGCTTGAGAATGAGAGTGCAAAAAATTTATACCGCCAAACTGACTCGCGCGTCAAGCGAATCTGGCAAAATTTTTTAATCACGCGCAAAAAAGCGATTAGCGTGAAGTGGGCGACGGTTCAAGCGCGCCGCCGCAAATGCCACCACTCCGACGTAGTATCGTTTAAATTCCATGCCCGCCAAGGTGATTCTGATCGGTCTCGACTCGGCAGACCAACAGCTGGTCGACCAGTGGTGCGACTCTGGCGATCTCCCGCTCCTCCGCAGCCTGCGCGATCGCGGCGCCCACGGCCTGCTCAGCGGATTCGCCGGCCTGGTGGACGATGCGCTCTGGGCATCCTTTTATACCGGTCTCTCACCGGGTCAGCATGGCCGCTACTCTTGGAATTTTATGCAGCCCGGCACATACCAACGCCGCATGTATCGGGATTGCGACCGACCCCTTCAACCGTTCTGGGTCCATCTGAGCCAGTGCGGTTTGCGCAGCGCAATCATCGATGTCCCCAAGTGTCCCCTGGTGGCGGAACTCAACGGCGTTCAAGTGGCCGACTGGCTGGTGCATGGACGGGACTACTTAGAAACTTGCAGCTGGCCCGCGGAACTGGCCGCCGAGTTGCTTCGCTGTTTTGGAGACGACCGCACCGATCGCGTCGATCGAGACTGGCTGTGCCGCACGCATTCCCTCCCGCTTCACGAATTGGAAGCACTCCAGCAGCATCTGCTCGATGGATTGCAGAAGAAAACTGTGTTCGCTTGCGAATTGCTGAAAGAAAACTGGGACCTGTTTCTGATTGTATTCAAGGAAGCGCACTGCATCGGCCATCAGGCTTGGCACATTTTGGAGGGCGCGTCCTCGCTGCCCTCCAAGGCAAATGCAGTGAAAACGATCTACCAGGCTCTCGATCGCGCGGTGGGAGAAATTGCGCGCAGGTCTGGACCTGAAACCACTCTGATCCTGTTCTCGAATCTCGGCATGGCGCCGAATTACACCGGCGAACATTTGCTCGACCAAGTGCTCCAGCGCCTGGAGACCAAGATCGCCACTCTCCGGCAGCAGACCCAGCTTGCCGCGCGGCGCGCTCCGGGTAAGCTGCGCGCTCTTATTACCGGTGACGCCTCATCCGACCCAACACCCGCCAACCGTCTCGCATTTCAAGTGCAGCACAATGAAATCAGCGGCGCTATTCGCATTAACCTCATCGGCCGGGAGCCGGACGGAATTGTTCGTCCCGGGCCGGATTACGAGCGCATCTGCAACCAGCTGGCCGAGGAGCTTCTGGCGCTTCGTGTTCCCGAGACTGGCGAACCGTTAGTCGAAACTGTCCTTCGCACCGATCAAGCCTACCCTGGCGAACATCGCAGCGACCTGCCCGATTTATTTGTGATCTGGTCGCGCCGCGGTCCGATCACGGGAGCGCAATCCCCCTCCATTGGCACGCTATCTTCGGCGCCGCCGGCCTATCGAACCGGCAACCACACCCAGGGAGGTTTCTACTTCGGCGTGGGGCCTGGGGCGCTGCCAGGCCGCAATCTCGCGCCCGCCTCAATCATCGACCTCGCTCCGACGGTGGCCGCACTGCTCAACACCCGCCTTCCGCGAGCAGAAGGAGCGCCAATCAGAAGCTTGTGCGAAGGCGATTCCGCAACCGTCACCCAACAGCGCCGATCAACCTGCGATTGACTGCAACCGATCGGCGCGAGCAGCTTCCCCATCGCCATGTGAAGCCGAAGCCCCATTCCGGCCACCGCTGTATCGCCGCGGCGAACAGCCCATGATCCTTCGTTTTGATAACCAGGACCGCATTCCCAGCCCTGTTAATCTCAGGGTAGGCGATGGAGCGAGTACGGTCTATGCTGTGGAGTCCGTATTATCTTTGCGATATGAAGGAGAAATCGAAATGCGTGTTTTCGTCACCGGCGCAACAGGCTTTATCGGTTCAGCTATTGTTCGGGAACTCATCGACGCGGGCCATCAGGTGCTCGGTCTGACTCGCTCGGATGCGGGCGCGAAGTCTCTCAGCGCCGCCGGCGCCCAGGCGCATCGAGGCGATATTGAGGACCTGGAAAGCTTGCGGAGTGGGGCAGCCGCCTCCGACGGCGTGATTCACTGCGCCTTTAACCACGACTTCTCGAAATACCAGGCGAACTGTGAAGCAGACAGGCAAGCCATCGAGGCTCTCGGCTCGGTGCTGGTTGGCTCTGATCGTCCCTTGGTCGTGACCTCAGGGACCGGGATGGTCGTAACGCCGGGCCGCCTCGCGACCGAAGACGATGCTCCCGCTCCCAGCTCGGCCGTTCCCCGCAGCGCGTCGGAAGAGGCAGCAGCTTCGCTGGCGGCGCGCGGAGTGCGTGCGTCGGTGGTGCGCCTTCCGCAGGTCCACAACCGGGAGAAGCACGGTCTGGTCAGCTACTTGATCGCTCTCGCCCGCGAAAAGGGCGTCTCAGCGTACGTGGGTGACGGGCGCAACCGCTGGCCCGCCGTGCACCTGCTCGATACTGCCCCGCTTTACCGGCTGGCGTTTGAGAAAGGATCTACTGGAGCCCGGTATCATGCGGTCGCCGAAGAGGGCGTGCCGCTTCGGGACATCGCTGACGCAATCGGCCGGGGCCTGAACGTGCCGCTCGTTGTCAAGTCTCCCGAGGAGGCAGCGGAGCATTTTGGCTGGCTCGGGTTGTTCCTCGGCCGCGACGCGCCAGCCTCGAGCGCGCAAACGCAGGAGCGGCTGGGATGGCGACTAACGGCGCAACCCGGGATGATCGCCGACCTCGAGCGCGCCAGCGCCTTCGCAGCCTGAACAAAGCGCCGCTGACTTTCGTCCCGTTCAGCGCTGATCCAGCAAATTTGCAACAGGCGCGTGGATTGCATCGGTCACGGTAAGCTCACGAACCTGCAAGCGCGCGATCCTGAAATCCTCAATCGAGAGTGACTTCAACTTCGCTTTGCCGACGGTCATGCGGCCGATGACCAGGCTCCCGATTGCCAAAGTGCCTAAAGCGAATGCACCAACTGCGAAGGCGCCCACAGCGAGAGCGCCCAAGGCATTAGCGCCTACCGCGGCGCGGCCGATCGTGAACTGCCGAAGATTTGTCGTGTGCGTCATAAAAAGCTGCCTCCCGCAATTATTCTCCCGCGGCCGCCGAGGGTAAAGTTTGATGGCAGCGCCGTAACTGTTAGTCACAGCGCGATTGCAGCGAGATTGCTTGACAGCATTCGACAGTGCCTTTTAGTCTGGAGCAATGGAAGTCACGCTCACTCCCACTCAGGAAGTCTTAATCCAGCGCGCCATTGAGCTAGGGCGTTATCGCTCGGCCGAAGAAGCGGTGCAGGACGCGATGTCTCGCTGGGAGGAGCGCGAGCGCCAAAGGATCGACTTGACTACCGACATCGGCCGGGCCGAGATGGATCTCAAGTCCGGATACTACACCGACTACACAGACGATACACTTCCGCTTTTGGCGGAAGAGTTGAAGCGCGAAGCGCGCCAGATGCGTGTAGCAGTGTTGTCGCGATGAACCGATACCGCCTCACCAGGCTGGCGCGGCAGTGCATCCTGGAAATCTGGTCGAAGATGGCCGCCGAGAGCGAGGATTCAGCCGACGCGTATGTAGACCGGCTGGTCCGCCACTTTCGCTTGTTGGCGGACTATCCGGGCTCCGGCCGGCGGCGCGAGGAATTGGGTAGCGGCTATCGAAGTGTTTCCGTAGGCGAGTACGTGGTGCTGTACCGCCTGGTGCGGTCGCAGGTGCTGTTGATGCAAGTGGTCCACAGGGATCGCGACAGTGAAATCAGTGCGCGTTACGGATCGCAGTAGACGCTGTGCACCGCGCCCCTTCGGGCGGTTCTGTCAGCTAGCCGTTTTCGACGCGCGCCTTTATATCCTGGTACGCCGCCTCGATGAGCCTGCCTAGCGCGGCGGCGTTTGTGGCGGTTCCGGGTCTCAGCTTCACATGACGCATGAACTTGCCGCTGCCTTGCAACAAGCGGGCCGGATCCCGCAGTGATGCTCCGTGAAAGAAGCCCACGTTAACGTGCGAAGTGAACACATTGACGTAGCCGAAGGGCGCATCTCCCAGACATGCCACCGGACAGCCGTCATGCAAAACCTCCCGAACTTCGTCCCCGCATTTTCTCATCACCTCAAACCAGTGACGCGCGATGGCTCCCAATTCACCGGCATGCTCTTTCATCCAGGTATGGATGGCCGGATCCCGCTCGACAGCGCCGTTGAATCGCAGCAATTCCGCTCTCATCGTTGCTACACGTTCTGTCGGGCCGGCCTCTTCGGCCGCCGTCTTATTGCAGCGTCGTGAAAATCGGCGTGTCGTAGTTCACCTGGATCAAGCTCAGATTCAAGCCACTGGCTGAGAAAGAAGCCGGGAACATACTGGGCTTGAAATCCCATCCGCCGATGGAGCCCGCCGGGAGCGCCAGCAGCACGCTGGGCGGAATGGTGAATGTGCCTGCGCTGGCCAAGACGACGCAACTGAACGAGGCCCCGTTCGTATTGGAAGGGTCCGTGGCGCTTTGTCCGTCGATCTCGATAAAGGAATCCGATGTGCCCCCGCTCCAGGTCAGCGTGAATCCGTTGGCCCGGGTCACGGCAACATTGGTCCCGCTTGCGGGAGTGACTAAGGTGGCGAAGGTTGGAATGGTGAACGGCGCATTGAAACTGCCGATGTCCGCTCCTCCGGTTCCCGAGGCCGTGTAGTCGCCGGGAGCCAGGAAATTTCCAGGCCCCAGATTTGCGCTATTCCCATTTACGGCGATGGTCTGGCTTCCATTGGGCCCCGTCAGCGTGACCACCGGGCCGGCATCCAGCTCCTTGACGATGTTGAGGTAATTTCCCCCAGGTGAGCCATTGAGAGTGTTGTACACCGCGCATGTGCCGGGCGGCGGAACATCCAGGTAGGAAACCATGAATGGCTGAAGCGCCGTGGGGACGGTGAACGCCGCGCTCTCCATTCTGCCCGTGTCACTGTTCCCGGTAAAGTGTCCTTGCGTATCGAAGTTGGGCTGGCGCTTCAGTTCGAGGTTGGCGAAGCTAGTAGTTCCGGTGTTGGTAGCCAGTAGCTGAATTAAATCGGTATTAAAAGCCAGATTGGTAGCGCTGCAGGTGCGAGTACCGGTTTTGGCCACCGCAATCGCGGTGTAGTTGCTGATCTGGTCGCCGATCTGAATCGCCAGTGGCACCGCGCAGCCCGTGGGCGCGTTGTCCGGCACTTGGAACACGATCTGATCTTCACCGATGCAGCACCCCGACCGGCCCTGATAAGTGACCGTCGCCTGCACGCCGCCCAGCCATAGCGTCAACGGAATATTTGCCATACTCACGCCCAGCCCCGCTCCGGCAGCGTCGCTGCCATCCACGGGACCCAATCCGGTGGCCCAAACAATCAGCGTGTCGCCTGCATTCGCCGCGCCGCACACCGTGTTCGGCCCTCCGCAATTGGTGGCCTTGATTGTCGAGATCAGGCTGTAGTCGGCATTGGTAACGATGCCGACACCTTGTCCGTCCGATGTCACCGTGAAGATGCCGGGATTATTCGCGACTACGGTGATCGGCGCGGCGATGCCTGCCTGGCCGTTGTAGCTGACCATGATGGTGCCCTTACCGACTGGTGTATTCGATGGCAGCAGCGCCGACACCTGCGTCGCCGACGTGTAGTAAAGCAGCGGAGCCACGGTGGTTCCGGCGACCGTGACGCTGATCGACGTTCCGCTCAAGCTGGTACTTTGAAACGCTGCGGGTGCGATCGAAAGCGTACTCGGCCCAAGATTCATACCAAAAATGATGAAGATCGCGCCCTGTGCGATCCCGCCATTCGGAAGCGCCGCGGAGATGTTGCTGGCCGCATTCTCGACGTTCGTGATGGTCGGTCCGATGAAGACCTGCAACGTCGATAAATTGGAGGTGAGGCCTCCAATGGAAATCGAGAGCGGGTAGCCGCCGGCGGTGAAGTTCGGAGGTACGACGAAGGTGACGAAATAGGCACCCACTTGACCGGAATTCAAACCCGCGCTTACCCCCACCGCTTGGCCTCCCCCTAGGTTCACGGTCGGCGTCGTGACCGTGAAAGCGGGCGGGTTGGAGGGTCCTGGAGTTCCCGTGGGCACGACTGGATCGGTCGGGCCCAGCCCATACGCACTGAGGAAAAGTCTCTCGCCCGGCACCGCTGGATTCGTAGCGGTTACTGGCGCACCGCCTTGATGGGACGGCAAAATCGTGCCGCCGTTAATGGGTATCACCGGCGCGTACTGCGTCAGCATAATCGCGAAGGCTGAGGACGACGTGCCGCTGCCGAGCGTTAGCACGACGTTCGAGGCGCCGAGGGCCGCGTCCACGGGAATCTGGATGGTCATCTGGTTGCCATTGTTGGGTTGGTTAATGGTGTAGGCCGCCTTCCCGCCAACCGTTATCGCGGGACTGGCTCCCAGGTTCAGACCAGTCAGAATGGCAACGTCGCCGGGGCAGAGTGCGGTCTGGCCCGCTTCACTTACCACGGCGGTGATCACCGGGCCCGTAGGCGCAGGCCCGACAGATAACGGCACGCTGTTACTGGCCGCCCCTCCGATGGTCAGTGAAACTTGATAGTCGCCTTTAGCTGTGCCTGCCGGCACGACGAAACTCACTAGATAGACTCCGAAAAAGGCTTGGGTACTGCCGGACTGGGGTCCCGAATATGATCCGCCGAAAAAGGCTTGGCCATTAGCCAAACGTGCCGTCGCGCCCGGCACCGCGGTGGTCCCCAGGCTCACCGTTGGGTCGGTGGTGGTGGAATCGTTGGGAGGCGCCATGGCTCCCGTGTTCACCGGCGTATTGACCGGTCCCAAGCCGATGCCGTAGAGAACCACCGTTTCACCTGCCGCGGCGGGTGTGCTCGTGGTCACCGCCACGCCCGTCGATTGATGCCTGGGCGAAGTCAGCGCGCCGCTGGTAGTGCTGATGAGCACCGGCGCATACTGCGTTAGCGTAATGTTGAATGGAGCGGACGCCCCGGCTCCGGTGGTGACAATCACCGGTACACTTGCGCCGATTGCTGCGTTCGCTGGGATTTCGATCGTGATCTGGGGTCCGAACTGGGGCGGGACTAGATTAAATGCGTGCACGCCACCGACAGTTACCTGCGGATTGAGACCGAGATTGGTCCCCGTAATCACCGCCTGGCCACCGGGGCTCAGCTTGCTACCACCCGTATAAGGATCAACCACCGAAGTAATGGTTGGCTGACCGTAAACTACGCCGGCTGCAACAATCGACCACAGCATCCCCATGCAAATGGATCTCATCGGTTCCCCCCTCTCGGAGCCGTGGGCATCCAGAATGTAACGTTCTGTAACACCCGATCGTTCGCGCCAATATATCACCTCAGGCGCGATCGTGACAAGTCCACATCCTTTGATCCACATCCTTTGATCACCTCTCGGCGACAGATCACCTCTTGGCGTTGCCGTCTCACAAGGGGTAAGTTTCTGAGACCACCGTCGAGCCTGAGAGCGGCGCCTCCGCAGGTCTCACAATTCAGTCTCAGAACACAGACAAAACAGTGTGCGACACGGCAGTTAGGGGCGCAACGGGCGTTCCAGAAAATCCCTCTCAGCATCTGGTGCCACGACTTGAAATGCAGCTAGGCGTGTGGTCGGTAGCCTGTCGGAACGCCCGCCATCCGGCCAAACCCCTCATTACCATCCGCGCCGGAGAGTCCACGCCTGTGATATCATCCCGTTTCCAGCCATTAGATCGGGGGATCGGCCAAGCGCTTGGAATTGGAGTTCAGGCCCGTTCCGCCGATCTGGTAGATGATGGCCCATGCCAGGTCAGAAAGAGCGGAGTGGGCCGACGGGTCAAATTGAATCGCTTCATGAGATTTTTGACTGAAGCTATTGCGAAAAGGCATCTTATTCGGCTGATTATTATCGGCTGGGTGGCTCTCGCAGTGGCCGGTTCGGCTCAAACGCGGCTGAGCCTCGAGCAGGCTGGCTCACGCGTGGCTCCCGACTACGTGCCAGCTTATGAAGGCAAGGAAGTCGTGGTGGCTGGACAGGTTTCGTCGCGCCCCATCCTGGTCACGGACTCGTTCTACTTGCCCATCCAGGACGAAGCCCAATACGGGCTGATGCTGCAAGGCGCGGAGTGGCGCTTTCGCGGGTTAGAGCCGGGCGATTGGGTGGAGGCGCAAGGCACGCTGGTGCGGCGGGGAGGCCGGCCCACTCTGGTGCCTCGGGATATCCGGCGCCAGAGTCACACCGATCCGCCCAAGCCGAGACCGTCGCGGCCGGATGAACTGGCTTCGTTCCGTTACCTGGGCGTGCTAGTAACAACCGAATCGATGGTGGCGGACCTGGACCAGAACACCGGCGGAGACCTGCTCATCATCGGGCCGAAGCAGAAGCGCCTGAGTGTGTTTCTGCCGCGCGCGCGGCGGGATTCGGGGCCGCAGTTGAGCGGGTTCCGGGAAGGCGACCGGATTCGCGTCACCGGGATCACGAGTCAATATTGCACGCTGCCGCCGTACGATCAGTATTTCCAGGTATTGATCCCGGGTCCCAGCTCGGTTGCGATTCTGGAGCGAGGCTGGCTGATCGAGCCGCCGGTGCTGCTGGGGTCGCTGATGGCGGGAGCGGCGCTGCTGGCGATCTGGTGGTTCCGCGAGAGCCGGATGTCGGCCATGCGGCGTCAGATCCGGCTGCTGAATAGTCTGGGCGAAGAGGTGATCCGCGCCACGTCGCCGGCCGAAATTCTGCGCCGCCTGACGCTGACGCTGCCGAGTTTGTCGAACGCCTCGGGGGTGGGGCTGTACATTCTGAATCGCGCCACCAAGCTACTGGAGAGCGTGCATTCCACCGCCGCGGCCACCGAGACCATCGATCTGGAAGCGCCGAAAGGAGCCATGGCGTCGGCCGTTGCGGCTTGCTTCCGCGCTCGCGCCCCGCTGGCCATCCCGGACACGCGCCGCAGCCCGCATTTCCGCAAGGACGAGGGCTTCATCGGACCGCGCTCGGTGCTGCTGGTTCCGATGTTGGCGCAGAGCGAGCTGGTGGGCGTGCTGGAGCTGCGGCACGCCGAGAACTTCCACTATTTCAGCCAGGCCGAGCAGGCGGGCATGCAGCACCTGGCCAATCAGATCGCTACCGCGCTGACCCTGCAGGAGCAGCACTCCATCCGCGAGCAGCTATTTCGCAGCGAAAAGCTGGCGGCGGCGGGCCAGTTGATTTCGGGCGTGGCCGACGAGCTGCGCTCGCCGCTGGAATCGATCGTCGAGCTGGCATCGGCGATTGAGGCGCGGCACGGCCAGCAAGCCGGCGAGGATCTGGACGCCATCCGGAGCGAGGCCCGGCGCGCCTCCGAGATCATCTCGCGCCTGGTCTCGTTCGGCAAGGTGGAGCAGGCCGAGGTGAGCCGCGTGGACCTGAACGCTATTTTGTCGGGCTTGCTCAAGTTTCGCGCGCCGGAGTGGAAGGTCAAGGGCGTGGAGACGCAGGCGCAACTGGCGCCCAAGCGCGCTATCGTGCTGGGATCGGCCGGGCAACTCGAGCAAGTGTTGCTCAATCTTCTGGTGGATGCGGAGAAATCGGCGGCTGAAGCGGCGGAGAAAAATATTCTGGTGTCTACCAGCCTGCTGGCCAAACGAGTGCTGGTGGAGATTTCGTTTCCCACGCGCTCGATGGAGCAGCACCGCACGGACGTGGTGGACGGAGATCCAGCCGGGTCCGGGGCGTTGGGACTGAGTGTTTGCCGCGGTATCATCCAAAGCCACGGCGGGGAATTCCGTGTGCTGCGCGTTTCTCCTACCCAAGCGCGATTCGACGTGGAACTTCCGGTGGTGGAGCTGGCGTCCGGCGCCGCCTCGGGCGAGCTGAGCGAATCCGGACGGCAGCTCACGGTTCTGGTGGTGGAGCCGGACACACGCGTACAGCGGCAATTGGTGCAACTGCTGGGCGCGCGGGGCGATCGCGTGGTGCCGACCTCCAGCGCCGAGGAAGGCGTGGATATGGTAGAGCGCCTGCGCTTCGATATGGTCTTGTGCGCGGTGCGCCTGCCCGGCCTGAACTGGCTGGAGTTCTTCGAGCGCGTCCAGCGGCACGTGGGCGGTTTAGTATTGCTGACGGATGGCTTCAACGAAGATGTGGCGCGATCTTTCTCCAGCGGCGAAGCCTTCACGCTGAGCAAGCCCATTGAGGAGAGAGAGTTGCAACGTATCTGTCACAGCGTGGAAGAGCGTGCGGCGGTGAACAACTAGGCGCCCGGCGCAAGCTCCTTCGAAGGGTGCGCATCGAGTGAACCTGGCTGACTAGCCCGGATTCCTTTATAATCAGAGCAAGGTTTTTTATGCATCGGCGGGCTTTTCTGGCTACTACTCTTGTTTTGCCGCTTGCGGCTCAGGCTCCGGCTTCGCAAAATCCCAGCCCGGAGCAGGCTGGGTTAACTCCGCCCCCGGCCGCGGCCAATCCATCCGCCGCATCCAGCCAAGCGCCTCCCATCAAGGTGCAGGTCAACGAAGTAATTGTCCCGGTGACCGTAACGGACGACAAGGGCCGTTTCGTGAGCGACCTGGATCAGAAGGACTTTCACGTCTTTGACGAGGGCAAGGAACAGCAGATCCAGTTCTTCACGCGCGAGCGTAGCCAGCCGGTGGTGGTAGGTTTTCTGATCGACGTGAGCAACGCCAGCCGTCTGCACTGGAAGAATTATCAGGATGCGGCCATCGAGCTGGTGCAGAATCTGGTGCCGGGCGACAACCCGAAGTTCAGCGGATATCTGATCAGCTACTCCAACGATGCCGAGCTGGTGGTTAACACCACCACCGATCCGGAGCCCATGGTGCAGAAGCTGGAAAAGCTGAAGCCGTCGGGGGGCTCGGCCTTGTACGATGCCATCTACATGGCTTGTACCAGCCGCAAGCTGGTGCAGGGCGAGCCGATTGAGCCGCGCCGTGTGCTGGTGATCGTGGGTGACGGCCACGATAACTCGAGCAAGAAAACGCTTTCCGAGGCGCTCGAGATCGCGCAGCGCAACCTGGTTACGATTTACGGCGTGAGCACGGTGGCGTTCGGATTCGCAAACGAAGACGACAAGAATCTGGTGCAACTGGCCGAGGAGACCGGCGGGCGCGTGGAGTATCCGCTGGAAGGCGTTTATAGCGACGTATCGGGCTATTTGTCGACGCCGTCGGACGACGGGAATTACACCTATCGGTTTGGTACCGGCGGTTATGCCTCGGCGCTCGCCAAGGGCATGTACAAGGCGGTGGAAGCGGTGGCGGGGGAAGTGACCACGCAGTACATCATCCGCTACATTCCCGACACCCCGGACGAGAAGAAGCAGTTTCGAAACATCAATGTGAAGGTGAATCTGGGGAACGTGAAAGTACGGGCGCGCAAGGGGTACTATCCGTTCGCTCCATAAGCGCGCTCTGATTCATAGATGGGATCCGTGGTCCGATAAGTTAGATACACGATGCCAGCCACTGCCATTCCAACGCGGCACGGCCAGTTTTCCGTGGTGCAGGCCGAACTGCCTGGCCATGGGCTGGTGAACCTGGGAGTCCTGCTTCGCGATCCGGATTCGGACGCACTGCTGGTACGCTGTCGCCGGGACCTGGAGACGCTGGCCGATGAGGAAGATCTCGAAGTGCTGGCGGCGTTGGCCGATGATTTAAGCGCGAAGGCGCGAGAGATGGGGGCCGGGCGCTTGTTCGAGTACCTGGAATCGACGATGTCGGGTGCGGTGCGCGTCACCGATCGCGAGACTGTGATGGTTGAGGATTTTTCCCGCGCCCTGGACCGGCTGTACCGGCGGAATATCCAGAGCCAGGTGCTCGAATTTCGAACCCACCTGCCGCGCTATTCGCTGCAGGTTGCTGCCGGGCCTTTTCTCGAGAATCGCGAGGTGACCGAAGAGGACTGGGTGGAAACGCCTGAGGGTCTGCGGCTGCAAAAGGGAATGTTCGTCGCCGAGATCGCGGGCCACTCCATGGAGCCTCTGATACCGGACCGCTCGCTATGCGTTTTCCGGCGCGGTGTGACTGGGTCCCGCGAGGGGCGCTTGGTCCTGGTGGAGAACCTGGAGTCGTCCGGCAACAATCGCTATACGGTGAAGCGTTACCGCAGCCAGAAGAGCGAGGCAGGCGACGAATGGCGGCACTCGCGCATTCGGCTGGAGTCGCTCAATCCCGACTATCCCTCCTGGGATCTCGATCCGGACGAAGAGAAGTACCGGATTGTTGCCGAGTTCGTGCAGGTCTTGGATTAGTGGGCGGCCAGCTGGCGCACCACGTAGGGCAGAATTCCGCCGTTGCGATAATATTCGGCTTCCATGGGCGTGTCGATGCGGATGACTGCCTCGAAGCTCTTCTCTGAACCGTCATCGGCGACGGCTCGCACGCGCGCCCTCGTACCGGAGGAGATGGCGACGGGGATACCTTCGATCGAGTAACGTTCGAAGCCTGTAAGACCAAGAGAGTCGCGATTTTCGCCCGGCAGGAATTGAACCGGCAGAACACCCATGCCGACCAGGTTGGAACGGTGGATGCGCTCGAAGCTTTCGGCGATCACGGCGCGCACGCCCAATAGCAGCGTGCCTTTCGCGGCCCAGTCGCGCGAGGAGCCGGAGCCGTACTCCTTGCCGGCGATGATTACCAGCGGCGTGCCTTCCTGCTGGTAGCGCACCGAGGCGTCGTAAATGAACATCTTTTCGCCGCTGGGAACGTGGGTGGTCCAGCCGCCCTCGGTTCCGGGCGCCAGCATGTTGCGCAGCCGGATATTGGCCAGCGTGCCGCGCACCATCACTTCGTGGTTGCCGCGGCGCGCGCCGTAGGAGTTGAAATCGGGCGGCTTGACGCCGAGCGAGATCAGATATTTTCCGGCCGGGCTGTCGGCCGGGATCGAGCCGGCGGGTGAGATGTGGTCGGTGGTGACGGAGTCGCCCAGCATCGCCAGCACGCGCAGGCCGGAGAGATCGCGCACCGAAGTGGATGGATCCACCATTTGGTCGAAGTAGGGCGCCTTGCGGATGTAGGTGGACTTGTCGCTCCACTCGTACAGATCGCCGGCCGGCACCTTTACGCTGTTCCAGCGCTCATCGCCCTGGAAAACCTCCGAATATTCCTTGTGGAACATTTCGCCGCGCACGGAACGCTTCACGATCGCGGCCACTTCGTCGGGAGTGGGCCAGATGTCCTTCAGATAAACATCTTTTCCGTTGCCGTCGGCGCCCAGCGGTTCATGATCGAGATCGATATCCACTCGACCGGCCAGCGCGTAAGCGACCACCAGGGGCGGGGAAGCGAGATAGTTGGCGCGCACCAGCGAATTGATGCGGCCTTCGAAATTGCGATTGCCGCTCAGCACTGCGGCCACGGTCAGCTTTTCTTTTTGCACCGCTTCAGCCACGGGCTCCGGGAGCGGGCCGCTATTTCCGATGCAGGTGGTGCAGCCGTAGCCGACCAGGTTGAATTTGAGCTGTTCGAGATAGGGAGTGAGCCCAGCGTCGTTGAGATAATCGGTGACGACTTTGGAGCCGGGAGCGAGGCTCGATTTAACCCATGGCTTGGTGTGCAGGCCCTTTTCGACGGCCTTCTTGGCGAGCAGACCGGCGGCGACCATCACCGACGGGTTGGAGGTGTTGGTGCAGCTGGTGATGGCGGCGATGACCACCGAGCCGTCATGGATGGTGGACTTGGAGCCGTTGGTTTGCACCTCGGCCGAGCGCGGCGCGGCGTTGAGCGTCGCCAGAAAATTCTTTTTGACGTCCGGAAGATCGATGCGATCCTGCGGGCGCTTGGGACCGGCCAGCGACGGAACTACGCTGCCGAGATCGAGTTCCAGCGTGTCGGAATACTCGGGCTCCGGGGAATTTTCAGTCAGGAACAGGCCTTGTTCCTTGGCATAAGCTTCGACTAGCGCGATCCGCTCCGGCGGGCGATTGGTGAGGCGCAGATAATCGAGGGTCTGATGATCGATGGGGAAGAAGCCGATGGTGGCGCCGTACTCGGGCGCCATGTTGCCGATGGTGGCGCGGTCGGCCAACGGCAGCGCAGCCACGCCTGGGCCGAAAAACTCGACGAATTTTCCCACCACGCCTTTTTTGCGCAGCATCTGCGTGACGGTGAGGACCAAATCGGTCGCGGTGGCGCCCGCGGGCAACCGGCCTTTTAGCCTGAATCCGACTACTTCGGGCAGGAGCATTGAGATGGGCTGGCCCAGCATGCACGCTTCGGCTTCGATTCCGCCCACGCCCCAGCCCACCACGCCCAGGCCGTTGATCATGGTGGTGTGCGAATCGGTGCCCATCAGCGTGTCCGGATACGCCAACCCCTCGCGCTGGTCGGTGAACACCACCGAGGCCAGATATTCCAGGTTCACTTGGTGCACGATGCCGGTGTCGGGCGGAACCACGCGGAAATTTTGAAATGCTGTTTGCCCCCATCGCAAGAAAGCGTAGCGCTCCTGATTGCGCTGGAACTCGAGCAACGCGTTGAAGCTGAAGGAGTCGCTGGAGCCGAATTTGTCGACCTGCACTGAGTGGTCGATCACCAGATCCACGGGGATCAGAGGGTTGGCGCGCTTGGGATCGACGCCCATGCCGCGCAGGGCGTCGCGCATGACGGCCAAATCCACCACGCAGGGGACGCCGGTGAAATCCTGCAACAGCACGCGCGCGGGGCGAAAGTTGATCTCCTGCGCGGGCGCACCGATCTGCCACTTGCTGACGTATTCGATGTCGGATTTTTTCACCGACCTGCCGTCTTCGGAGCGCAGGAGATTTTCGAGCAAGATTCGAATCGAGTAGGGCAGGCGCGAGATCTTCGCGGCGCCGGATTTTTCCAGTTGCGCGAGGGAATAAATCTGGAACTTGGCGCCTCCGGCCGTGAGCGTGGACCGGGCGCCGAAACTATTCAAGGTGGGCATCGATTCTTATTGTAGATGGTTCATCCGCGCGCGACGGATGTTGGCGGCGGCTGATGAAAATTGGTTATTCGTAGCGCAAGGCGCGCATCGCATCCACGCGGCTGGCACGCAGCGCCGGAATGTAGCCGGCCGCGCAAGCCACTGCGGCTAGCGAGAGTGCCGCTGCCGCCAAGGTAGATGGGTCGTGCGGAGTGACTCCGAACAGCTGCGTCTGGACGAATCGCGTGAGCGCGCCGGTGGCCACGAGACCCAGCGCCAGACCGCCTGAGACCAGAAGCAGAACCTCCCGCATCACCATCCAGATCACGTGTTTTTCGCAGGCCCCCAGCGCCATGCGGACTCCGATTTCGCGCGTGCGCCGCGCCACCGTGTAGGCCATCACGCCGTAGAGCCCGATCACCGCCAGCAGCGTCGCCAGGAAGCCGAATACCGTGGAAAGGGCCGCAACCAGGCGCTCAGTCAGTAGCGATTTCGAAATTTGTTCATCGAGCGTTCGCATCGCCCACAGGGGAAGATTCGCATCCATGCCGCGGACCTTGGCGCGCACCGCGGAGAAAAACTGCTTGGGGTCCATGGTGGTGCGCACGTATACGGTCATGCCGCCTACGTATCTGTCGGCCATATACGGCTCAAACATCTGAATAGGAATCTCGTCGCGCAGATTGGTGTACTTGATGTCTTTGACGATGCCGATGATTTCCATGTCGGTCTTGGTGTTGGGATCGATGCCGAAGCCGACGTGGTGCCCGAGCGCCCGATCCACGGACCCGTAAAATCGCTTGGCGAATTTTTCGTTCACGATCACCACCAGTGGCGCGCTGCCGTCGGGCTGCGTGCCATGATGCTGCGATTGATTGTCTTGCAGCCTGAAATCGCGGCCCGCGAGGATCGGTACTCCGAGTGTTGCAAAATAGCCGGGACTGACGGAGTTCATGTACGGGTCGGGAGTCTCGGTGGCCCGCGGATGATAGCCCTCGATGGTCACCCAGTTGTCCCACTCGTTGTCTTCGAGGATGCGTAAAGAAGCCAGACTGACATTGCGGACGCCCGGAACCGAAGCGATAGAATCGCTCAATTGCTGGTAGAAAGTTCTAGCTCGTGCGGGATCGTAGCCGTTGAGTGTCGGATCCAGGTTGAACGCGACCAGATTGTCGCTGTGGAAGCCGGGCCCAAGATCGCGCAGATTGCGCAGGCTGCGAATGAATAGGCCCGCTCCCACCAGGAGCAGGAGGGAAAGCGTCACCTGCACCCCCACCAGCGCCTTGCGGAAACGCACGCTCGAGCCGCCGCCGACGATTCCGCCCACAGTGTCCTTGAGCGTCGGCGCCACATCCGGCCGCGTGCTTTGCAGCGCTGGAATAAATCCGAAAATCGTGCCGGTCAGCAGTGCCACCGCGGCTGTGAATAGAAGAATGCGCAAATCCGGCGACGCGGAAAGATTCAGCGAAACCGTATCCGGCGGAAGATAAGCCAGCAGCAAGCGATCGGTCCCAAAGGCTAAAGCGAGGCCGAGGATTCCGCCCAGCGCGGAAAGCAGCAAACTCTCTACCAGCAGTTGCCGGACAATCCGCAGCCTTCCCGCGCCGATGGCCAGGCGGATGGCGATCTCTTTCTGCCGCGTTGTGGCCCGCGCGATCAAAAGGCTGGCGAGGTTGGCGCAGGCGATCAACAGCACTCCAGCGGTCAGAGCCAGCAGCACCCACAGCGGCGTGGTAAGCTGCCGCCGCAGATATGAACGTCCCTGGGAGCCGGGCAGCACATCGATAATATTTTGCAGGAATCGCTGACGCACTTCGGAGGAAGCGTTGTTGAACGCCTCCTGCTTCACTTCCATTTCGAGCATGCCGTGAAAAAACGGTTGCAACGCGGCCTTGGCCTGCGTCGCGCTGACGCCCGGCTTAAGCCGCCCGAACGCATTAACCCAACGCTGCCGGCGATTCGTCAGGAAGCGATTGGTGTCGTTGTTGACAATGGCCTGCGTGACCATCATGAGCGGGACGAAAACCTGCGTGCTGTACCCCAGCTCGACTCCATCGAAACCTTTTTCCGCCACGCCGATAATGGTGAACTGGTGGCCGTTCAACAGCGCCGTTTTGCCTGCGATCCGCGGGTCGCCCGCGAAGCGCGTTTTCCAGAATTCGTAGCTCAACACCATGAGAGGATGTCCGCCCGGAACACGGTCGTCATCCGGCGTGAACGTCCGGCCCAGCGCCGCGCCGACGCCCAGCACTGGGAAATAGCTGCCCGAAACCAGCTCGGCAGCGGTGCGCTCGGTATGGCCGTCAAAAGTCAAACTCACGCGATTCTGGAAACGGCAGAACATCCCGCTGAAGACGGTGTTGTTTTCGCTGAAATCCTTGTACATCGGATAGGAGATCGCGTTATAGCCCCAATTGCTACCGTAGTGGAACCCTTTCATGGCCAGAATTACAAGCTGTTTGGGATCTTTCACCGGCAGCAGCCGCAGCAAAATCTGATCGATCAGGCTGAACATTGCGGTGTTGGCGCCAATACCGAGCGCGAGTGAAAGAACCGCAACAGCCGTGAAAACCGGCGACTTTCTTAACGTCCGCACGGCGAAGCGCAGATCATTCAACATCCGAGAGCACCTTTCTCGAAACCGTTAGACGATGCGCCCCGGTTCCGGTTGGCATCGCAATTTTTATTACCGCGCGGCAGGGGAAAGGTTACCGTTGCGGTTGCGCTATTGTGTAGAACTGAACATGCGAAAGGCTGGATTTATCATTGCGGCGCTGCTCGGGGCGGGTCATCTGGGCGCGCAAGTTCCTGCAAGTCTCTTCGACGGCCTGCGCTGGAGAATGATTGGACCGTTCCGCGGCGGCCGCGCGATCACAGCGAGCGGAGTGGCGGGCGACCCGGCCACGTTTTATTTCGGCGCGGTGGGCGGGGGAATCTGGAAGAGCACCAACGGCGGTACCACTTGGAAGCCCATCTTCGACAGCCAGAGCGCAGCTTCGATCGGTACGCTGGAAATCGCCCCCTCCAATCCGAAAATCATCTATGCGGGCACTGGGGAAGCGGACATCCGGTCGGATCTCTCCTCGGGCGACGGAGTGTACAAATCCCTCGACGCCGGCCAAACCTGGATGCACATCGGTCTCGCCGATACAAGGCAGATCGGCCGCATCGTGGTGCATCCCAGCAACCCGGACATTGTGTATGTGGCGGCGCTCGGCCATGCTTACGGGCCCAACGAAGAGCGCGGCGTATTTCGTTCCACCGACGGCGGGTTGAGTTGGCGCAAGATTCTCTACAAAGGTCCAAACATTGGCGCTACCGATCTGGCGATCGAGCCTGAAAATCCCCAGGTGATTTACGCCACTTTGTGGCAGGCCCAGCGGCCGCCCTGGAGCGTGTACGGGCCAATCGAAGGGTCGGGCGGCGGGCTCTACAAATCCACTGACGGCGGCGACCACTGGACGCAGCTCACAGGCAACGGCCTTCCAGACGGGCCGTGGCACCGCGCCGGAGTGGCAGTGGCGCGCGGAACCGACGGCCGCCGAGTGTATGCCCTGATCGACGCGGTGGCGGCCACCGGCTTGTTTCGTTCCGACGATGCCGGACGAACCTGGACGCAGGTGTCCAACGACACGCGCATCGACAGCCGGTCCTGGTATTTCAGCGGCGTCACCGTGGATCCGAAAGATCCGGACACGGTCTATCTGCCCAACGTAGCAATTTATCGTTCCACCGACGGCGGCCGGAATTTTACGGCGCTGAAAGGCGCGCCGGGCGGCGACGATTATCATTTCCTGTGGATCGATCCCACGGATGCGTCGCGCATGATCCAAGCCTCCGATCAGGGCGTCAGCATCAGCCTGGATCGCGGCCAGACATGGTCATCCTGGTACAACCAGCCCACCGCGCAGCTTTACCACGTCATAACGGACAATCAATTTCCTTACCACGTGTATGGCTCGCAACAGGACAGCGGCACGGTCGCGCTCGCCAGCCGCACCGATCATGGGCACATTTTGGAATACGACCGCTGGTCCGTAGGCGGGGCCGAGAGCGGCTATATCGCGCAGGATGCGGCGAACCCGAACATCTTTTACGTCAGCAACACCTACGGCAGCCTGGATCGTTTCGACAAGCGCACCGCGCAAGGACAGAACATCACACCGTGGCCGCTCGCGGCGGGCGGCGATATTTCCCAACGCAAGTACCGCTTTCCCTGGACCGCGCCGCTGGTTATTTCGCCAGCGGATCATGCGCTTTATTACGGCGCTCAATACGTGCTGAAGACCGTGGATGGCGGGCTCAATTGGCAAACGATCAGTCCGGATCTGACGGGCGCAGCCAAGGTCTCCGAGCGCGGCGACTCGCCGGCTAGCATTGAAAACGCCAAACAGCGCGGGTACGGCGTGATTTACACCATCGCGCCCTCACCGCTCTCGGCTGACCAAGTCTGGGCCGGGAGCGACACTGGTTTAATTCATCTCACGCGCGACGGCGGCAAAACATGGAGCAATGTCACGCCCAAGGGCCTCTCGGATTGGAGCAAGATTACGCACATCGAAGCGTCGCATTTCGTTGCCGGGGAGGCGTACGCCGCGGTGGACCGGCATCGATTGGATGATCTTAGGCCCTACCTCTTTCGCACGCGCGACTTTGGAAAGACCTGGGCCGCGATCACCAGCGGCATCGGCCCCACGTCTTTCCTGAACGCGATCCGCGAAGATCCGTCGCATCGCGGGCTGCTTTACGCCGCGACAGAAACGGCCGTTTATGTCTCATTCGACGACGGCGATCATTGGCAATCCCTGCAGCTCAATATGCCGACCGTGTCGGTGCGCGATCTGGTGATCCATGGCGACGACCTGGCGATCGCGACGCACGGAAGATCCTTCTGGATTCTCGATGACGTGTCGCCGCTGCGTCAGATTGATGCGAAGGTAGCGGATTCGGATGCGTGGCTGTTTAAGCCGGCCAAGGCGATTCGCATGAATGCGGAGCCTTTTTTGGGGACACCGTTTCCGCCCGAGACTCCGCAGGCCGAGAATCCGCCGGACGGAGCCATCCTCAACTACTATTTGAAGTCCGCCGCATCGGGCCAGGTTACGCTGGAAATTCTCGACAGCAAGAATGAGGTAGTGCGGCGTTTTTCTTCGAGCGAGAAACCTGTTCAAAGCCGCCGCCGCTTAGCGATAGCCGACTATTGGCTGGCTCCTCCGCAGTCCTTAGGAACGCGCGCTGGAATGAACCGCTTTGTATGGGACTTGCGCTACGCGCCCGCATCGGCAGAAGAGAACGGAGGCGGAGACGAAGAAGGTCCACCGGGGCGTGGCCCGCAAGTCCTGCCGGGTACGTACCGGGTTCGGCTTACCGTGGCGGGTCGCCAGTTGACACAGCCGGTGACGGTGGTGCTCGATCCGCGATCCACAGCCACGCCCGCGGATCTCGCCAAACAGTTCGACCTGGCATTGAAAGCCTGGCGCGACGTCAAGAGAGCGGCCGAAGCGATGAACCAGTTAGCGGTGCTCCGGCGGCGCGTTGCGGAAATCAAGAGCCAATCTTCGGCGAACGCGGCGCTGGCTGCTCTGGCCTCCGAGGTGGACACGAGCGCCGCGCAAATCTCAGGCGGATCCGGGGGGCGGGGTGGATCCAGTGCGCCTACCGGGCTGGCGGCGGCGGAATCCGAGTTGAATGCCTCGTTGGGTGTGGCCGAAAGCGCGGACCGCACTCCTCCCGCCGCGGCGTACACGCTGTACCAGCAAGGAAGCCGGGGATTGGCCGCGCAACTCACCGCCTTGGCGACCTTGAAAAACGGCAAGCTCGCCGAACTCAATCGCGCCTTGCGCGCCGCGAATCTGCCGGAGATCCAGTTCGAGGCCGCCGCTCAATAAACGTTGTATCCTCAGAATCATGACCCGACTGCGTTGGTTGCTGCTCTTGGTCGTGGTGGTATTGTGCGCGGCGCCGGCTCGCGAGTCTCAAGGCGACGCGCGGCTGAAAAAAGCATTTCGCCGGCCGGAGCAGAACGGTTGGATTTTCGTCCACTTGGAAGGGACGCCCGCCGACATCGGATTCCAGCACGGCTATCTGCTGGCGTCCGAGATTGCCGACGCGGATAAGGTGATCGAGCTCGGCCTCACGCACGATTCGCAAAAGGATTACGGATTTTTCCGGGCCGCGGCCGAGAAAATGTTGTGGCCGCACATCGAGCCGCAATACCGCGAGGAGCTGAAGGGCATCGCCGAGGGACTCAAGGCCAAGGGCGTGGCGCTAGATCTCTGGGACGTGGTCGCGCTGAACGCCTGGCAGGAACTTTCGCCTTACTACACCAACTGGTACGACCAACAGCACCGGACCGCTTCGGTGCACCGGCCGGTCCCCGAGCATTGCAGCGCGTTCGTTGCTACCGGCAGTTACACCGCCAACGGCAAAGTCGTGATCGCGCACAACAATTGGACCGAGTATAAAGAAGGCTCGCGCTGGAATGTCATCTTCGACATCGCGCCTTCGCGAGGCTATCGTATTCTGATGGATGGATTGCCGGGCATGATCCACAGTGGGGACGATTTTGGCGAGAACAGCGCCGGGCTCGCGATCACCGAGACCACCATCGGCTATTTCGAAGGCTTCGACCCCAACGGCGTGCCGGAGTTTGTACGCGCCCGCAAGGCCATGCAGTTTGCCGCGTCCATCGACGATTTCGCGCGCTGGATGAGGGAAGGGAACAACGGCGGTTACGCCAATAACTGGCTGGTGGCGGACAGCAAGAACGATGAAATCGCGAGCCTCGAGCTAGGTTTGAAGCACGTCACGCTGCGCCGCACCAAGGACGGCTATTTCGTGGGCGCGAATTTTCCCGAGAATCCGGAGCTGATTCGCGACGAAGCGCCGCAGTTTCCCGAGAAAGACAAGAGCATCAGCGCCAACGCGCGGCGCATTCGATGGGAGCAGCTCATGGCTGCGAACAAGGGCAAGATCGACGTAACGCTGGCGCAGCAGTTCCTGGCCGATCACTACGACACGTTCGCTCACGAGACCATGCCGAGCGAGCGTACATTGTGCGGGCACATCGATCTGTCGCCGCGTGGGTCCAAGCCCTGGCTGAATGAATATGGGCCGGCGGGCTCGGTGCAGAACAAGGCAGCCGACGCCGCGATGATCTCGCAGCTGGAGTTGACCGCGGCCATGGGGCATTCCTGCGGCCTGGATTTCAAGGCCGCGGAGCACTTGAGGAAACATCCGGATTACGCTTGGGAAAAGGATGTGCTGCGGGATCTGGATGCGCATCCGTGGACCATGTTCCGCTGCGAGCGCTAAGCCGTTCAGCGGCGGCGGGAACTACGCAGTAGCGGCCAGGGGCGGGCGCTGATAACCTCCCAACGCGGCTTCCAGATGCTGCGCTACCGCCAACGCCACGTCTTCCCGCCACGGCCGCGCGACCGATTGCACGCCGATCGGCAAGCCCTCCGGCGATGTACGGCAGCGCACCACCGCGCCCGGCCATCCAGTCAGGTTGTATGCGATTGTGTAGCTGAATGCGAGCATCATATCGCCGTTCAGGTACTCGCCGTGTTTGATTGCCGGCAGAGCATTCGTGGGGCACAGAATCAGATCGTAGTTCTGTAGGAACCCGAGCATGGCGCTGCGATACATATCCGCGCGCGCCAGCATTTGCTGCAGGAAAGCGGCCGGGCGGGGTTCCAGATGCGGGCCCAATAACGGACCCAGGAGGGGATGCGTTTCCTTGGTGCCGATCGCGGCCAGCAGACCCTTGATGTTTTCCCCTGCGTCGGCGTTCGCAATCCCTATGAAGATCTCTATGCACTGCTCTATTCCGGTGGGCGTGGCTTCTTCGACCACCGCGCCGGCGTCGGCTAGCGCCTTCGCAGCGGTCAGCACAGTGGCCTTCGTTTCCGCGGTAGGCGCCATAATTCCATTGTTGGTGTGAACCGCGACGCGCAGGCCTTTGATCGAAACTGCGCGCGAATCGCGCAGCGGAACATCTTCTATGCGTGCGTCGATCCAATCGGGTCCTGAAATCACCGGAAGCGCCGCGGCCAGATCCTGGACGGTGCGCGCCATCGGGCCGGCGGCGGTGAACAGCGAAGTCCATCCGAACATGGGCGGGAAATAGCCGGTCATCGGGGCGCGGCCGGTGGTGGCCCGGATGCCCGCGATTCCGCAAAAATGCGACGGCAGCCGGACGCTGCCACCCAGATCGGCGCCAATCTCGATGGGACTCATTCCGGCTGCGATGGCCGCCGCTCCTCCTCCGCCGCTGCCACCCGGCGTTCGCGCGACGTTGTATGGATTGTTAGCCCGCCCGTGAACCAGGTTGTCGGATTCGAAGGCCATCGATAATTCGGGCAGATTGGTCATTCCAATCGGAATCGCTCCGGCCGCGCGCATGCGGGCGATCACCGTAGCCTCGCGCTCCGGAATGTAGTTCGCGCGGCCCAGTGTTCCGCCGGTGGAAGGCACGCCGGCCACCTCCCAGGCGTCCTTCACCGACATCGGAACTCCGTGGAACGGTCCGGCGGCGTCGCCGCGAGCGATAGCTTGATCGGCCTTTGCCGCAGCTGCGCGAGCGGAATCGGCCAACACGCGCACCACCGCATTCAAGCGCGGATTCTCTCTCGCGATCTGCTCTAGATGCGCATCAATTACTTCGCGGCTGGACACTTCCTTGCCGCGAATAGCGCTGGCCAGCGACGTCGCCGAAGCGAAGGTAAGATCTTTCATCAAAGTCTCCCCGAAACGCGATTTTTGCACTGCCATTATATTGGGTCAGGCACGCCTTCGGGGGACCCCGCATCAGTTCGCCGTTCTGCAGTTAGTTAGCCAGCCAGTTTTTCACTTCCGTGGATCTGCCGGATAACCGTCTGGGCCTCGGTTTGAAGATTCTGCGCGTTGGCGGTAAAAGACGGCGCCCAAAGCCCGCTGTGGTGTGCATTCCGAAAATGAATTGCAGCATCAGCGTTATCGGCCATCTCTTGTACCACGGGAGCTACATTCTGAATGGCCCGCTGCTCCGCCAGAGGAACCGCGTTCTGCATCCTTTCCAGCTTGCAGAGCCGCTTACCCATGTCATTAATTTCCCACCTGATACGTCTCAGCTCGATCCCCGTAGTGTCCCAGGCAAACTTCGTATGGTACGTAAAATTATCCATTATGCGCGCATGATTCCCCACTTGCCGCGCATCATATTGCATGTCGTTCAGCAGGTGCGTGGCTTCCTGCGTCGAGCTTCGCGCATACGAGTGATCCGATACAGCCGTTGGGCTGCACGTGCCTATCTGGACCCTGGTCTGCGCCTTGGAAACCGCGGGCAGGAAAGCAATCGCGCAAATCACGGCGGCCGCTTTCAAACAATTTTCGATAGCCATTATCTATCTCCTTTCGAAAGGAGCGAGTCAGTACTCCCCTTTTTTTCGATGCATCTGAGCGGTCGACGACTCCTCAGTGAAGGCAGAATCCCGGTGGCCTCACCGTTACTATCTTTTGTGGCGGCGTAACGAGTTCCGCGAGGATAATCTCCGGCCGGTCCCCCGGCTCAGAACATCAGTTTCAAACCGAACTGGATCTGTCTGGGCGAGGTAGCCAAAGTTGTTATCACGCCAGCCGATGAGCTGATAGCGCCGTTAGAAAACACGGTCGCGCTGGGAGTGCCCAAATTCACGCGATTTGTAATGTTGAAGAATTCGGTTCGGAACTGCAACGCCGAGCGCTCGGTGATGCGAGTGTTCTTGAACACCGAAAAGTCCAGCTCGCCTAGCCCGGGTCCGGAGTAAACACCCCTCCCCAGATTGCCCCAGGTGCCGAACGGAGGCAAAACGAACGCGTTGGGATTGAACCACTGGAGCTGCTGGCCTTCGATCACCGGCCCTGTGAAGCTCGGATTCAAAGACGGCCGGTCGGGCGTGCGGATGTCGCCGTCGCCGGACCGGTTGGAGCCCACTAACGGCGTAAAGGGAAAACCACTCAGCAGGGTTGCGATGGCATTCACCTGCCAGCCGCCTATCAATTTCTCTTGGACTCCGCCAGCGCTTCCCAGCCAATGCCGTCCGTGCCCGAACGGAAGATCGTAGCTGGCGGACATGCTGGCCTGATTCGTGATATTCATGGCCGCCGGCCCCCAGTCGCGCCCCAGGTCGTTCCGATTCATGATCATTTGCGGCTGGTTATTGGCCTGCGCGATAGTGAGGCCGGAATCCATGTCCAGGTTCTTCGACCAGGTGTAATTGCCGCGGAACAGCAATCCGTGCGAGAGGCGCTTGCTTACATCGATCTGCAGCGCGTTGTAACTGGTGTTGCCCTCCGTGTACCAGAAGAACCCCGCGCTCAAATACGGATTCGGCCGGGTTCCCACGGGAATATATTGCGCACCTTGTGGAACATGGCTCTGGCTCGATGCCGGAGCGGGAGTTCCGCTGGTCGTTACGCCGCCCGCTTGGCAGCCCGCGGCATTCGAGCAAATCTGAGCCGGAATCGAATTCGGGTCGAGGCTCACCAGGCCGTGATAACCAAACGACCCCACGTAACCAACACGTAAAACCGTACTGCGGCTGAGTTGCTGCTCGACTGTGAAATTCCATTCCTGGACCGTCGGCGTATACGCGTTCGGTTGCACGCCTTGGGGCGCATAAAGCGCGCATTGCGCCGGAGCGCCGGGCCCGCAGGTGGGCGGCGGTGGCGTGAAAGGAATGATCGGAATAATTGAAAACAGCGGGCCGGAGAAAGTCAGCGAACCATTATAAGGAGGCAGCGCATTGAGCAGGAAGCTCAGCGCGTCGATCATCGAATGGTAAGTGCCGAAGCCGGCGCGAATCGCCGTTTTGCCATTGCCAAATACATCCCACGCCAATCCTACTCGAGGGCCCAAGAGATGCGTCGCGTTGTTGGTTGTAAAGGCCGAGTTGCCCACGCGCGGATTGGTCTGTAAAACGCCATTCGAGTCCGTAATGTAATTGGAAGCCCGCCCCAATTCTTCATTCCATCCGGTCGTAAATTCGTACCGGAGCCCGAGCTGCAGCGTGAGGTTGGGCCTCAGCTTCATCGTGTCCTGGACATACCAGGCTCCGAACAGGCTTCGCCATCCCAGCTCGTTGGCCGTCGGAACAACCTGGAAGTTGCTGGTGGTGCCTTGCAGGAAACTGGTCAAGCTGGCGAAGGTCGCTATGCCGAGTTGCCGCGAGGCGGTGTCTTCATTTTCTTGCATGCGCTGGAACCAAACGCCCGCGCTGATCTGATGCATGCCCTTGCTGATCTGGATGTCGTCGCTGTAGGTGAACAGGTTACGCCGGTCCCGGGCGCCGACGTTGTTGTTGGGGCCCGCTGAGGTGAGCGTGCTCGGTCCATTGGCGCTGACGCCGCCACCCACCGTAATCCCTCCGGGGTCGAGGCCTTGGACAAACGAAAGACTCGGCGGTATGCCAGGCGGGTTCCGCGAGTTCAGATCGAATGCCGCCCGCGAAAAACCCGCGCGAAGTGTGTTCAGGATTTCAGGCGAGACGACGTGCGTTTCTTCCAAGCTCGCCACTTGGTTCTGCAGTACGGTAAACGACGCGAATAGGGGATCGGCCTGAGGCGTAAGATTGTTGCCGTTGTCGATCGTGTATGCCCCCGACAATGTGTCGTGGCTTCCAATCGAGTAGTCGCCGCGCAGGGTTCCAAAATCTTCGCGAACTAATTGCTTCGGATAGTTGTAAGACAGCGCCGCGCCCGGTTGGCCAGCGATGGCCGGTAGTTCCGCACCGTTCGGCGCGGGCCAGAACGACATGTAGGCTAACATCGACGGGTTTAGTTTGGCTACTGGCGTTCCGTTCGGAAGCAGACCTTGCCGCGCATTCGCGTCTGGTACGATGCTGACGCTCGACACGGCCAGGCTTTGCCGAAACCCTTCGTAGTTGCCAAACAGGAACAGCTTGTCTTTCTTGAGCGGGCCGCCCAGAGCGCCTCCGAATTGGTTTCTGCGGAATGGCGGAACCGTTCCCTGGTCGAAAAGACCCGGCGAATCCAGCGCGCTGTTGCGCAAAAATTCAAACAGCGTCCCATGCAACTGATTGGTTCCGGATTGCGTCACCACTTCCACCTGCGCGCCGGAGCGTTTTCCGAACTGCGCGCCGTAGGTGTCGGTTAGCACGTTGAACTCGCGCACGGCATCGATGCCCAGCAACTGCCCGCTGGCGCCTCCGGGCGTGACCGCAAGCTGGCTCGCTCCGGTGTATTCGATGCCATTTAGCAGAAACTCGTTATCTCCCGGGCGGCGTCCAGCTACCGAGAAAGTGTTGCCGTCGCTGGTGCTGGTGTTCACGCTCTTCATGGCGCTGTAGTTGACGGCCCCGGGATTCAAGGTAATCAGGTTGTCGAAACTTCGGCCGTTGAGCGGAAGATCCTTGACCTGCTGCTCGCTCACCACTCCTCGAACCGAGTCGGTAGTGGTATTCACCACGGGCGCTTCGGCCGAGACCACTACATGCTGCGCGATCTCGCCGACCTCGAGCTGGATATTGACCACGGCCTGCTGGCCCACTTGCAGATTGACGCCCGTTCGCACCGCTTCCTTGAAGCCGGTCTTGTTGACCGTGATCTCCTGCGGGCCAACTGGTAGCGAGAGCATTCGGAAGTTGCCGGCTTCGTCGGTGGCAGTGCTGCGCGTCGCTCCTGTCTCCAGGCTCTTTACCGTGACGGTGGCGCCGCTCACATCCGCGCCCGTGGCGTCCCTGACTTTGCCTGAAATAGCGGCTGCCACTTGGGTCCATGCTGGTACAGCACCCATGGCAAGCAGGACGAGAACGATCAGCCTTACTGACAGGCGTCGACTGGGACAGCAATCCAGAAGCTGCATCCTCACACACCCTCCTCTTTTGCGCACAAGCGAGTACAACTATTGTGCCATCGTAGCGGCCAAAATGGGCGGCAACTGCAGCCGTGCCGCGATTAGTCGCGCCCAGGCCCTGGGCCACGGAGTACAATAAGCGCATCCGGAGGGCCGATGAAAACGAATCAGGAAGACAAGGCAATCGTGGATCGGCGGGAGCTGTTTCGCCAGGCCACTGTTCTTGTCGCCGGAACAGCCGCGGCCGTGGGCGCCTCCTCAGCCCAGGACGCCAGCGCGGATGCCCGCCTTTTTCCTGGCTTCCAGGTTTCCAAGGTCCAGACCTCCGGCGCCAGCATCCATGTCGTGGCAGGTGGCCAGGGTCCCCCGCTGCTCCTGATGCATGGCGCGCCGCAATCGCATGCCACCTGGTACAAGATCGCGCCCGATCTGGCCAAAGAATACACGCTGATCATGATGGATCTGCGCGGCTATGGCGACAGCAGCAAGCCTGAGGGCGGCAAAAATCATGAGAATTACTCCAAGCGCGCCATGGCGCTCGACGGCGTTGAGGTGATGAAGCACTTCGGTTACGACACGTTCGCGGTGGTGGGGCACGATCGCGGCGGGCGCGTGGGACACCGCATGGCGCTCGATCACGCGGATAAAGTTAGTAAGTTGGTAGTAATCGACGTAGTTCCCACTTACAAGCTCTTTCACAACGTCACCAAGCAATTTGCTACCGCTTATTACCATTGGTTCTTCTTGATTCAGCCCGCGCCGTACCCGGAAACATTGATCAATAACAGCATTGATTTCTACATGGGCCGCGGCTCGGGCGAAGCCCATCCCGAGTACGTTCGAACCTTTAAGAATCCCGCTACCGTGCACGCCATGTGCGAGGACTACCGCGCCGCAGCGTCTATTGATCTGGAACATGACGAAGCCGATATGAGTCGCAAAGTGGAATGCCCGCTGCTGGCGCTGTGGGCCGCCAACGGAGCCATGGGAAAAATGTACGACGTCCTGTCGACCTGGAAAGAACGAGCCGCCAATGCGTCCGGCAAAGGACTCCCGGGCGGCCACTCCCTGCAGGAAACAACGCCGGACCAGACGCTAGCCGAGCTGCGCGCGTTCCTGCGCGGTTAAATTGGAGAGGAATATGACTACCCGCCGTGAACTTCTGGCCTTGCTTGCAAGCGGCGCGACTGCGGCGAAAGCCTTCGATGAGGTCCAGGTAAAGCTGAACATCGCCGCGCTCGATCATGTCGCCATCGCCGTGACAGACGTCGACCGCAGCGTCGCGTTTTACTCGCGCATCTTCGGCAATACCGTTCTCAAAGACAAGCGGAGTACTCGCCGCTACCTGAAGCTCGGCCCGTGTTATGTCGCCATTGCGCCTCCAGCTGAAGGTCAGCCGGCGCACCGCGTGGATCATATTTGCGCGGGCCTCGAGCACTTCGAAATGGCGTCCGTGAAAAACTACCTGACCGGCCGGGGCCTCCCGTCGCGTGAAAGCACGGTCGGTTTGTTTGCCAACGATCCGGATGGTATCCAGGTCCAGCTCTTCACAATCGATTCATGGAATGAGTTGTCGAACGCCGCGCCGGAATCCATCCCGGCCACCGGCCCGATTTTTCGTCCCACCGGCCTGGATCACCTGCTGCTGCGCGTCACCGATCCCGAGAAATCAGCCGTCTTCTACGCCAAGATTTTCGGCCCTGTTACGCAGCGCGCCAACAACCGGACCTGGTTCCAATGCGGCAAATCGAGGATCGGCTTAATCGCGGCGGATGCCGAACATTCGACAGGCGTCGATCACTTTTGCGTTTCAGCCGATAAATTCGATTACGATGCAGTAACGAAAAGACTGGAAGAAGCTGGAGCCAAAGTGCAGCCTCCGGAAGTGGCGGGCGCGCCGGAGTTCCGCGATCCTGAAAACATTCTTGTACAAGTAATGACCCCGCACCAAGCGGCGTCGAAGTAGGCCGCACAGCTACTTTTTGGGCCGGTGTCCATTGCCGCCGCGCCGCAGCGAAGCGATAAACCCTCGCAGCTCAACTTGCGTCGCCCTCTGCGCTTCCGCAAGCTCTTTGTGCTTTTCAGCGAGCTGTTTGATGCCCTCGCGCAACTCCTTGATGCTTTCTCCCTGCTTGACGATCATCCGCATGCCGGTCTGAATGAGCTTCAGGATGGCGGCGATCTGCTTGTCGGCTTTGGCCTGTCGCGCTTCGGCTTTCGCCTGTCTCTCGCCGACCATCGCAATCTGCGTTTCGGCTTTGGCCTGCTGCTGCAGGATGAACTCCATGGTCTTTTCAACATCCATAAGCTATGCGTCCAGTATAAGCTAGCCATTCTCGCGCTTGACGCCGTCGCTCGCTTTTCGATAGCCTGACGATTCGAAGCCATGTCATCGTTCGATGTTCCCTTGGAGCGCGGCCGGTTCGGTCAAACCGCGCGGCGCGACTCGTGGTGGCTCTACCCGCTGCTCACCTTCCTCGGCCTCGGTGCGTTCATCGTCTATTCCACCTGGGCGGGCATGCAGGGCAAGAACTACTTCAGCGCTCCGTACCTGTCGCCGATGTACGCCCCGCTGCTTTTCGGACAACCGGGCGAAGGCGCGTGGTTCGGCGCAATGCCGTCCTGGATGCCGGGCTTCGTCACCGCGGCCATGCTGATCCTGTGGGCGCCGGGCGGATTCCGCGTCACCTGCTATTACTATCGCGGCGCTTATTACAAGGCGTTCTGGGCCGATCCTCCCAACTGCGCCGTCGGCGAGCCGCGTAAAAGCTATCTGGGCGAACGCTATTTTCCGCTCATCCTGCAAAACATTCATCGCTACTTCCTCTATTTGGCACTGGTGTTTCTGGTCCTGCTCTCCTACGACGTCTACAAAGCCACGCAGTTTCCCAACGGATTCGGCATCGGCGTCGGAACGCTGGTGCTCTTGATCAACGTCATCCTGCTAGGCAGCTACACGCTGGGCTGCCACTCGTTGCGTCACCTGGTGGGCGGCGTCATCGATCAGTTTTCCCGTCATCCTGCCCGCAAGAAAACGTATGACTGCGTGGGTTGCCTGAACCGCCGTCACATGCTGTTTGCGTGGCTCAGTCTTTTTTGGGTAGGGTTCTCCGATCTGTACGTAAGGATGTGCTCCATGGGCATCTGGACGGATTGGAGAATTCTCTGATGGCCGATTATCAAACATTCGAACATGATGTGTTGGTGATTGGCGCGGGCGGTGCGGGGTTGCGTGCTGCGGTGGAAGCGTCCGCCGCCGGCGTCAGCGTAGGAGTGATCTCGAAATCACTGCTCGGAAAAGCGCACACTGTGATGGCGGAAGGCGGAATCGCGGCCGCCATGGGCAACGTCGACGACCGCGATAACTGGCGCGTCCACTTCGCCGACACCATGCGCGGCGGCCAATATCTCAACAATCCCCGGATGGCCGAGCTGCACGCCAAGGAAGCGCCGGATCGCGTGCGCGAGCTGGAGGCCTGGGGCGCCGTCTTCGATCGCACCAAGGACGGGAAAATCCTGCAGCGGAATTTCGGTGGCCACAAATATCCGCGCCTGGCGCACGTCGGCGATCGCACCGGTCTGGAGATGATCCGCACGCTCCAAGATCACGGCATCCATAAAGGCATCGATTTTCATATGGAGTGCACCGTCATCACGTTGCTCAAGGACGGCGACCGCGTGGCGGGAGCATTCTGTTATGAGCGCGAACGCGGCCGCTTCCAGCTTTTCCACGCCAAGACTGTGGTGCTGGCCACGGGCGGTATCGGCCGGGCATACAAGATCACCAGCAATAGCTGGGAATACACCGGCGACGGGCACTCGCTCGCTTATCACGCCGGCGCGACTTTGCTAGGCATGGAGTTCGTTCAATTCCATCCCACCGGCATGATCTGGCCGCCCAGCGTCCGCGGCATTCTGGTTACGGAAGGGGTGCGTGGCGAAGGCGGGATTCTGCTCAACAACCAAGGCAAGCGGTTCATGTTCGACGACGTGCCGCCGAACTATCGCAGCCAGACCGCCGACAATCCCGAAGAAGGTTGGCGCTACACGCAGGGCGACAAGAGCGCGCGGCGTCCCCCGGAGTTGCTCACGCGCGACCACGTGGCTCGCTGCATCATGCGCGAAGTGCGCGAAGGCCGCGGTACGCCGCACGGCGGCGTCTACCTCGACATCGCCTGGATCAAGGAAAAGCTTCCCAACGCGCCCGAGCACATCAAGAAAAAGCTGCCCAGCATGTATCATCAGTTCAAGCAGCTCGGCGATATCGACATCACCACGCAACCCATGGAAATCGGCCCCACTACGCACTACATGATGGGAGGGGTGCGGGTGGATGGCGATACGCAGATGTCGGATGTCCCCGGATTGTTCGCGGCCGGAGAATGCGGCGCGGGCCTGCACGGCGCTAACCGCCTGGGCGGAAATTCGCTTTCCGATCTTCTGGTATTTGGCAAACGCGCCGGCGAGTACGCCGCGAAATTCGCCCAGGAACACGGCGCAGCCAGCGTCGATATGGCGCAAGTAGACCAGGCCGCTAAGCAGTCGCTCGCGGCGTTTGAGCGCACGGGCGAAGGGCCGTATCAAGTCCAACACGATTTGCAGGACCTGATGCAATCCAAAGTCGGCATCGTGCGCCGCCAGGAAGACATGGAGCAGGCCTTGGAAGCCATTCTAAAGCTGCGAGAGCGCGCCCAGCATGTCGCGGTAGCAGGCAATCGCGAGTACAACCCCGGCTGGCACACCGCGCTCGATCTAAGCAATCTACTGACGGTCTCCGAAGCCATAGCGCGTGCCGCGCTCGAACGCAAGGAAAGCCGCGGCGCGCACTTTCGCGACGATTTTCCGGAGAAGGACGAAACCTTTGGATCCTTCAACCTGGTGGTCCGCCAAGGCCGGAACGGCGAAATGCAGGTCTCGCGCGAGCCCTTGGTGCCGCTGCGCGACGATTTGAAACAGGTGATCGAGGAGATGAAGTGAGCACTGCAACTTTTCGAATCTGGCGCGGCGATATGAGCGGCGGCCGGTACCGCGACTACACCACCGAAATCTCCGAGGGCATGGTGGTGCTCGACGCGGTGCATCACATCCAAGCTGAACAGGCCAACGATCTGGCCGTCCGCTGGAACTGCAAGGCCGGCAAGTGCGGCTCCTGCTCGGCGGAAATCAACGGCATGCCCAAACTCATGTGCATGACGCGTCTGAATACGCTGCCGCTCGAACAGCCCGTCACCATCCAGCCCATGAAGACCTTTCCGCTGATCAAGGATCTGGTCACCGACGTCTCCTGGAATTTCGGCGTCAAGACGCGCATCAAGAAATTCACGCCTCGCAAGCCGGATGCGCCCGACGGCACCTGGCGCATGGCGCAGGAAGACGTCGACCGCGTGCAGGAGTTTCGCAAGTGCATCGAGTGCTTCCTCTGCCAGGATGTTTGCCACGTCTTGCGCGATCACCATAAGCACGGCGAGTTCATCGGGCCGCGATTTTTCGTCTACGCCGCGGCGCTCGAAATGCATCCGCTGGACACCGCGGATCGTCTGGAGGATTTGCGGAAACTGCAAGGCATCGGTTATTGCAACATCACCAAGTGCTGCACCAAGGTCTGCCCGGAAAGCATCACCATCACCGACAATGCGATCATTCCCTTAAAGGAGCGGGTGGTGGATCGATTCTTCGATCCGCTGGCGAAACTGTTTCGAGTCTTCCGCTCCGATTAGCGGAGCTTCTATGCAGTTCGAATTGAAACCGATTTCTAAAGGCGGCGTCGCCGAGGCTCTCGAAAAGGCCGAGCGCTATCGCCTGCTGAACGAACCCTCGCTAGCCGAGAGCATTTGCCTGGATGTGCTGCACATCGATCCCCACAACCAGCGAGCGTTGATCATGCTGCTGCTGGCTGTGACCGACCAGTTCGGGCACGGCGCCGCCCCCGGGAGAGCTCGCGAAATCCTGCCGCGCCTGGAAGGCGAATACGAGCGGCAATATTACGCCGGCATTATTTGGGAACGATCCGCCCATGCCCAGCTTCGTATAGGTTCGCCTAACGCCGCCTTTGCAGCTTACGAGGCGTTTTGTCAGGCCATGGAGTGCTACGAGAAGGCTGGGGCGATCCGGCGCGCTGGAAACGACGACGATATCTTGCGCTGGAACACGTGCGCTCGCATTTTGATGCGCAACCCGAACCTGCGGCCGCGCCCCGACGAAGCTTACGAGCCGGTGCTGGGCGAGTGAGTGCTTCCACTCCGGGCGCACACCGGCTATGATGGCCGGATGATGCCGTTGACGCGACGGGAATGGATGGCGCTGGCAGGGCCGGGGGCTTTGCTTGCGCAGCAGCCCTCTCGGCAAATGCCGCTTCGCGTCGCGAAAGTTATTCAATCCTACGGCGAGCAAGGCATCCATCGCACCGGAACGGAAGTCGACCGGGTTTCCGGCGACTGGCTGATGGCTCAGGTGCGCGAGACGGGGCTGCACCCGGCGCGCGAGGTTTTTGAGCTGAGCCGCGTCGATCCGGTGGTTGCGTCGGTTAGCGCCGCGGGCCGGAGCGTTGAGGGCTTGCCTCTGTTCGATGGCGCGTTCACCAGTGCCGAAGGTGTGAGCGGACGGCTAGGCCCATTAGGAAGTAGCGCTGAAGTCGGGGTGGCGGAAGCCGCGCCCAACACCGCTGGAGCCGGGCCCTTAGGCCAGGCGCGACGCGAGAATCGCCATCGCGCCATCGTGCTGGTGACACGCGGCGGACGTCCCGGGTTGTGTCCCAACAATGCCGAAGGCTTTCTGCATCCCTTTGGTCCTCCGGTGCTTCAAGTTTCAAGTGAAGAAAAGCCCTGGCTGGACGATCTGGCTCGGAGCGCTGCGCAGGCCGTAGTGGTCGCGCAGGTAAACCGTACGCCGACCGAGGCATTCAACGTGACGGCGAGTATCACGGGTTCTGACCATTCGCTTCAGCCGCTGGTTATTATGACGCCGCGCAGCGGCTGGTGGACTTGCGCGAGCGAGCGCGGGGGCGGCATCGCGTGTTGGCTGGAATTGATGCGCGCCATGCGGGACACCAAACCGGCGCGCGATGTGTTGTTCGTCGCCTCGAGCGGGCATGAGATCGGCCAGCGCGGCATCGAAATTTATGCCGAACGCAGGCCGGCGCTGATCAAACAAAGCCGCGGCTGGATTCACTTCGGCGCCAATATCGGCGCGGCGCAGGAGCCCGGCAACACAATCCAGGCGTCCGACGACCAGATGGAAGCACTCATGGCCAAGGCGATGCTCGCGGCCGGGTTGAGCATCGACCGGCGCGTTCCGCGAGGCACCGTTCCGGGCGGCGAGGCGGGCGTGGTTCACCGCGGCGGGGGACGTTACATGTCCATCATCGGACGCAATGCGCTGTTTCACAATCCGGCCGATCGGGGTCCGGAAGCCGTGGCTGCTGACGTGATCGCGCGCTTTGCCGCGGTTTTTACCGGCATCGCGAACACGCTGGCCGCCGCATAAGCTTGCGTACTGAAGCGCAGCAGCAGCGCCCCAATCCTGGGGCAAATTGCACAATTTCCGGTGGGATTCCCGCGGCCTGAGTGGGCTTGAGGCTGGTCCTGAAACTGCACCTGCCTCCAGCGGAGAAAACCGCATGCTGCCCTTCCGCAAGATTCTGTTTCCGGTAGATTACTCCGAGCCGTGCCTGGCCGTGGTCCCCTACGTCCAGGACATGCTGCACCATTTCGAAGCGGAGCTGACGCTGGTGCACGCTTATGGGCCGTTGGCGGCGGCTGTTCTCGCCGGCAGCCAGGAGCAATTGATCGATCCTGGATTTCCCGAGCAGGTGCGGGCCTGCGAACAGGAGCGGCTGCACCTTTTCGCCGAGCACATGTTTCGGGGCCGGCATGTGGAACTGATGGCCGATCTGGGTGAGCCGGGATGCGTCATCCACAAGGTGGAACGACAGCAGGAAGCGGATCTGATCATGCTGGCGACGCATGGTCATGGTCCGGTGCGGCGGTTTCTAATGGGTTCCGTGACGGCCAAGGTTCTGCATGACGCCACCACGGTAGTGTGGACGGGCATCGGCTCCAGCCTGACGGAGCACCTGGCGGAAATTCCCTACCGCTCGATGCTGTGCGCGCTGGACGATTCCGCCGAGGCCGAAGCCGTGTTGAAGGGTGCGGTGGCCCTGGCCGGCGCTTATGGCGCCAAGCTCGCCCTGCTGCATGCCATCCAGACGCCGGTTCTCGGGAGGACCGAGTTTAGTCCCTACCGGAAAGAACTAATCGATGCGGCGCACAACCGGCTGCGCGATCTCAAGGTGAACCTGGGCATCGACGCTTGCGCCACAGTGGTGGATGCGCCGGTAGCGGAGGCCGTCCGCGAGGTGGCGTCGCGCCAGAAAGCCGACCTCGTGATCACCGGCCGCGGCCATTGTCAAGCCGGTGTGAGCAGGCTGTGGTCGCACCTCTATTCGATCGTGCGCGAATCTCCCTGCCCGGTCCTGAGCGTCTGATGCGGCCAGCGGCCCAGCCGCGTTCCCGGCACTTTCGGTCCGTTTTCGTTATCCTACAGTAACGGACGCGGAGGTACGAGTGTGGCAAAACGTGTAGTTGTACTTGGCGCTGGAGTAGGGGGACTCACGGCGGCGCATGAGCTCGCGGAGCGCGGCTACGAGGTGACCGTCTACGAGCGGATGATCGCCTACGGCGGCAAGGCGCGCAGCATTCCCAAGCCCAATTCAGGCATCGAGCAGCGGCAGGACCTTCCCGGTGAGCACGGCTTCCGGTTCTTTCCCGGTTTCTACCGGCATGTCATCGATACCATGCAGCGCATCCCGTTCCACAAGACCGAGAATGTGGCCGGAAATCTGGTTGCCGCCACGCAATCGATGCTGGCGCGCTTCGATCAGGCCCCGCTGGTCGGCCTGGTCGGTTTCCCGAGGACGTGGGCCGAGTGGAAAATGTTCTTCCACATGCTCACCGAGAGCAACGGCGTGAGCCTAACAGATAACCTGCACTTCCTGCGATGTTTGTGGGTGATGGCCAGCTCCTCGATGGAGCGTGTCGACAAAGAATACGACTGGATTCCGTATTGGCGATTCATCGACGCCGAGCATCGCTCCGTTGCATACCAGCAGCTTCTGGGCCAGGGCCTGACCCGTTCGCTGGTGGCCATGCAGGCCGAACTGAGCAGCACTCGAACCATCGCCACCGTGTTCTGCCAGATGATCTACCCCATGCTCGATCCAACGCGGCATGACGACCGGCTGCTGTGCGCTCCGACCGACATCGCCTGGATTTTTCCCTGGGTCAGCTATCTGATGACCTTAGGCGTCCGGTATGAGCTGGGCAAGCTGGTCTATTCATTCGAAGCTTATCCGGATGCGCCCAGACTGCGGACCATCACTGTGGACGAGAAGGGAGTAAAAACATTATTGACCCACGGCCAGGACTTCGATTACGCGATTTCGGCGATACCGGTGGATGGGATGACGACGATCCTTTCGTTTAGCGCCGGCAAAGAATTCCTCGCCAGGGCTCCCGGATTAGCAGGCATCATGCAGCTCCAAACCCGCTGGATGAATGGAGTTCAGTTTTATCTGGATCACGACGTGCCTCTGGTCAACGGGCACGTTCTGTATGTCAGCACGCCCTGGGCGCTCACCGGGATCTCGCAGGTTCAGTTTTGGAAGCAGTTCGAGCTGACAACCTGCGGCGATGGGCGAAAACGTTGCCTATTGTCGGTGGACATTTCGGAATGGTCCACACCCGGCATCCTGATAAAGAAGAAGGCCTGCGACTGCACGCACGAAGAGATCGCGACAGAAGTGTGGGCGCAGCTCAAGCGCTCGCACAACGTGAACGGCCAGAAGGTGCTGCCGGAAGAGTTGCCCGATTATTTCATGGACGATTGCATCAACCTCGAGCGCGTGGATCCGTATGCGACGTCGCAGCTGGCCGGCTACAAAAATCCGTACGGCAAGCACGTCAACCTGGAGCCGCTGTTTATCAATACCGTGGGCTCTCACCGCTTCCGCCCCAAGGCCGATTTCGGTTTCGACAATTTCTTCCTGGCGTCGGATTACGTCCGGACCTACACGGATCTGGCGACCATGGAAGGCGCCAACGAAGCGGCGCGCCGGGCCGTGAACGCGCTGCTGGAGCACGATGGGTCGAGCGCGCCGCGCGCTAAGGTGTGGCGTCTCAACCAACCCTGGTATATGCAGCCCTGGCAGGCGTGGGACTCGTGGCGATTCAGCCGCGGCAAGCCCAATCTTTTTTCGACTCCTGAAATGCGCAGACAGCCCGGAGACAAACCGCAGCCTCCCGAGCCTTCGCCCAGCCCAAGCGTTCAAGCCAAGGGCACCGGCGCGTAGCTGGACGCGATGGCCGGCGATTTCCAGGGTAACGCCCGCTTCCAGATCGTCAGGCGTGTGGGCGCGGGCGGCATGGGCGTGGTCTATGAGGCGCTGGACAGCGAACGCCACATGCGCGTCGCGCTGAAAACCCTGCCGCAGCTGCGTCCCAACTCGCTGTACCTTTTCAAAAACGAGTTTCGCGCGCTGGCCGGCGTCAATCATCCCAACCTGGTCACGCTGTTCGAGCTGCTCAATGAAGGCGACGACTGGTTCTTCACCATGCAATACGTGGAGGGCGTCAACTTTCTTAAGTACGTCACAGCAGAGAGCCCAGTGGGCCAGGTTGCGGAGATGGCCGGCTCCACATCCAGAAACACCGTGACGTTGCCCTGGGCGCCCGAGCATTCCACGCGCGAGTGTGACTATGGCCGGCTGCGGGGGGCGTTGTCGCAGGTGGTGGACGGGTTGGCGGCGCTGCACGCCGAGGGCAAGATGCACCGCGATATAAAGCCTTCCAATGTCCTGGTAACGCCGCACGACCAGGCGATGATTCT
>DATJWJ010000053.1:0-34540 GCA_035501355.1 Bryobacteraceae bacterium | reverse complement strand
TCATACTCGCGAAGTCAGCGCCTGGTCGAGGCGTTATATCGGCGTCTGGCTTCAGATTGTCAAAAAATGTCGTGGAGCTCTCCGAGATAGTGGATGCCCGCATGGAAGTCCCCTCGAACAGCGGGTCAGTGTCGAAAAACTCCTTCAAGAGGCGGATATCGTACGGTGGTCCTATTACAGCGGAAACCCGCACATTCGCTTTGAAGAACGATTCGTCCATGGCGCGAAGGCGCTCCAGCGTGCGATAAACGGCGGCAAACGTATCCTGCCCACCGGCTGTCTTTCGAAACCGGTTGTGCACTGCCGCTGGTCCATCGATGCTTGCGAGCACGAAAAACGAATGATCGACGAAATACCGTAAAGTCTCGTCAGAGAGCGAGTAGGCATTCGTGGTTAGGCTGAAGCGCGCCGGTCTCTTGGCGTTGTCTTCTACAAGGGCGACAGCGGCGCGTATCGCCTCCATGTTCAACGTTGGTTCACCGCCGTAGAAAGAAACGTACGTCGCGTCAGACTCCCGGTTGCGTGCTAAGAAAAATCGAGTAGCGTCTTGCGCCAGTTCGACCGGCATCCAGTTATTAGCATGCGTCCGCTGATCTTGGTATTGACCCGAGTAAGTGCAGTAAGCGCAACGCAGATTGCATTGCTCAGTCACGCCCAAAATTAGTTGGCTGACCTTGGAATCGAGCGATTTCTTAAACTCATCTTTCGTGATCATTAATGACAAAGATTTCGGTCGCTGACCGCTAAAAAGTCCGGTGTCGCGCGCGGCGTCGATCTCGTCCAGGAGAGCTTGTTCTGATGGGGTCGCCTGCGATAGTTCCCCCCGGTCCGGCCCCTCCCCCCGCCACCAGTCCGCCTGCTGCGTGGTTTCCCAAAAATCGCGAGAAACCTGGAGGATTTCGTTCGTTGGCGCATCGTAGACGTAGTTGGCCTCCGCCGTCTTAAAATACAGAAGCATCGGAGTGCGTTCTGGAGCGGTTGAAGGAGCCGGGACCATGGGAGTTCTCCTAACTTGAAAAGTCCGCGATGGAGTTTTACCGCATAAGGCTCTGGGCGAGACCTCCCCCTGTGCTACTGGCCGATTGGCCACTCACCCCCGCGCTGCTTTGCGAATGCGCGTCGGGTGACGGACAGTTACAACCGCAACCACAGTTGCATTGGCAAGCGCAGGACTGAGCTGATGCGGCGGCCGAACCACCCTCGCCCCGGAACACTCGGGCAATCCCAGGCGCAGGCGCCCCGCGATCTTGCAAGCTCTTCGCACTTTCGGTGATCTTTTGGACAGAAAATTCCGCTACGGAATCGAATAATTCCCTCATTCCGCACCTCCTGATGTCGATGTTGAGATTTCAATCGCGCCACGGGTTAGGGGACGGCGCGTGCGTAGACTGGCACTTGCAGTACCAGATCGTTGGGGCTCGCGCCGTGGGTGTTATTAATGCTGCTTTTCAAGATCCGGGGAAATTGGCCCACCCTGCCATGCCCGGCGTTGCGCCAGGTTCCCCGAAGATCCGTCATTTGGCTGTCATGAACCAGCCCGCATGTCTTGCTCGGACCCCGGCCGCTGTCTCGGCGCGGTCCGCTCGCCGGTTCAATCGTAAGATAATAGAGATATGCGATTGCTGTTACCTTTCGTGCTCTCAGTCTCTGGAGCGTTGTTTGCCGCCGAGATCGGCACGGTGGAGGAGATCGTTGCCAAGTGCAACGGCGACATCATCACCAGAACCGATCTGGCCCGCGCCCGCCAGCAGCTCATCACCGAACTTCGCGAGCAAGGATTGGCCGGCTCGGCCTTGGAACAAGCGTTGGCCGATCGCGAAAAGAACCTGCTGCGCGACAAGATCGACCAGTTGCTGCTGGTGCAGAAAGCCAAGGATCTGGACATCAACGTGGATAGCGATGTCACCAAGCAACTGGCCAAAATCCAGCAGGATTCCGGCATCGCCGATCCCGACAAGTTCCACGACTACATCAAGGAACAGAGCGGCATACCCTTTGAAGATTTCAAAGACGAGATGAAAAAGGGTATGCTGACCCAGCGCGTGGTCCGGGAAGAAGTCAGCGACAAGATTCCCATCAAGCACGAAGATGTCGAGAAGTATTACAACGAACACAAGTCCGAGTTCGTGCGCGAAGAGCGTCTCTATTTGCGCGAAATTCTAGTTTCCACCGATGGCAAGGACGACGCCGGAGTTGCCGCGGCTGACAAAAAGGCCAAGGATTTGGTGTCGCGCGCCCGTCGAGGCGAGCGCTTCGCCGAAATGGCGCGAGACAACTCCGATTCGCCCAGCGCCAAGGACATGGGCGCGCTGCCACCCTATAAGAAGGGCGATCTTGCCAAGGACCTCGAGGACCTGGTTTGGAATCAACCCAAGGGCTATATTACGGATCCGATTAAGAGAGCGAATGGATTCCTGATCCTGCGCGTTGAAGAGCATCAAAAAGCCGGACAAGCCGAGCTGGCGGAGGTCGAAAACGAAGTGATGGACCGGCTGATGCGCCCGCGAATGGAGCCGGGCATGCGCGCCTTTCTCACCAAGCTGCGCCAGGATGCGTTTCTGGAGATCAAGGCCGACTACATCGATACCGGAGCGGCTAACGGAAAAGATACGGCCTGGGTAGACCCGGCCCAGCTCAAGCCCGAGACCATTAGCAAAACCGAAGTCGCCAGCGTGGCCCATCGCAAGCGGCTGCTGTGGATGGTTCCAGTGCCGGGAACCAGCACCGGCGTCACCAGCAGCAGCTCCAAGTAATTCATGAAGTCGCCCTACGTCCGCGAGCTGAAGCCGAACCAGGTGATCACGACGACCTTCCTGGTTCACATCAAGGACGTGCGCCAGAAAAAATCGGGCGAACCCTACCTCTCGCTGTTGTTAGGCGATCGGACCGGCGAGGTGGACGCCAAGATGTGGGACAACGTCGCCGAGGTGATGGACACCTTCGATCGCGACGACTTCGTCAAGGTCAAGGGGCTGCTTCAGATTTTCCAGAACCGCCCGCAGCTTACCATCCACAAGATGGCCCGTGTGCTCGATTCGGACATCGATTTCGGCGATTATTTCCCGGTCTCCGAGCGCGATCCGATGGAGATGTTCGCCGAATTGCGCGGCCTCGTGGCTGAAATCGACAACGTGCATCTGCGGAGTTTGCTGGACGCATTCCTGGATGACGAACCGCTGGCCCGGATGTACCGCACGGCGCCCGCCGCCAAGCATGTTCACCACGCCTGGCTGGGCGGATTGATCGAGCATGTGCTTTCGGTCTGCCATCTGTGCCGCATGACGGCTGCACATTACGGCTATCTCGATTTGGACCTGCTGCTGGCCGGTGCGATTCTCCACGATATCGGCAAGGTGGCCGAATTGAGTTACGAACGCAGCTTCGGCTACAGCGCCGAAGGCCAATTGCTCGGTCACATCGTGATTGGCTTGCGGCTGGTGCACGAGAAGCTGCAGCGATTTCCAGATTTTCCGCCCAAGCTTCGCGTTCTCCTGGAGCACCTCATCGTAAGCCATCACGGCGAATTGGAGTTCGGTTCGCCCAAGGTTCCGCTCTTTCCGGAAGCGCTGTTGTTGCACCAGCTCGACAATCTGGATTCGAAGATGGAGTGCATGCATAAGCTGCTGGCGAGTGACCGGCACGTGGAGGGTTTTTGGACCGGCTACAGCAATCCGCTCGATCGGGTGGTTCTAAAGAAGTCAAAATATCTGGATGAAGAAGTTGAAGTTGAAGATGAAGCCGTGGAGGTCGCTGCACGCCCGGCGTCCTCGCCGCTGACGGCGCCGTGCGAACCCGAGCCGCCCGTTTCCATGCCGGAGCCATCCTTGTACCAGCAGCCTGCACCGGATCCGGCAGCGGCTTTTGCCGAGACTCGAAACACTCCGCCGGGGGGACGCGAGTCCGCGTTCGCCGAGAAATTGCGCCAGGCTTGGCGCAAGGAGCCGTGAGTGCGCCGCAACGGAGCTAGCGAAATCCCGCCTCCGCTCGAGCTGGAATGCCTCAAGGTGCTCTGGAAGCTGGGCGAAGGCAGCGTCAAGGACGTGCGCTACGGCTTAACCGCCAATCGCAATCTGGCCTACACCACCGTCATGACCGTGCTGGACCGTTTGGCGCGCAAAGGCGGAGTCGCGCGCCGCAAAGCCGGCCGGTCCTTTCTATACGCTCCGGTGCTGAGTAAGGATGGTCTGCGAAGGCTCGCCGTTCGCGATCTGGTAAACAGCTTTTTCGAAGGCTCCGAAGACGCGCTGCTGGCTTATCTGCGCAATGGCGAGGTCCGGCCAGCCGCCGCGAACCATCCAGCCGCGGAAACCCGGATTGACACCGCGCTCTTGTAAGCGCAGCGTCAGACTCGCCGCTTCGCAATCCGTTTTACGGGATCAAAGGTGTGCGATACCGCCAGGCCCACCGCGACCACCACCACGCAGCCGATCACGTTGAACCAAAGGAACGAGATTCGGGTGAAAAAATTCGCGGCGAAAATGGCCGCTTCCCCCGCCAGCACGCCATAGAACGCGCCATTGGGCCCGACCGATTTGAAAAAGAACGCCAGCACGAAAACCCCCAGCAGTCCGCCATAAAACAGCGATCCGATGATGTTCACCGCTTGAATCAACGCGCCAAAACTTCTGCCGTACTGCGCGAAACCCACCGCCACCACGCCCCAGAAGACGGTGGCCACTCGGGAGGCGGTCAAGTAATGATGATCCGGAGCCGAGCGATTGATGTGCCGCCGGTAAATATCGATCACCGTCACCGTGGCCAGCGCATTAATCTCGCCGGAGGTGGATGACATGGCGGCGGAAAAGATCACCGCGATCAGCAGGCCCACCAGACCAGCGGGCAGATAGTGAGTGACGAACGTCAGGAAAATGTAGTTGGTGTCGTCAAAGTCCTTGCCTACCAGTTGCTCGCCTGCCGCGTGCGCTTCGTTCAAGTCGTGTTCGGCGCTCTGAAATTGGCTCAGGATCACTCGGCGCGTGCCCGGATCCGCGCCGTCGCGCGCTCGCACGTATTCTTCGGCGGCAGCCTTGCGCCGGGCGAACGCCTCTTCATAGCGCTGCTCGATGGCGGGCAGGCGCGAATCGCCTCGCACATTGGCCAGTTCCACCGGCTGGAACAGCACCGGCGGGCGCATGAAGATGAAAAACACGAACACCATGGCGCCGATGAACAGGATAAAGAACTGCATCGGAACCTTGGCCATGGCGTTGAAAATCAAACTCAGGCGGCTTTGTTCGATGGATTTTCCACTGAGATAGCGCTGCACTTGCGACTGATCGCAGCCGAAGTACGCCAGCGCCAGAAACATTCCGCCTATCACGCCGCTCCAGACGTTATAGCGGTCGTTCCAGTCGAAGTGAAATATCACGGCGTTCAGCCGGCCCGCGGCTCCCGCCAGCGAAACGGCGTCGTGGAACGAAACGCCGGCCGGGAGCAGATGGATCGCCATAAACAGCGAGATCCACAAGCCGGCGAAAATCAGCATCATTTGCGGAACGTCGGCCCAAGTGACGGCCTTAATGCCGCCGTAAGCGGTGTAGGTCACGATGAGGACGCCCATCAGCACTGCCGTCAGCCGGTCCGACCATCCCAGCACGATCGAAAGCACCACCGCCGGCGCATACAGCGAAAGCCCGGCCGCAAGCCCCCGCTGGATCAGGAAAATTCCGCTGACCAGCGCGCGCGTCTTGGCGTCGAAACGGCGTTCCAGGTATTCGTAGGCGGTGTACACGCCCGAACGATGAAAGATAGGAACAGCCGTGGCCGATAGTACCAGCATTGCCAGCGGCAGCCCGAAATAGAACTGCACGAAACGCATCCCATCTACGTAGGCTTGGCCGGTAGTGGAAATGAACGTAATCGCGCTGGCTTGCGTCGCCATGATAGAGAGCCCCATGGCATACCACGGCATCGATTTACCGGCCAGGAGGAACTTGTTTACGGTGCTGCTGCCGCGTCCACGATACAGACCGTAGCTGACTATGAACGCCAGCCATATGAACATCACCGTCCAATCCAGCGGCCTCATGGGGCGAACGCCCGGGAGAAAAGGTAGAATCCCGCGATCAGGCAGGCCAGGTAGACCACGACGAAGATGTAGACGTTCTTCCAGGTGCGTAGAAAGGGCGGTGGGGCGTCGGCAGTTCGCGAGGGCGCATGCTCTGGCCGCTTGCTCACAATGCGCGCCCACGCTGCGGGAACAACGTTGTAATATAAATTACAAAGCGGCCGATGGACCAACCAAGTGAACCGGAGATCGATTTGCGACGATAGAATTGTGGCGTCACGTATATTAAACATAATACGTGACTCTAGGGAGGCACCGCGATGGATGGCGTCATGAAGCCGACGCCACGCTGGTGGCGAAAGACGGGAGAGTGGCTGCGATCCGGGCTGGGGCGTAGTCCCGGTGGCCTGCGAATTGGTCTGGCTCTCGGCGGCGGCTTTGCGCGCGGCATCGCGCACGTCGGCGTCTTGAGGGTTCTCGAGAGAAATAAAATTCCCATCAGCGCGATTGCCGGCGTCAGTTCCGGCGCGATTGTAGCGGCTGCCGCAGCCAGCGGAACCACGGCGGACGAGATCGAGAAGGTGGCGCTCTCGATGAAATTTCGCGACGTCGCCAAGTGGACGCTGAATTTGCGAGGCCTGGCTGACAACGACCGGATGATTACTTTCCTGACGCGGCTGCTCAAGCTGAATCGTTTCGAAGACATGAAGATTCCCTTGGCGATTGTCGCCACGGACCTGGTGCGCGGCAAGCCCGTGACTTTTCACGGCAAGGGCGACGTCGTCTTTCCCATCCGCGCCAGTTGCGCATATCCGGGTTTGTTTCTTCCGCTGCGGCATGAAGGGCGGCTGCTGGTGGATGGCTTCGTTTCCATGGAAGTGCCGGCGGAGGTGTTGCTCCAGATGGGAGCGAACTATGTGATCTCGGTGGCAATTCCAAATAACGACGGCATCGAAGACTTCGGCAACATGTTCTCGGTGGTAAGCCGGTGTTTTCAAGTGATGAGCGCGCGCACCGAGCACAGCTGGAGGCGCTATTCGAATGTCGTGATCGCCCCTGGTGTGGCGAACATGTCTTGGGATTCTTTCCCCAGCGCGAAGAGGTTGATCGAACTGGGAGAGCAAGCTGCGCAGGCCGCGCTGCCCGATATCCTGGGCGTTCTGCGTGCACACGGCGTGGGTGTGGACGCCAAGACCAAGCCATTGCCGCAGACCGCTTGAACGCTTCTGGATCGGTGGGCGGGCCCTCCCGCCCGTTCGGAACGGCGGCCCTCCGTGAGGCCGGATACAATTAAGGTAAATGGGCAAAGTTGAAAATCCTCCTCAAGTCCGCGTCCTGGTCGCGGATGATGAAGACAACCAGCGAGCCGGCCTGGCGAAGATGATCCAAGCCTGGGGCATGGCGGTGGAGACAGCCGCCGACGGCCAGGAAGCCCTGGACAAAATGAGCCAGAATCCGGCGCACGTACTGATCACCGATCTCATGATGCCCCGCGTGGACGGGTTTGAGCTCCTGAAACGCCTGGGCACACAAGGCACGCTTCCCCCAGCTATTGTCCTGACGGCTTTCGGGAACATCGAAACGGCGATCCAAACCGTTCTGGATCTGCACGCCTTCTGGTTTTTGGAAAAGCCGGTGCAGCCCAGCCAGTTGAAGGTGCTGTTGGAACGCGCCGCCGAACAGAGCCGCTTGGTGGAGAAAGCCGAGCGCCTGGAACGCCGCCTGGCCTATCAGGGCGTGCTGGTGGATTTGGTGGGCGGTTGTGCGCCCATGCAGCAGGTGTTCTCCTTGATCCAGCAAGTGGCTCCTTCCAAGGCGCCCGTTCTGGTCACCGGCGAAAGCGGCACCGGCAAGGAGCTGGTGGCGCGCGCGATTCACCAGTTGAGCCCGCGCCACGACGGACCGTTCGTAGCTATCAACTGCGCCGCGCTTCCCGAAACGTTAATGGAAAGCGAGCTGTTCGGGCATGAAAAGGGAGCCTTCACGGGAGCGTTGGAGCGCCGCGCGGGCTGTTTCGAACTGGCCCAGCACGGCACCTTGTTGCTGGACGAGTTGGGTGAAATGGCGGTTGGCACGCAGGCCAAATTGTTGCGCGTCCTGGAGGATTCCTGCGTGCGGCGTTTAGGAGGGAAGGCCGAGATCGCTGTAGACGTGCGCGTTATCGCCTCCACCAACAAAGTAGTGGAAGAGGCCTTGCGCAAAGGCGAGCTGCGCGAGGACCTGTTCTACCGGCTCAACGTATTTCAGATCGTCCTGCCCCCACTACGGCAGCGCATCGGCGATGTGCCGCTGCTGACCGAGGCTCTCATTCAGAACTTAAATCAAAAACATGACACTCGGGTCGTGGACGTGCATCCGGACGTCGCTGAGCAGTTCAAACGATATTCCTGGCCGGGCAACGTGCGCGAGCTGCGGAATGTGTTGGAGCGGGCCGTAATTCTGGCCGGCGAAGGAACCATCACTGCGCACCACCTGCCGCGCGATTTCGGTGTTCCTCCCGGATCTCGTGCTCCCCAGCAGGTGGCCGAGCCGGACGCCGTGCGTTTGCCGGTGGGCACCACCGTGGGAGACGCCGAAAAGGCGCTCATTCAAATGACGCTGCAACACACCCGCAACAACAAGACGCGCGCCGCGGAGATTCTGGGGATCAGTCTCAAGACCCTGTTCAACAAGCTCAAGGAGTATGGAGCCGCTGAAGCGGAGGCTGGCGCCGGGGAATAGTCCTAGATGTCTCTCAAAGCGCGGCTTCGAATCGCGATTGTAGCGCTGGTCACGCTGATCGTGATCGCGATGTCGACGCTATACTTGTATGACTTTACCCACCTGTCGTTCCGATCGGCGTTTGACCGCGCCGACGTGGTCGCCGACGAGGTGTTTGGCAACCTGATCGCGCGGCTGGGGAGCACGCCGACACCAGCATCCATCGACGAATTGAAGCAGCGCTGGACGCTCGCGGTTCGCACCGATCCGGACGTCTCTCGAATGCTGATCCGCATGCTCGCTAACGAGAAACTGGTGTCGTCTATCCAGATTGCCGACGATCAAGGCGCCGTTCTTTCGGCTTCGGACCCTAAGCTAGCCGGCACCAAGCTGCGGCCGAGCCGAAGTTTCAAGGCTGTCCAGTCCGAGCTCTGGGTTCAGAACCTGTGGGATTTGATGACGCAGAGTGAGGACTATACCACCAGCCGGACGCTGGGTGTGAACAATCGGAGCTTTTTCCAGATCGTCGTAGCTGTTAAATCGGATTTCGTGCGGCACGATGTCGAACCCGCGCTCAAGAATCTGGCGCTGGCGTTCGCGGCGTCTCTATTTATTGCGATCTTCCTGGGCTTCGTGGTCCCGAATCTGGTGCTCGATCCATTAGGCCGTATGAGCCGTACCATCGATTCCATTCTGTCGGGACAACCCGGCGAGTTGCCCCCTGCCCCACAGCGGGAAACCCGCGAGTTCGCGGCCGTGCAATCCAAACTGACCGTGCTGGGCGAGCAATTTCGCGGAGCTAAACAAGATGCCCTGGAACTGCGCAGCAACGTCGAGCACTTGCTCGAAAGGCTGGAAGAAGCAGTTCTACTATTCGATAATTCCGGCCGGCTTCTGCTGGCGGGCGCGCCGGCCGAGCGCTTATTGGGCAGGACTCAAGGGGACATGGCCGGGCGCACACTCGAAGAGCTGTTTCCGCTTTCCAGCACGCTCGGAAGCGCCATCGGTACCGCGGTGCTTAACCGGCAGCCGGTGCGAGACCAAACCGTGACCTTAGCCCGGGATGGCGGGCCCGCGCAGAAGTTGCTGTTGAGCGTGCAAGTGCTGGCGAGGCGGGCGGGCGAAGATCCAATCGGCACCCTGATCGAAGTCCGCGACGTGGAAAGCCGCAGGCAGCTCGAACGGCATCTCGATCTTACCTCCCGGCTGGCGGCGCTAAGCCGCCTGACCAGCGGTGTGGCCCATGAGATTAAGAACCCGCTGAATGCCATGGCATTGCAGCTGGAATTGCTGAAAGGAAAACTGGAAGGCGAACAGCCTGAAGTGGACGTCATCGCGCGTGAGATCAAACGGCTGGACAACGTCGTGAAGACCTTCCTCAGCTTCAACCGGCCCATCGAGCTGGAAGCCAAACGCCTGGACCTAAGCGAGTTGGTGAGCCAGGTTGTCGATCTGGTAGCTCCCGATGCGGCCGCCAAGCAAGTCCGCATCGATGCCCATCTTGAGGCGGGTATGGAGACGAGCGGAGATGCCGATCTGCTGCAACAGGCGATTCTGAACGTCATCAACAACGGCCTGGAATCGATGCCGGAAGGCGGAACGTTGACGGTGCGGACCCTCCGCGACGGAGCCGACTGTCAGTTGGAGATCGGCGATTCCGGTTGTGGGATACCTCCCGAACTTCGCGAGCGGATCTTCAATCTGTACTTTACGACCAAGCAGCAGGGTTCCGGCATCGGCTTGGCGACCACCTTTCGGGTGGTGCAATTGCATGGCGGCACAATCGATTTTGTGAGCCAGTTGGGAAAGGGCACCACTTTTCGGCTGCGTTTTCCCGGAATGGTAGACTACCGGAGTGAAGTGTTCCACTCGGCCAGCAACGTGTCTTGAGAGCGACTACCTGCGCTGGAACCGTTTGCTGTGGGGAGCAATTGTACTGGCGCTGCTGGCTGTGGCGGAATCCGCGTGTCACAAAAGGCAGGTGCTGATTCCGACCTCGCCGCCGGCCCCGGCGCCCTCAGCACCGGTGGAAGCTGCTCCAGCCCCGGCCAAGCCGGCGCCACAAGAAATTCCATCGCCACCGGCGCTGGCTCCGGCAGCTCCGGCGCCGGGGCCCGAAAGCGCGATACCGAATCAGCCGCCCGCGCCACCACCGGCTCCCGGCCGGCCCGCCCGCCGGCCGTCACGCCAGGCGCCCGCCGCGCCCGCCGCCCCCGCCGCGCCCCAGCCTGCGCCCGCAACGGCACCCGCGCCGCAGCTCGCGATTGTTCTTACGCCGGAGCAGCAGCGCCAATACAACGCCGACGTCGACCAGAGCCTCCAACGCGCGGAGGCCAGCCTGAAATCCATCGCGAATCGGCAATTGACTGATCAGCAGCAAGCCAGTTTCGACGAGGTGCGAAACTTTATCCGGCAGGCCCAGGCCACGCGCGCCTCCGATCTGCCGGGCGCTCGACGGCTGGCTGAGCGCGCTGAGGTGCTGGCAGGCAATCTAGCGAGCAGCCTCCACTAGTCCCGCATCAAAAGCAAAAACGCACGGGCAAGCAGAGGGAAAAGTGTCCCCTCGCAGCCCGTGCGTTTGTGTTTCGTTGGCCGCCTGCGGGTTATTGAGCCGAGGCCGGCGAGTTCTGGGCCGTGGCGCCGTCGCCGCTCAGGTCCAGCGAGTAGATCTTGATGTCCACGCGCCGGTTTTCCTTACGCGCAGCGCTGGTCTTGTTGTCGGCGTCGGGAAAATCGCTGCCCACGCCCAGCTCGCGAATCGAGCGCAGCGGGATGTTGCGTTCCACAGCCAGGTAGTGGACCACCGTGTCGGCCCGTTTGCGGCTGAGCTCACGATTGTAGCCCTTGTCCCCGGTGCGGTCGGCGTAGCCTTGCACTTCCAGCACGTAATTCTTCATGCCGGTGATTTTCTGAACGGCATCGTCCAGCTTGGCCTGTTCGTCTTTGCTCAGATTGCTGCGGTTGAAACCGAAGTGGATCTGTTCGGTCGCGACCAGCTTGTAATTATTGATGTTCTGAAGCGAGGTATCCAGCTTCTGATCCACCCTGGCGACGCTTTGCTGCGCCTGCTGCGCGAGACTATTGGCGCCATCGGCACGCTGGGCAGCATCGGCGGCAGCCGCGTTGGCTTTTGCCGCGGCATCGGCAGCTTCCTGAGCTTTGCGTCCAGCCTCAACGGCCTTCTCATCAGCAGTGGCTACCTGGCGATCCAGGTCTCCAATGGCCTGCTTCTGATCGTCGGTCTGCTTCTGCAGTGACGTAACCTGACTCTGAGTCTGGTTAACTTGATTCTGGACCGGCGCAATGGCTTCCCGGACGTGCTTCTTCGTGGCACAACCCGCGCTGGTCAAAAGCAGCGCACCCAATGCGCCTACGAATACAAAACTATTACGCGTCATATGCGACGTTCTCCTCTCGCGTTCAAGATAGCACGCCAACAGCCAAAACGTAACTAGGTGATCTTGTTAGATCTTCGGAATGTAAGCCAGTTTGTAAAAGTTGCGCGGCGGTGGCACATTTGACACATTCCCCCTTTTTCGTAGGCTGGGTGACGAAAGCGTGACTGCGTCTGGTGACTGCGGTGCGTTAAATTAGGTTCACGTGCAAAGTTATGACCTGATGGTGATCGGTTCCGGCCCGGCCGGACAGCGCGCGGCCATTCAAGGGGCCAAAATGGGCAAGCGCGTGGCGGTAATCGAGCGGCGGGAGGTGCTGGGCGGCGTCTGCGTCAACACCGGCACGATTCCTAGCAAGACCTTTCGGGAAGCGGTGCTGCATTTGTCTGGTTATTACTACCAGAACATCTATGGCGTGAATTACCGCGTTAAAGAGAAGATCACGATGGCGGACCTGGCCCTGCGAGTCCAGCATGTGATCAAGACCGAGGTGGACGTCATCCAGGCGCAGCTATCGCGGAACAATATTGAACTCATCAGCGGCGTCGCGAAGTTCCTGGATCCCCACACCGTGCAGGTCCAAAGCGGGCGCGGCGAGCAAACCTACGGGGCGGACATGCTGGTGGTAGCCACCGGGACGCGGCCGGCTTGCTCTACTCAAGTGCCGCTGAACGGCCGCAACATCATCGATAGCGATCATGTCCTCGAGATGGCCGAAGTTCCCGGGACGCTGCTGGTGGTGGGAGGCGGCGTCATCGGCGTCGAGTACACCTGCATGTTCGCCACCCTGGGTGTGCGCGTGATCCTGATAGAAAAGCGCCCGCGCCTGCTGGAGTTCGCCGACGCCGAAATGGTGGAAGCGCTGTCCTACCATTTGAGGGACCATCGCGTCACGCTGCGCCTGAATGAGGAAGTGCAAAGCGTGGAAGAAATGCCGGGGGGCGGCGTGGCAGCGAACCTCGTGAGTAAGAAAAAAGTATCCGGCGATGCGTTGCTGTATGCCGTCGGACGGCAGGGCAACGTCGATGATTTAAATCTGGCCGCGGCCGGGCTTCAGGCGGACGCGCGCGGCCGGATTCCCGTGGATGCCGAATACCGTACGGCCCAGCAGCACATTTTCGCGGTGGGCGACGTGATCGGTTTCCCCAGCCTGGCGTCAGTCTCCATGGAGCAGGGCCGCATTGCGGCGGCGCACGCATTCGGCAAAGACGTGCACTCCAATCCGGCCAGTTATCCTTACGGTATTTTTACCATTCCGGAAATTTCATTCATCGGGAAAACCGAGGAACAGCTCACCGACGAAGATGTTCCCTACGAAGTTGGCGTCGCTTACTACCGCGAGATCGCGCGCGGCCAAATCCGTGGCGATACCACCGGACGTCTGAAGTTGATCTTTCATCGAGAGACCAAGCTGCTTCTGGGGGTCCACATTATTGGCGAGGGCGCCTCGGAGTTGTTGCACATCGGGCAGGCCGTAATGATTCTGGGCGCGACCATCGAATATTTCGTTGACACGGTTTTCAATTACCCGACGCTGGCGGAGTGTTACAAAGCCGCGGCGTTCAACGGCCTGAACAAAGTGGCCAAGTTGGGAGAATAACGGACCGATGCCCGGCGGCGTGCGGCGAGCGATTGGGGTCACGACGGCGGAACATATCGCTACCGCTCTGGTGGAGGGCGAGCGACTGGCGGGACTCTTGCGCGTGTACGCAGCAGACACGGATTTGCTCTCGAGCATGCCTCCCGCGGAGATCGCCGCCTGCATTGTCCGTGAGATTCAAGCCGTCGATCCCGTTTCCGAAGCGCGCGCTGTTGGTGTTGCGCTGCCCGGAATCATCCGCGATGGATTCGTGGAAGAATCTCCCAATCTCCGTCAATTGAAAGGCGCTCACATGCGGGATCTGATTTCGCAGGCGCTTGAGGAGGCTGGAATCTCCGCGCCCGTCGCGGTCTTCAACGACGCCGATGTGATGGCAGCCGGCCTGGCCGCCACGCGCGGTTTACTCAATCAACAAATCCGCGTGTGGACGTTGGGCCATGGCATCGGATTCGGGGTTTATCCGTGGCGGGAAGGCATTTGGGAGGGCGGCCACATTGTCGTGTCGCTGGATCCGCGAGAGCGGTACTGCGGCTGCGGAGGAATTGGGCACCTGGAAGGCGTGATGGGCCATCGCGCCATGCGGCTGCGGTTCCTGGACATGGAGCCGGACGAGATTTTTGAAAATGCGCGTCAAGGCGATCCACGCTGCTCCGATTTCGTGAAGTTGTGGCATCGGGCTCTGGCGGCCGGCACTGCGAGTTCGATCCATATGGCCGGGCCTGGGAAATTTTTCATCTGCGGATTCAACGCCCGGCATCTCGAGATGAGCCTGCTCAATCAGTATCTGCACGAGATGGTCAAAATGAGCCCGCTGCAGGGCTACGTTCTCGAAGTTGTTCCCGGAGGCGACGAAATCGGGGTAGTGGGCGCGGCGGTAAATGCGTTGCGCGCGGCGTTTCCGGATTGACCCGAACGCGGGCCGCGTTCAGGTACACTAGCTCTTTCCATGCGCGAGCAAATCTGCCCTGCCAGCGCCATCAACGGCGCGATTGAACTTCCGGGCGATAAATCCATTTCCCACCGCTACGGCATGCTGTCTGCCATCGCGGAAGGAACCACGAAAATCACGAACTATTCGAGCGGAGCGGATTGCCAATCGACGCTCGCTTGCATGCGCGGGCTGGGCATCGAAATAGAAAATCGAGAGGGCGTCGTTGCGATTCAAGGGCGCGGCCTTAATGGTTTGCGCGAGGCCGCGGGGATGTTGGACGCGGGCAACTCGGGCTCCACCATTCGTATGCTATCCGGCATTCTCGCCGCTCAGCCGTTTGTCACGCGCATAGGCGGCGATGAATCGTTGTCGCGCCGCCCTATGGACCGGATCATGAAGCCGCTGGCGCAAATGGGCGCCTGCATCGAGGCGCGCGAAAATCGCTTTCCGCCGCTCACCATTCGCGGCCAGAAGCTGCACCCCATCGAGTACACCCTTCCGGTGGCGAGCGCTCAGGTGAAGAGCTGCGTTTTGCTGGCGGGTTTGTATGCCGAAGGAAAGACTACCGTGCACGAATCGGTGCGAACCCGCGACCATACCGAGCTGGCGCTGCAGGAATTTGGCGCGGAGCTGGAAGTGCGAGGCCGCGCGGTAACGTTGACCGGCCAGCCGCGCCTGCATGGCTGCGATCTCCGCGTGCCGGGCGATCTATCATCGGCCGCATTCTTTCTGGTGGCCGCACTGATCGTCCGCGAGTCGGCGCTGACGGTGTACAACGTGGGATTGAATCCCACGCGCACGGCTCTGCTCGATTTTCTGGCTGGAATGGGCGCGCAGATCAAGATTCTGGATGTGCGCGCATCGGGAGGCGAGCTGACCGGGGATGTGCTGGTGCGGAAGTCGCCCATCCGCGGAGGCATTCTGGAGAAGGCGCAAACTGCGGCTCTGATCGACGAGATTCCAGTGCTGGCCGTGTTGGGCGCGGCGAGCGAGGAAGGGTTGACCGTGCGCGATGCATCTGAATTGCGCGTGAAGGAGACCGACCGCATTGCCACCATCGCCGACAACTTCCGCCGCATGGGACTGAAGATCGAGGTCCGCGAGGACGGCTTCGAAGTCCCGGGCCGTCAGGCTTTTCATGCCGCGGAGCTGGACTCATTCGGCGACCACCGCATCGCGATGGCATTTTCGGTGGCGGCTTTGATCGCCGACGGGCCGTGCATTGTGGAAGGCGCGGAGGCTGCCCGCGTGTCTTTTCCGGAATTTTTCGATACACTACATCGAGTCGCGGGGTGAATTGAGATGCCGGTCGCCGATCTATCGCTCGAAGGCCTGGTCCACGATCTGAATAACGTTTTTCAAACTATCGCCGAGAGCGCGGACGTGTTGGGCAACGATCCCAAATGGGAGAAGCTGGCGCGGACCCTGCAGCGCAGCGTGGATCGCGGGCAAAGAATCGCGCACAGCATTCTCGAAACGCATCGCTCGGCCACGGAGCTGATTCCGGTGATCGAGAATGCGGCGCAATTCTGCCAGGACTATCTGGAGTGCGCCAATCGGCCGAAGATCGATTTCGCCCGCGATATCGATCCCGAATTCCGCCTCAAAGGCGATTCCGGGCAGTGGGAGCGCGTGCTGGTGAATTTGTTCTTGAACTCGGCGCAGGCCGGAGCGACGAACATCCGTATCGAAGCGCGGGGCCGCGAGATCGTAGTGAGCGACGACGGCCCCGGAATCGCGCCCGAGCTGCTCCCCCGCATTTTTCAAGAACGAGTGTCCACGAAATCGATCATCTCGGGCCTGGGGTTGTACGTGGTGCAGTCGATCGTCGAGCAGAATGGCGGGAAAGTAACGGCCGCGAACGGTCCCACCGGCGGCGCCGTTTTTACGATGCGGGTTTAGAATCCTGCTTGGCCAGGTAGGCCCGGTCCAGTACTTCGACCACGTGCGCCACCTTTTGGCCCTGGCCGAATTTTCGCGCCCCCGCGGCGAGCTGCAGCATGCAGCCTGGATTCGCGGTGACGACCCATTGCGCGCCGGTGGCGTTCACCGCGTCCATTTTCTTCCGCAGTAGCGACAGCGCCATGTTGGTATGCAGAACGTTGTAGATGCCTGCGCTGCCACAGCAAATGTCGGATAACTGCATCTCGCGCAGCTCCAGGCCGGGCACCAAACTGAGCAGCTTGCGCGGAGCGCTTCGGATTTTTTGGCCATGTGCCAGATGGCACGAGTCCTGATAGGTTGCCACCATGGCCTGCTCGCCCATCTCGGTGTTTAGCTCGATGGATGCCAGGAACTCGGTAACGTCTTTGACCAGGGCCGCGAACCGGCGGGCTTTGTCCGCGTAGGCTGGATCGTGTTCCAGAAGCTCGCCGTATTCTTTCAAGGTCGACCCACAGCCGCCGGCGTTCGTGATGATCGCGTCGAAGCCGCCATCTAAGAGCGCATCGATGTTTTGCCGCGCCAGTTTGCGCGCATCCTCGGCCAGACCCGCGTGGACGTGCAGCGCTCCGCAGCAGGTCTGCGCCTCGGGGATCGACACTTCACAGCCGTTCTTACGCAATACGCGTACCGTGGCCTCGTTCAAGCGCGCAAAGCAGATGTTGGCCATGCAGCCGCCCAGAAAGGCGACGCGGTAACGTTGCGCTCCTTCCGCCGCCAGCGTCTTGCCGTAATAAGGAAAGAAGAAGGGTGCTTCAATTTCCGGCGACAGGCTTTCGATGTCGCGGAGCTTGGCGGGCAGAAAACCGAGCACGCGCACCAGCCATTTCACGCCGCTAGCCTGATAAAGATAGAGTGTCGTCCCAACGATTCCGAGATTCAGGCGAGAAGGCAGGAGTTTGCGGAAGAAAAAGTTGCGCAGCCAGCGCGCATACCAGGGCCGCTGAATTTGAGGCTCGATCTCCGCGCGGGCAGCTTCCACCAGGCGCCCGTAGCGCACTCCGGAAGGGCAAGCGGTCTCGCAACCGCGGCACGCCAGGCACAGGCCGATGTGCTCGATATAGGACGGTGTGATCGGCGCGCCGCCGGCCACCTGGGCCATTTGGTAGATCCGCCCGCGCGGTGAATCCATTTCCACGCGCAGCTCGCGGTAGGTGGGGCAGGCGTTCAGGCACAGCCCGCAATGCACGCAGGTGTCCAGGTCGGATTGCTTGGGCCGATCCGGCGCGGCCACGTCAGAGGCGGCCATACAGCCTGCGGCGATTCAGAAGACCCTGTGGGTCGAACATTTCCTTTACCTTTTTCATCATGCCAAAATCGTTGCGCGGCTCGGGCCACAACTCGGCGGTTTCGCGATAGCTTTGCGGCGCGAACTCCACCACGCTTTTGCCGACCGCGGGAAGGCGCAGACGCCGAAGCTCTTGGAAATATCCGTAACAAATCCCGGAGCCGGCGCGAGCGAGAGCGGGCGTGGGCAGCGATTCCAATACGCTTCCAACTTCAGACAGCGCGCAAGACACGCGCACTACGGCGCCCTCGGGGTGGTCCCGCAGGAAGTCGGGCGTGAACTCGCGAAGGTTGTCCCACAACGTGAATTCCTGTTCTTCGTCCAGGACCCGGAACGCACTCAGCTCACGCGAGTAGCGGTCCAGCACCGCCGGGCTTCCGCCCGCTTGAACCAGCAGATCGTAGCCTTGCGGGGATTTGATGATGTCCACGGCAGCAGGCTGAAGTTGGCTTTTGAGAATCTTGTCGCGCGCCACAATCGTTTCGGCGGCGCGGACGAACTCCTGCTTGAATGTCCGGGTGCCGGCGGGCCGGGGCTGCAGCTTGAAATTCACCACCGCGATCGCCGCCAGCGTTCCGAACGATCCGATCATGAGCTTGGCCATGTCCAACCCGGCCACGTTCTTCACCACCATGCCGCCGGTCTTAATGAGCTTTCCTTCCAGCGTGGCGAAGGTCATGCCGATCACCATGTCGCGCACGGAGCCGTACAGGCGGCGTCGCGGACCGCTCAGGTTGGCCGCAACGATTCCGCCTACCGTGGCGCTGTCGGCGAAGGGCGGATCGAGTGGAACCATTTGCCCGTGTTCGGCCAAGAGATTGGTGAACTCGGCCCAGGAAATGCCCGCTTCGACGCTTACCGTCAGGTCGCGCGGCTCGTAGTCCAGGACGCGGTTGAGCCGGGTGGTTGAGATCGTGAGGTCGGAAGTCTCCACCGGCCCAGCCATTCCGTCCTTGGTTCCGTTGCCGCGCAGAGTGATGGACTGACCTTTGGCGCTGGCGTCCGCCAATTGGTCCGCGAGTTCTTGCGGGCTGCACGGGAACAAATCCATGGACTTTTGTTATCGTAGCAGCCGGGCGCGCAACCCGGTTAGGATCGCGGCGACAATAGAATTTCATGGTCCTGCTGGAACTGTTCCGGTCTTTTTTGCCATTGCGCAATCCGATCGGCTTCGGGGCCAGCGATTTCATCGAGCTGGGACTGGCCGCACTCCTGTTGGGCCTGACATTGATCTCCCGGCCGTGGCTTGAGCCGTATGGCTCCCGGTTAGCCCAAAAAACAGCGTGGTGCATGCTTCTCGTGGCCGTGCTGCCGGTGGCCCTGCGCCTGGCGCTCTTCGCGAACCACCCCGTTCCGTCGCCGGATCTTTACGACGAATTCGGGCATCTGCTGGTGGCCGACACCCTGCTGCACTTTCGCCTGGCGAATCCCGCGCATCCGCTGCATCAGTTTTTCGAGACGTTCTTTGTTCTTCAGGAGCCCACGTACAGTTCCATTTATCCGATCGGCCAGGGCTTGGCGATGGCGCTCGGACGCGCGATCTTCGGGCTGCCTTGGGCCGGAGTGCTGCTGGGCGCCGCGGCATTCTGCTCGCTCTGCTATTGGATGCTGCGCGGATGGACCACGCCCGGCTGGGCGCTGCTCGGCGGCGTACTGGCGGTAATCGAGTTCGGCCCACTGAATCAGTGGACGAACAGTTATTGGGGCGGTCACTTTGCGGCAGCGGCGGGCTGTCTCGTGTTTGGTGCGCTGCCCAGAGTGCGCGAGCGGGGGCGCGCGCGTGACGGGCTCTGGCTTGGCCTGGGGATGGCCATGCACCTCATCACGCGTCCATACGAGTCGATCTTTCTCTTCGCCGGCGTGGCATTGTATTTTGCGCCAGACTTGCGCCGGCCCGTTGTCCTGCGGCGGCTGGTGCGCCCGGCGTTGGCGGCGTGCGCTTTGGTCGCAGTTGGGGCGGGCGTTACGCTGCTGCAGAACCAGCGCGTGACGCACAGTTGGACCACTCTGCCGGAAATGCTCAGCCAGTATCAATACGGCGTGCCGGCCTCGCTCACCTTCCAGGCCGATCCCGTCCCGCATCGCGAATTGACGCCGCAGCAAGCGCTCGAATACAAATCGCAGCTTTCGTTTCGCAGTGGGCCGGAAACGCTGGCCAGTTATCTGACGCGACTGGAATACCGCGTACGCTTTTATCGCTTCTTCTTTCTGGCTCCACTGTATCTGGCGCTGCCGTTTTTCTTTCTCCGGATAAGGGAGTTCCCGTATCTTTGGGTGACGATGACGCTCGCGCTGTTCGCCCTGGGCGTCAATTTTTTCCCCGCGTTCCAGTTCCACTACATTGCCGCGCTCACCTGCCTCTTCATCCTGGTCAGCGTTACGGGTCTGGAGCGGCTCAGCCAGGTCACAATTCGAGGCTGCGATGTGGGCGCCGGCGCAGCACGGCTGATTGTTTTCTTGTGCGTCGCGCATTTCGTGCTGTGGTACGGCGTCCACTTGTTCGAAGATCGGGACTCGGCGGCCACTCTGGCGCGGTACGAAACCTGGGACGCGATCAATCACCAGAACCCGGAGCGCAGAATTCAGGTAGCGCGCTCGCTCGCGCAATTACCCGGCAAGCAATTGGTGTTCGTTCGCTATTGGCCGCAGCACATCTTCCAGGACGAGTGGGTCTACAACAGCGCCGATATCGGCAATGCCAAGGTTGTGTGGGCGCGCGATCTCGGCAGGGCGGAGAATGAGAAGCTTCAGCGCTATTATCCGGATCGCAGTGTCTGGCTGCTGGAGCCGGACGCGACGCCGCCGAAACTGGGCCCGTACGTTCCGGAACAACCGGCGGCTGAGATCGCGCCCGTGCCGCCCAAGAATCCTGCATCCGGAAAGAAGCAGCGCCCCACGCTGAGGTTCGAACAGGTGCATTAGAGATGTTTATCTTTCACCTGTTCCGCTCGCTGCTGCCGCCGCGCAACCCCATCGGCTTCGGCGCTGCCGACTTCATCGAGCTTGCCGTCGCGTTGCTGCTGGTGCTGCTTTGGATCTTGTCGCGTCCGTGGATCGAGCCCATCGGACAGCGGTTGGCGCAAAAGATGGGTTGGAGCATGCTGCTGCTCGCGCTGTTGCCCGCGGCGTTGCGTCTGGCGCTGGCTCCGCATTATCCAATTCCCACGCCGGCAGTCTCGGACGACTTCAGCTATCTGCTGCTCGCCGATACGCTGCGCCATTTCCGGCTCGCCAATCCGGCGCATCCCTTTAGCCAGTTCTTCGAGACGTTTTTTGTTCTCCAGCAGCCGTCATACAGTTCGGTTTTTCCGTTGGGCCAAGGCCTCATGCTGGCGATCGGCTGGACTATCTTTGGCCACCCCTGGGCTGGAGTCGCGCTCTCGGAAGGAGCTTTCTGCGCGCTCTGCTATTGGATGCTGCGTGCTTGGACGACGCCGGGCTGGGCGCTGGCCGGAGGACTGCTGGCCGTCATCGAGTTCGGGCCGTTGAACCAATGGATGAACAGCTATTGGGGCGGCGCCGTTTCGGCCATGGCGGGTTGCCTGGTGTTCGGCTCGCTCCCGCAAGTCGTCGAATCCGGAAGACGGCGTTATGCCGCGCTGCTGGGCCTGGGGATGGGAGTGCAAATAATATCCAGGCCGTTCGAATCAATTTTTCTGCTAGCCGGCGCGCTTCTGTTTTTCTTGCCGGCGTTGCGATCTTCGATCAGCTTCAAGCGGCTGCTGAAGCTCGCGCCGATCGCGCTGGCCGCCGCCGCACCGGCTCTAGCGCTCATGTTTTTTCAGAACCGCGCAGTCACAGGCAGTTGGACCACCATGCCTAACATGCTGAGCCGCGAACAATACGGGGTTCCGACCAGCTTCACCGTGCAGCCGCTTCCGGTTCCGAGTCGTCAGCTTACCCACCAGCAGCAACTGGATTTCGAAGCGCAGTCCGAGGTGCATGGACCCGGCACCGATACATTCGCGACCTACTGGGACCGGCTCTGGAGCCGCGTGCGCTTCTACCGTTTCTTTCTGCTCGCCCCGCTTTACCTGGCCTTGCCGTTTTTCCTGGCCAGAGCGAAGGAGTTTCGATTTGCTTGGGTGCTCGCGGCGTTGTTGCTCTTCGCCCTCGGCACGAATTTTTATCCATATTTCTACAGCCACTACATCGCGGCCCTCGCCTGCCTGTTCGTACTGATGAGTGTCGCCGGACTGGAAGGCCTGAGCCAGATCCGCATCAGCGGACAGCCGGTGGGGCTGGACGGGGCGCGGATCATTCTACTCCTGTGCGCTGGGCATTTCCTGTTTTGGTACGGGTTGCATGCCTGGGGCGATCCGGACGTCGTCCCCGAGATGCGGCAATACGAGACTTGGGATGGGATCAACCACGGCGACCCGGATGGACGAATCGCGATCAATCACCAACTCGACCGGCTGCCTGGAAAGCAACTGGTCTTCGTGCGCTATTCACCGCGGCACCAGTTCGTGGAGTGGGTGCACAATCCAGCCGATATCGATAGCGCTCACGTAGTTTGGGCGCGCGATCTCGGCGCGGAGGAAGATCAGAAGTTGCGCAAATATTATCCGGCCCGCACGGCCTGGCTGCTGGAACCAGACGCGCGCCCGCCGACGCTTACTCCCTATCCAGCGGCGGAAGTTCCTTGAAACGCCCCCCGGCCCCGCGGAAGAAGACACGGAGCCGGGCAGGCGCGCGGCGGGGCTACAGATCAGGTTGCTGGATTGGCGACCGAAATCACCGCGTTGCTCTGGGTTTGTTCGCCGCTGGATTGAATGACCACCGGGACATCCACGTTACCGGTGCCCGTGAGAGTCAGCGTGGCCGGGATCACGACGTTGAATTGGAACTCGCCGGTTGCCGTCAGCCCAGCAAAAGAAACATTCGCAGGTACGCCCCCGATCATGACCACCGGTGTGGTCGCAAGCGATATGGCGCTGGAAATAATTTGACCGTTCGGAACCGCCGAGGCGGTGCCCGCAAAACCGTTGCCATAGAGAACCGCTGTTTCGCCCAGATTGAATGGCGTTGTGGTTGCTCCGGTGATCAGACCTGGGGGACCGGCTATGGAATCATCGGCGTGGGTGGCCGCAATGTAGGAGTTCCCCGCCGAGTTCTTCGCGCCGATCGTAAAGAGTGCTGGCGCGGAGCTCTGAACCGTTGCCGAAACTGTAGCGCTGCTAAGACCGTTATTAGTCACTTGAATCGTGGCCGGGCCCGGCGCAAGATCTGCCGGTGTCAGGAAATTGATTTGACTCGGGCTGATGAAGCTGACGAAGGCCGGCTCGCCATTGATGCTCACGCTGACGTTGTCCAGCTTTGTTGGAAGGGCCGAACCGTTAAAGTCGGAGGTTTCCCAGTTGCGCGTGGTCTCAGAGAGCGCCCCACCCTTGATGCTGACAAAGGTGTTGGCCGCGATGGCGCTGGAAAAACTTGCTCCGTTCAGGACGCCTGCCGTGGTGAACGAAGGAGCGGGCTGGATGCTTCCGAAAAGGCCGTGGGATTCAACCGGCTCACCGTTTGGTCCCGGGATGCCGGCGGTGAAGTATAGCGTGGATTTGTCTCCGCCATTTCCACCGTTTCCGAAATTAATGGACCACATACCTGGAATGGCGATCGCGTTGCCACTCGGATCCGTCAGCGTGCCCATCAGACTTCCGCTGGTGGCATTATAAGCGTGAATCAATCCGTCGCCGAAATTGGCCACCAGCAAGGCTCCCGAGAAATCTCCAAAAGTTGCCGGTGCCACCGCCATGCCCCAAGGCGAATTGAGGACTCCAGTCGACACCATGTTGCTCAACAGCTTTCCCGTGGTGTCGAAAGTTGCGAGGTAGCCATTGCCGGCACCGGCCACATCGTCGTGCTTGTCGGCATCCTGCTTGGCATACGTGACATACAGCGTGCCGCCGATGTTCTGGATGTTGAACGGCGCGAAGCCCGCCGCGATCGACGGATTCGCGAACGCGCCCGCGTTCGTGACCGGATTCAGATTGCCGTCCCACACATCGATCGTGCCCGCGTTGAAGTTGGCGGCATAAAGCATGGCACTCGTGCCAACCGTTCCCAGTGCGCAGCCTTTATACACCGCCCCCGACTTAGAATCAATCATGATCTGGGCCTGAGTTTTGTTCACGCTCGAATTCCAGCCGGAGATGGTTCCATCCTCGGTGCAGAAAATGAACGAAGCGGGCGCGCCTGTAGCCACAGCGAAGGAAGGCGAAGCGCTGTTTTGAATTACCCCCGTGACGGCTCCAACGGCAGAGGCCGCCGAACCTGGAGGAGGCGGTATCGTAACCACCAAGGCATTCGGCGTCCCGCTGGTGTTGTAAAGCGTGGATTTCCCCGAGCCGTTGTCGCCAATCCAGAACGGACTCGTTGCGCTGAAGGCGTTGCCCCAGGGATTCACCAGGTTCGGATCCGTGTGATCGGCCATGTTTGGCAAATCGGAAACCAAATTGTGGACCAGATAAGCGTCGGCGCCGAACAGTGAGATGCCGAGAAAGCAAAGCAGAACACTCGCGCATCGCAATGCAGACACCCAAGTACGCCCGATTTGCGCGCGATTAGCCTGATTTGTGGGAAATTTAATCATTTGTTGGAGTGACCTCCCGCGGGAGGACGAGATATCTGCGGTGCACGTTTCTCGAGGTCTGTGAAAAGAGTGTAAACAGTTTGTACTGAAGCGCGCGAGCGGCGTTACAGCACTCCCAACTCGTCCGTCAGGACACCTATGCCAAGATGTTTTCAGAGGTTCGGAAACGAAATGCGGTGGCGCTGGTCAGGTGCGTAGCTCAACCTACACAGTGCAGGACCAGGAGCGAATGGCCAGGGCGAAAAATTATTTCGCCTGGCAAAGCCGCCTCATCCTGCCGGAACTGGGACAACGCGTGGTCGAGGTGGGTTGTGGGGCCGGCAATTTCACCGGGGCGATGCTGGATCGCGAGGCCGTCATCGCATTGGACCCGGAGCCGGAGTGCATTGACTATCTCCGCGCACGCTACCCGGATCGGGTGAATCTTCGCGTCCTGGTTTGTGATCCCTGTAGCGCATCGTTCGCCGATCTGGCGCGCTTCCATCCCGATTCGTGCGTGTGCAGCAACGTGCTGGAGCACATCGAGGACGATCAAGGGGCCTTGGCCGCCATGGCCGCGATTCTAGACCCGCGCGGGAGAATTGTGCTCTGGGTGCCCGCTTTTCAAGCCCTCTACGGACCAATGGACCGGCGCCTCAAGCACTACCGGCGTTACCGGCGGCACGATCTGGTCCGCCTGGCCGATCAGACCGGCCTCCATCTGAAGAAGATCCACTACGTGAACATTGCCGGCTTCTTCCTGTGGTGGGCCAGCTCTCATATTCTTCGGCAGCAATCTGTGACCGGGACTCAGATCGACATCTTTGACCGCTTGGTTGCTCCCTGGCTTTCGCGCCTGGAAGCTCTAATACCACCGCCCTTTGGCCAATCGCTGTTCGCGGTGCTCGAAAAACACTGACGCGCCCGCACAGCCGGATCACCAGCCGGTCTTGGCCATCCGCTCCAGGATCACGGCGCTGTAGTCGTTCATAAAGCCGGGTTTTCTCCTGAGCGGCGCGGGAATGATCGCAGCCAGGCGCGCTGCCTGTTCGCGGCCGACTTCTGAAGCGTGGACATGATAGTAATACTCGGAAGCGGCTTCGGCGCCATAGACTCCCGGTCCCCACTCAATCTCGTTGAGGTAGAGCTCGAGAATCCGTTGCTTGGTTAAGACTGCCTCCACCAGCGGGACCAGCGCAAACTCGGCCCCTTTGCGAATGAGAGAGCGCTCCGTGGTCAGAAACAGATTCTTCACCAGTTGTTGCGTGATGGTGGAGCCGCCGCGGCCCAGCCGCTGGCGCTTCATGTCCTCTGCGAGCACCTTTTGCATCTCGATCCAGTCAAACCCGTGATGTTGAAAAAAGCGCCCGTCTTCGGCCGCTATGACGGCATGTTGTAGATTGGGGGCGATGCGGCGGAGCGGGACGAATTCAGATCGCTTGGTGTAACGGCGATGCTGCCACCTGGCAGCCAGACGCCGCTCAATTTGAACCGCAGTGGTAGGAGGGTTGATCCAGTGTAATGCGAAAACGCACAACACGCAGAAAGCATAGAGCCCCAGCACCAGTGCTACAACGGTTCCGGCGATCGTGCGCAGGAGCCTGCGGGCTGGGCGCCTCCGCAAACTGCTGGCCCGCGGTGTTGGCGCGCGCTTCAGTGTTCTGCTCGCGGGCATCTCCTATCAATTTCGCATGCCTGCGCGCACGGTTGCGTTGCTACCATCGAACTTTACAACCATGACACACGTCACGCATCTGGAATGCAGCGTCTGCGGCAAGCGGCGAGAACCGGGCCGGATTCACAATCTGTGCGAATGCGGCGGGCCTCTGCTGGTGTTCTACGACTTGGAAAAAACCAAGGGCGCGTGGAAGCGCGACGACGTCGCGACTGGTCCACGCAGCATGTGGCGTTACGCTCCTGTCCTTCCCGTACGCGAGGCCCGTTCCATCGTTTCGCTGGGGGAAGGCTTGACGCCGCTGCGCCAGACCACGCGGCTGGGAGCGCGGCTAGGCGCGCGGAACCTGTGGGTAAAAGATGAGGGCATCAATCCCACCGGATCCTTCAAGGCACGAGGCCTTTCGTGCGCGGTTTCGATGTGCATGGAGCTGGGCATCCGCAAAGTCGCGATTCCTTCGGCCGGCAACGCGGCCAGCGCCATGGCCGCTTACGCTGCCGCGGCTGGCATTGAGGCCCATATCTTCATGCCGCGCGATGTGCCGCAGTCCAACTACATCGAATGCAAGGCATTCGGCGCGTACGTAACTTTGGTGGACGGCTTGATCAGCGATTGCGGCCGAATGGTCGCCGAACGCAAGGATGCCGAGGGCTGGTTTGATGTGAGTACTTTGAAAGAGCCGTACCGGATCGAGGGTAAGAAGACCATGGGCTACGAAGTGGCCGAGCAGCTCGGCTGGACTCTGCCGGATGCGATCTTCTACCCGGCCGGCGGCGGCGTGGGACTCATCGGAATGTGGAAAGCCTTCGATGAGATGGAGGCGCTGGGCTGGATTTCGAACCAGCGTCCAAAAATGATCGCCGTGCAGACCGAGGGTTGCCAGCCCGTGGTGCGGGCCTTCGAGCGCGGTGAACGAGCCAGTCAATTCTGGGAAAATGCGCACACCGTGGCCGCAGGTCTGCGAGTCCCGAAGCCCCTGGGAGACGTGCTGATGCTGGACGCGGTTCGCAAGAGCGGAGGTACGGCCATCGCCGTGAGTGACGAAGAGCTGCTGGATGCCTCGCTCGAACTCGGCGCCGATGAAGGGATTTTCGCGGCTCCCGAGGGCGGGGCGTGCGTCGCCGCGTTGAAGAAGCTGCTGGCCAACGGGTTCTTGCAGGCGGAGGAGCGGATTGTGATTTACAACACCGGCGCGGGTCTCAAATACCTGGAAGCTTTTTCGGCCCGCTTTCCGCGAGCCGCGTCCTTGGAGCAGGACAAACTGGGCGGATTGATCACGCCGCGCTGACGCGCGAGCTAGAACAAGCTGGCAATCTCTTTGGCGGTGCCGCGCGCTTCCAGGTGAATTAAGCCGGCGTTGGAATCCAGCGGGCCCATCACTGCCAGCACTGCCTTGGGGCCGGCAGCGTAGACAAACAGAGCGCCCTCATCGCCGCGGATGCTGACCTCGGCGAGGCCCCCCGTGGCCATGCTTTCACTGATGCGCTTTCCCAGGTTGGAGGCGGCCGCGGCCATCGCGGCTACGCGGTTGGGATCGGTGCCATTCGAGAGAGAATGTGCAACTGGCAGGCCTTCGCTCGACGCCAGCAGCACGCCCTTTAACTCCGGGATGGCGCTGCGCAGGCTGTCGAGATGATTCTTAAGCGCTTCGTGTTTCACCATAATTCCTCTCTGCGGGATCGGCGGGCCGGCTCTAAGCCACGCCCTCGCAGCGCGGGAACCCACCATAGTCCTGCGCTACGCCTAATACTAAGATCGTCGGACGGCTGAGCGACTTTAGGTCGCTTTTGCGATGAATACATTATTTTTAGAGTGCGGTCCTTCCGCTATGCCAGGCCGGCCCGAAGACCGAAACCAGCATCGCAAACGAGCCTGCTTTCGGTACAAAGAAGAAACCAAAGAGCCTTCGCTACTATATCCCGATCGCGAGATAACCTCTTTGGAATGTGAGGCCAGATGCGGGTCTCTGCCTCGCGAAAGCCCACTGCCAAGCCGGTAGTCTACCTCGGGGGTGAGACCGAAGTTATAAGGCTTCGACCCGAGAACATCTCAATAAGCGCTTTACCGTAGAAAAAAGCTGGCCGAGGTATTCAATAATCGGGCCAGAACGCCGATTACCGCTATATGCGATGCCTGTATTGCGGCAAAGAGCTGGCGCTGTTAAAGCGGTGGTCTCGTCGCGGCCAGTTCTGTTCGGAGGCCCACAAGAAAACCTATCAGGAAGAATACAATCGCATTGGTCTCAGCCGGCTGCTCCAGGCCCAAACCAAGGTTACGCCGGTAGCGGCTTCCCACGAGAAGGCTCCCGAATCCCACGGGGCATCTCCGCTGCACGAGGCACTGGTGGCAGTGGAGGAAACGCCACTGGAAGAAGCCACCGCCTGTGAAGCATCCGACCAACAAGAAGTGACGAACGGCCACGGAGACAGTCCGGAAGAGAACGCTTGGGAACCGGAGCAACTTGCAGGATTCATCAAGGGATCAGTAGCGGTACCGATTTCGCTCGAAATACCGGCACATACGGAGCCTTGGGAGCGCGCTATCAAATCTCCCGTTCCGCCACAGTGGCGAACTGGAGGGCAAGTAGAACAGGCTTTGCCGCAGGCGTCCCGGGTCGAGTTAAAGTGCCCGCCCGCTCTCTCCGGCAGCGATCATTCCGCCACGGAGGTGAAGGTGCCAGCCAATCAATTCGTGCCCGGCAAAACACTGCCCCCGGCGGCAGACCTCAGCTTGGCGAAGGGGATTGCAAGCGTCGGGTTGGTGCGGCAGATCCTTAATCCATGGGCTTCAGACTGTGGCGCGGCGGCGATGGTGGACAGCGCATTGGGTTGGCCGCTCCAAACAGAGTTTCGAGAATCCCCCTTGCTTCGCCTGCACCTTTCACAGATCGAGTTTTCAGAGCAAGATGCGGGCGTGACGCTCGCGCTGGAAGCTGGAGTCGCGCCGCAGCAGGCCGAAGATCCGGAGGCAGCCGCGCCAGCGTCCGCCAGCGATTCCGCGCCATCGGCCGATGAAGCGATTCTCTGGCACCCAGCAGATACTCCGAACGCCGACGTCCCGAGCTTGGCCAAGCTGCACGGCGGGCTGAACCAGATGGACGAGCCAATGCCAATGCCGGAGGTGCCCGCACCGGAGCAGGCTGCGCCGGAAGCGATCGGGCCAGTACCGATCATGCCGGAAGCCGCGGCACCAGCTGAACCCCAAAGCGAGCAGGATCAGGTCCGGCGAGTGGCTCCTCGAATGGTGGAGGTCCCTGTAAAGACTTTCGCGCCCTCCAGACCGGCTCCCAAGGAAGGAGCGGACGCGCTGATCGAGATGCCGGTATTCCTGCCCCGGCTTACCGGATTGCCATTGCGTCCAAAGATGGGACTGGCTGCCTCCCCCACTGCACCGGGGTCCAAAAAGGTAGCGCGCCCAGCCGCGCTGAGTACTCAGTCCACTCCGGAGCTGAAATCCGCTTCAGATTCGAAACCGGCGGCGGAGCCAAAGCCGGCATCTGAGGCCAAGCCGGCCGGCAAGCCCTCGCAACCAACTGCTTCGCGGTCACCTGCGGCGCCTGCTTCAAAAATCGCGACGCCCCCAGCCCAGCCCGTCGAAAACACCACGGCTCAAAAGATGGAGCCTGCCGCGACCGAGAAGGGTCGTCCAGAAGATAAGCAGCCTGCGCCAGAGAAGCGCCCGCCCGAACGGAAGCAGCCGGAGACTACGCCTTCCGAGCCCCAAGCCCGCGAGATTGAGGCGCCGAACTTTGGGGGAACGAAAACGGCAACCGAGTCGCTGTTGAGTTCCTTCATGGTGAAAGTGGCAATCGCGGCGCTGATCGTGGCGTTTTGCGCCACGGTGTATTTCGTCTTTAGCGGAAAGCCCCAAGCCCCCGCGGCTACTCAAGCGGCAGACAAGGCCGGCCCCAGCATCATGGTTGGAAGCGGCGGCTGGGTGGAAGGCTGGGCGGGGGACCCGCTGGATACTCACTATGGTCGGCAGATCACCATTTACAGGCCATCGCTCAAGCTATCCGACTATCGCATCGAGTTCAAAGGCGACATTGAATCTAAGAGCCTGGGTTGGGTCTTCCGCGCCACCGATCCGGAAGATTACTATGCCATGAAGCTGGCGATCGTGACGCCGGGGGTGAAGCCCAAGATCGGCTTGCTGAAGTACATGGTGGCGCATGGGCGTGAAACGCAGGTCGGCAGAGTGCCGATCGACCTCGACGTCGAGCTCGAAACGGTTTATAGCGTGCGCGTGGATGTCCGGGGGCCAAAGTTCACTACCTATGTCCAGGGGCAGCTGATGGATACCTGGATTGACGATCGTTTGACCTCGGGAGGCGTGGGCTTTCTGAACGAACGGGAAGAGCGGGGCCGGGTTAAGTCGGTCTCAGTATCGCTTTTGACCGGCGGGAAGTAACGAGCAACAGTTCAGCGAGAGAGAACAAATTCCATGGAACAGACTAACGACCAGTGGTTATGGGTGATCGACAGCGAGCTGGTGGAGTCGCTGGCGCGCAATGACACGTTCGATACAAGCGGTCAAAAGCGCCGGATTCAGTCGGCGGCGCTGGCCAAGGCTCTGTCGCTCAATATGGAGGGGAAGACCGAACCGGCGCTGCAGGAAATCGCCGCGGCGATTGAAAGCGGCGAAACCACGGCCGAGTTGTACTGGACCAAAGCCCACCTGGAGTTCCAATTAGGACACTATGAGGAAGCGCGGAGCGATTACGAAAAAGTCTTGGTCCAGCACCCCAATCACAAAGGGGCGCTCTATGATGTGGCGCTGTGCCTGGAGAAGCTAGAGCGGTTTGAAGACGCGTTGGAAGCGTTCGGCAAGGCGGCCGGCGCCGATCCCAAGCTGGCGGAAGCAACTCTGGGTCAAGGTGTGGCATTACTGCACCTGAATCGGCCGGCCGATGCGCTGGCGGCTTTCGAGCACTGTCTCGAGGTCAAGCCGGGACACGAGAAGGCGCTGTACGGAAAGGCCGTCGCGCTGCAGCTGTTGAATCGCTCCGAAGAGGCCATGCAATTGTACTTGAAGCTGCTGCCGATCCTCGGCCCGCATCCGGAGTTGCTTTCCAACCTGATTGGCGTGGAATTGGCGCGGGCGGAGAGCGGCCGCGCGCGCGAGCATTGCGAGAAGCTGCTCAAGCTGCGGTCCAGTTCGCCGGTCGCGCTGGCGGGACTGATGGCCGTGGCGATGGAGCGCGGCGACTTCAAGACCGCCGTCCAGCACGGCCTCAATTTAACCAGGGTGGCGCCGGAATCCTATGAAGCGTGGTTCAACCTGGGCGTCGCCTATCAGAGAACTAATCGGCGCGAGCAGGCCGGCCAGGCTTATGTGGAGGCAATCAAGCTACGGCCCGACGGCGAGCTGGCCTACGTCAATCTGGGAACCGTGCTACAGGAGCGCGGTGAGTTCGCCGAGGCTCGCAAGGCCTACGAGCGGGCGCTCGAGAATGCACCCGAGCACGCGGACGCGCGTTGGAACCTGAGCATCGTATTAGACAAACTGGGATCGCCGGGAGAGGCCGAGAAGTGCCTCGAGAAATTGGTTGAATCGGCGCCGGAGCGGGAGGATGCGTGGTTCCGTCTGGGTTACTACCGCTTGGTACGCGACGACTATCGGGGAAGCATCGAGGCGTTGCAGCACGCGGTGGCGAAGCGGGCGGACTGGCTGGAAGCATTGATCGACCTGGGGCTCGCGCAATGGCGAATCGGCGATGTCGAAGCGGCCAAGGCGGCCTTCGTGGAAGCCATCGCGCGCCATCCACAGTCCGGCGACGCTCTTCTGGCGCTGGGAGCTCTGTCGGTGGAGATGAACGATTCAGCGCTGGCCCTGGATATCGTGGCGAAACTGGACGAACTCGGGGAGCCTTCGGCGGAATTGACTTATAACGCGGGCGTGTTGCTGGAGCAGTCCAATCAGCCGGAGGAGGCCGTGCGTTGCTACCGTCAGGCCACGGAAATGAAGCCGGATTTCGGTGAAGCGCTGCTCAATCTGGGAAACGCCTTGAAGACGCTCGGCCAAGAAGAAGAAGCCAAGACCTATTGGCATCTGGCGCTGGAAGTGAAACCCGAGCTGGCCAAAACTTACTTTTAAGCCAATAGCGCGCGCCGCGCACAATGGGCATAGAAAACGCTCGCGGCGCGCTACGTTGTTCGCGTTCACTCCGAGAGCGGCGATTACTTCGAGTCCAGCCACTTTATGCTGGTGGGGTCCAGGTGCTCGCATTGCATGGTCTCGGTGACGCCGGACGCCAGCAAGCCGCAGGCGTTGGATTGAGCCGTTCTCTGCGCGTGCTCGCGCGAGTCGGCCGAGGCGGTGCGACACTCCGTCCGTCCCTGAAATGTCACGCAAATATTCACGCGGTATTTAACCCCGTGCATGCTCGAATAGGTTAAGAAGATCACGAACGCCAGCACCGCCAGCGCGCTCACCAGGCCGATGACAACCTTCTTGCTCATGCGCCAAGGCCTTCGGTGAAGTAATTTCCCATGCGACGAAATTTATTATAACGGTCGTCGATGAGCTCCTGGGGCGACAGCGAAGCCAGCTCCACCAGCGGCGCGCGTAGAGCCTCGCGCACGAAGTCGGCGGCTTTGTCGTGGTCGGTGTGCGCTCCCTCGGCAGGCTCGCTGATGACTCCATCGATCAACTTCAGCGAGAGCAGGTCCGCGGATGTCAGCCGCAGCGCGCGTGCGGCATCCGGAGCTTTTCCGGAGTCGCGGTAGATGATGGCTGCACAGCTTTCGGGCGTGATGACGCTGTAGTAGGCGTTTTCCAGCATGTAAACGCGATTGGCCACCCCCAATCCGAGTGCGCCGCCGCTGCCACCTTCGCCGATCACGACGGCGATCACCGGCACGCGCAGCCGCGACATCTCGCGCAGGTTCACGGCGATGGCTTCCGCCTGGCCGCGCTCCTCGGCATCCACGCCCGGGTACGCGCCGGGGGTGTCGAGGAAAGTGATAATGGGCCGGCGAAATTTGTCTGCCAGCCGCATCAGCCGCATGGCCTTACGATAGCCCTCGGGCTTGGGCATACCGAAGTTGCGATGCAGTTTCTGTTTCGTATCGCGGCCTTTTTGCTGGCCAATCACCATCACCGGACGATCCTCGAAGAAGGCCATGCCGCCGACTATGGCGGGGTCGTCGGCGAAGGCGCGATCGCCGTGCAGCTCCGAGAATTTCGTAAAAATCCTGGTAATGTAATCCAGCGTGTGCGGCCGCTTGGGATGGCGCGCGAGTTGAACCCGCTCCCAAGTCGGGTTGGTGGCCGGAGTTTCCTCAGTTGAATTTTGCTTAGCGGACGGAGATCGGTTATCTGCCATTCGGATTGCGGCCGCGCCGGCCAGCGGTCAGCGCGGACTACTTAGCCAGGATCTCGACGGATTCCGGTCCGCAGATCCGTTCCACCTGCGACCAAAATTCCTTGTCGGGGCGGACCTTCCTAGTCACATCCAGAATAACGGAAAAGTCGCGGGACTTTTCAAGGCGCAGCCGTACCTCCGTTTCACCGGGCTTTTCGGTGAACAGTTGGTTGAGGGCTTGGGCCTTGTCTGGAGTGCCGTTAGAACCGACCGCGACGCGGATGGAGATCAGCGTAGGCAGATCGAGCCGCGCCACGCGCAGCGGGATAATCTCCTGGACGGACAACTTGGGCGGGCCGCTGTCTTCGGGCAGCACCAGGCCGCGCACCAGAACCGCCTGATCCTCGACCAAGGCCGCCAGCAGACGGTCGTATTGCGTGGTGAACACCATGGATTCAACCCGGCCGGTGCGATCTTCCAGTTGCATCGAAGCCCACAGCTTGCCTTCCCGGTTGCGCTTGCGCTGGATGCCCGTGAGAATGCCGCATAGCGCCACTTCAACGCCTTTCTCCAGGCCTTCCAGCGTTTCAGTAGAATGCGTGGCGAGCTCCGATACCTTCGCGGCGTATTCATCCAGAGGATGGCCCGTGACATAGATGCCCAGCACTTCTTTTTCGCTGGCCAGCTTCTGCTGCGGCGTCCAATCGGGCAGCGGAGGCAGAGGATGTTCGACGGGCTCGCTCTCGCCCGCGCACATGCCGAAGAGACCCGCTTGGCCGTTCAAGCGATCCTTCCAGGCGCGCTGTCCGGATTCCATGGCGTTTTCGATCAGAGCGGTGAGCTGCGCGCGGTTGCCGCCCAGACTGCTCATGGCGCCGCACTTGATCAGGTTTTCCACGATGCGGCGATTCACGCTGGTGAGATCGACGCGCTCGCAAAAGTCATAAAGCGATTTGAAAGCTCCGCCGCTTTGACGCGCCGCCCGGATGGAGTCGGCCGCGGTTGCACCGAGATTGCGGATCGCGCACAGCCCCATGCGAATGCCTTCGCCGTCGGGCGTGAAATCCTTGCCGCTGGAATTTACATCCGGCGCGAGCACCGGGATTCCCATCTCGCGGCACTCGTT
>DATJWJ010000052.1:0-21909 GCA_035501355.1 Bryobacteraceae bacterium | reverse complement strand
CCTTCGCTGGCAGTACCTTCGGCCTTCGGGTTGGCCTTATCAAATTTCACCGTGCCCGTGCCGCGATATTTCGACCACAACAGCGTCACTGGAGCACGATCCCCGGTCAGAGGCGCGCTGGTGCCATTCGTATACTTCATGTCGTCGGTGATCCACAGCGTCAGTTGCAGGGGCTGGGACAATGAAGTTGTTCGGACCTGCGCCTGGGTGAGCATCGCGATCGGACCTTGAATCGGCTTCCCGTTCTCTTCAAATCGAATGACCGGAGGCGTGTTGCCCACTGCGATTTCACTGAAGGGGCTGATGACGTAATCAACGTTTAGCCGCAGCGGAATGGCGGCGGGCTGGCCGTTCGCGACAATGGTCCAAACGTACTTATCCGTGGCCGTGAAACTCTTGGGAACCGGGACCACGAACATACCGTACTTTCGGCCGGGCAGGAAATGTGTTGGCTGGCCCATGTCGGGACCGCCGGGCTCGATCCGGTTGTTGGGACCGATCGGGATGTCCATCTCTTCTCGGGTATTGCGGTTGAAATATCCGACCAGGAAGCCGCGGAAATCCTTGTCGATTTCGCTGGTGAACCAACCTTCGAATGCGCCGGTAATGCTGGCGCCGAACTGCCTCCGCGGCTGTGGGATCGCAGTCGGCTCCGTTTGGCCTAATAAGAGGACGCCGCCGCTCATCAGAGCGGCGGCGCAAAGAATACCGCTTACCTTCATTGCAAGCTTGCCGATGTTGCCTTGGCTGCCTTCGCCTTACGCTCAGCGAGCAACGCCTTGTACTCGTCGTCGGTAAAGTACACCACGTTCATCCACGCGTGGGCCATCTCGTCCACCGTGCGGTCGCCGTATCCTACCCATTGGTCCGGATCCGGGTTGTTCTTGTTGTTGGTGGTGTTGTCATACCACGCCGTCACGTGAATCACCGTCCCCTTGGGGAAAATTGGTGCGGCGTCGTCGGCATAGATGTAGTTCGTCATCCAGTTGAAATTGAAGTTGCCAACGTAGCTGACGATCTGATTGCTTCCGTCCGGCAGGATCGCTTCCACCTGCATGGACTTTCCGCGCAGGTGAAAATGCGGTTGGAAGTTCTCAATCAGAGTGTTCTCTTTGAGCACAGTGAATCCTTCGGTCTGCGCGTAAGAATTCGGCGGGATGTCCAACATTTGCCCGCTCCGTATCCCGGTGAAGCCGATCAGATAGCTGCGCTTCTTCGGTTCCTCGCCCTTCTTGTAGTACCAGATTCCGATTTCCGAGCCAGCGGTAACTTCCTCGCCGGCCGCATGAATATGCTGATCCCAGGCGATTTTCTCGCCGGGCAGGATCAACTTTCCGGTGCCGGGCCGGTACAGGTCATAGCCTTTTCCGATGGCCCACTCCATCAATTGTGGCCGGCGATTGACTAGATCGTCCGCACTGTTGCCGCGCCGGCTGGGTCCGTTGGCCGTGCCCGTGTTGACGGCATCCGGATCGTTGTTCAGCACCAGATAGGCAATCGAGTGGTGAATGATCTTGCGCCCTTTCAAATTGGTCGGGCGGATCTCCACCATTTTTACCCAGTGCGGCTCGGTAATCGGGAGGTCCGACATGGGCCGATACCACACGTCCTGATGCTGCGCCGGCATCGTGTATTCGGACGACTTGACAACCAAGTCCGGAGGTCCAAAACCGTCGCGGACCGCCTTCCACTCGTTGTCGGTCACCAGCGGCTTAGGCGGCGGCAGATCTTTCGGATTGCCCTGGGGGGCTCCCTGATCGACCCAGCGGACCACCTTGGCCACCTGGTCGTCTGTCAGAGATATGTCGTTCTTGAACTTTTGGATCCCCACGCTGCGGTCGATATGCCACGGCGGCATCTGGCGCATCGCTACTCGTTCCTTGATCGAACGCGCCCACGGCCGGGCGTCATTGTAAGTGATGAGCGACATCGGCGCGATGGAATTGGGCTGATGGCACTCCTGGCATTTGGCTTGAAAGATCGGCGCGATATCTTTGGAGAACGTGACGAGCTCCTGCGACCCTGCATTGTTAGGGGCCGCGACGGCCGATCCTGTGGTGGCGATCTGCGCGAACATAGCCACCGGGACGAGCATGACACCCGCGTAACGGGGTTTAGATTGGGCTTTCATGGCCTAACCTCCTCCTCAAGTTGTCGAGCAATATTATATCGTTATTTTGATCCAAAATCTTCCCCCCCACCCGGCGGCACCCCACCGACCGGGCGGGCGGAATCGCCGCAGCTTCGTCTATCCAATAGCAATAGAAGCACTTGCCGGCTTTTTAACGCAGAGGAACCCGGCGAAATTGAACCACTGGAAGAATGTCTCCACCATCTCAAAACCATTGCGTCGAAACAGATCGACGTTCTCCTCCAGACGATATGGGATCAGAACGTTTTCGAGCGCCTCCCTCTTACGCGCGATTTCAGTATCCGAGTAGCCGTTGCGGCGCTTGAATTCGTAGTAGTAGTCGATAAACAGCCGGTTCATATTACCGTTGTTGGTGAGGATCTTCTCGGTCACGATCAGCACGCCATCGTCTACCAGGGCGTCATAGATCCAGCGGATCAGGTTATCTCTTCCGAGAGGGCGGACGAACTGGAGCGTCCAGCACATCGTAATCACGCCGGCGTTACTCAGTTTCAGATTCGCTAGCTGCCCGTTGAGGTCGGCGTGGCGAAGCTCAATACGTTCCTGAAGCTGGTTCGCTGCCACGTTGCGCCGCGCTCGCTCCAGCATCGGCAGAGAATTGTCGTAGCCAATGAGCTTGGCCGAGGGTGGCAGATCAAGGCACAATCCGATCAGAGTGGTAGCGGTTGAGCAGCCCAAGTCGTACAGATTCGTTCCAGGAACCCAGAGCTGCCTGCACATGGTCTTGATCATGGCCTGTTGTTCCAGATAGAAGGGGATGCTGCGCTCCAGCATGTCGTCGAATACTTCGGCGACATCCGCATCGAACTCGAAATCCCTGGCGCGCTTTTCCGGCCTTAGATAAATCTCATCCTTCTTCATGACCGTTCATCGCCGAAACAGGTATCCGCGGCAGTCTCCTTTTTCTGGAGCGCCTCGTATGCTCCAGCGCTCCGTAAAAACGAACTCCCTGACCAGCTCCAGCCCGCATTCCCGGGCACAGTCCAACAATTCATGAGAATTGATGCACCAGCTTAGAAACTCCGTGTAACCGTCGCGAGAAGGCCGGTGCAACACCACGAAAGATGGCGCCGCGCTCACGGTCTGCAATCGGGAAACATACAGGTATTCACGCGTCACGCGAGCCAGCTTGCGAAACACCTCGCGCCAGTGTTCGAAATAATGCAAGGAACTGCTGGTGACCACCAGGTCATACTCTCTTCCCAAAACTTCGCTTTCGTCGTCGTGGAGATGAGCCTCCGGCAGCAATTTTCTTCCGAGGCGGCACAGGTTCGGAATATCGTAGCAATAGTAGTCGATCGGCAGCTCTGGAAGCAGAGCCTTGTTGTATAGGTAGTAGTGACCCACTCCGCCGCCCCAGTCCAACATGGAGATGCTGTCTCTCTTCCTGGCAGCCAGAGCCAGGACATATCCGTACGACATGATGATGTTGTGATCCAAGAGGTCTTCGCGCGTGGCGTGCCACGGAAGATGTGAAACGCCCAGGGGCCCGGGCCCTTGCAGGTTCTGCAACAGAATCGGCCAATGTTTCTCTTGGGCGCTTACAACGCTCGAATCGCTCCAGCCCTGGACGTCATACCAACCTTGAGGAACGTACCTCATCTCGGAGAACGTGTAGTCGATGATATTGACAACGAATGGGGACAGCAGGTGCGCGATTTTCTTGAAGCTCTGCCGGGGGGAACTCGAACACGGGAAATTCATGTTTCAAGGTGCGGGGAGGCGCAGTTCCTAAGCTCCCCATCATGATATTCCACTCTCTGGGAGCCGGCCAACCGCACGGCGGTCGCCGAACCTGCCTATGCTACACTCCTCCGGTGACGGAGACTCGATAAAACTTGGCCAAAGTGGAGTTCGTCGACGCGGCGCAAGTCGAGGCGCTCTCGCGTGAACCAGGGGATGCGAAGTCCCGCGCGAAATACCTGGCTGCACTTCTTGCGGATGGCCCACACGCCTACGCCGATAACGCCGATGTTGAAATGAGAGCTCTGCTGGTGGATGGCACGCTGCTGCCGCTGGTGCTGAATCGAGGCGCGGCGGGAAGTGCTGAAACCTGCTCACCTTATTCGCACTACGTATCGTACACTGTCGAGGAAGTGAGCAAGCGGAATCCGCGGGTGCCTGGCTGGCTGTTTTCAGCGGGGGCCGCGCCGGCCGGACAACTGCTCCGCTTAGCCGGAATCGAGAAAGTTGTTTCCGTCAATAATTGGCTGCTTTCCACGAATCCGAGCGTATGTCTTAACTCCGAACAGGTTGCGGAGTTGACCGCCTGCCTTGCAGGCGCCTATCCGGACCGGGCGATCCTGTGGCGCTCCCTGAATCCCAGTGTCAACGGGGCATTGATGGAATGCGTCCGCCGGAACGGATACCGGCTGCTGCGTAGCCGCCTGGTATACGTGGTGGACCCTGGATCCGAGTTTTTTCGCAACCATAGCAACGTGCGGCGCGACTTGACACTTCTCAAGAGCACTAAGTACACAGTCGTCTCGGATCGCCAGTCGCTGGCGCCCTACGCCGACCGAATGACGGAGCTATTCAGGTCCTTGTATCTGGGAAAACATTCCGTCTTCAACACCGCATTCAACAGCCGGTTTTTCGCTCTGGCGCTCGGTTGCGGCCTTTTCGAGTTCCGGGGCTTCCTGGCGGATGGCCAGCTGGATGCGTTTGCCGCGTTCTTTACAACAGACCAGATCATGACGGGGTCGTTGCTGGGCTACGATCTGAACCGCCCGCGATCGCTGGGTCTCTATCGATTGGCAATTGCGAGTTACCTCGATGAGGCGGCCTCGCGCGGACTCCGTCTGAATCTCAGCGCGGGAGCGGATTCGTTTAAAGCATTCCGCGGCGGCATCCCCGTCGACGAGTATGACGCGATTTACGATCGCCACTTACCGGCCGCTCGGCGCTCCGTCTGGACTGCATTGTCCGCCGTCACCCGAGCCGCCGGCGCTTGGAGAGCGATGGGCCGGCGCCGTTGACCTGCTCATAGAAACATTTGATGCCGCTCAGCAGTATTGTTGATACGAAAGAGCGATCCAGCAATTAAAAACCATCTAACTTATTGAAAACAGGATAGAATCATCTCCGCACAGCTGCTCGAACTAGACCCTGCGAGAGCGCCGGGCTGGCGATTCTTTGGAGTACGAGCCGATGCTCGTTGAGTTACAATCGATCCATTCCTGGTTGGCCACGTTTGCCGGCCTCGCAACGTCAGCGTGGACGACTAATATGGCTTCCTCAATCCGCGACAGGTGTGTTCTCCAAAGGGCGAGCTGTGCAACGCGAGCCAGTGTCGCGTTCGCTTTGCTGGCGGCTTGCCTGGCGCCGGGCCCCGCTCTAGCCCAAAAGCCTTCCTTCACCGTGGGCTGGTCCGTTTACGTTGGATGGGACCCGTATTATTACATGGCCAAGTCCGGCATCCTTCGCAAATGGGCCGACAAGTACGGCATCAATATCAAAGTCCAACGCTTCGATTACGCGCCGTCGCTGGACGCCTTCGTGTCCAAGAACATCGACGCCTGCGTCATGACCAACATGGAGGCATTGGACATGCCCGCCGCCGCCGGCATCGACACCACCGCCATCATCGTCGGCGATTACTCCAACGGCAACGACGCGGTTCTGGCGCGGCACGATGTAAGCCTCGCCCAAGTCCCCGGCAAAGAAGTGATGCTGGTGGAAAAAACCGTTTCGCAATATCTTTTTGAGCGCGCCATGGCGATCAACGGACTGAGCGCCCAGCTGAAGAAAGTTCGTTACTTGAACACCTCGGATTCCGACATCGCGGCGGCGTTCATCACGGACTCGAGCAAAGAAGTCGTTGTAACGTGGAAGCCGCTGGTTTCGCAGATCGCGCACACCAAGGGCGTGAAGACTCTGTTCAATTCATCGCAAATCCCCGGCGAGATTCTGGACTTGCTGGTGGTGCGGACCGAGGTGCTGAAGCGGCCCGACGGATCGGGCCAGAAGTTCGCCAAAGCAATCACCGGCGCCTGGTACGAACTCATGAATCAGATGTCTAAACCCGGGCCCGACACCGACAAGGTGCTGGCAGGCGTCGCCGAGGCGTCGCAAGATACGGTCCCGTCCTACAAGGAGCAGCTCAGCACTACGCACATGTTCTACACGCCGCAGTCGGCCGGGCAAATGGCTTTGTCCGCGGATTTGAGAAAGACCATGGATCTGGTGCGGACCTTTTGCTTCTCTCATGGATTGCTGGGCGAAAAGACCAAGTCGGCCGACGACGTGGCCATCCAGTTTCCAGACGGCAGCGTGCTCGGCAAACCCGACCGCGTCCGTTTCCGCTTCACTGCGGACTACATGCAGCTAGCCGCACAAGGAAAGCTATGAGTTTGCTCCGCATCCACGCCCAACCCGGACGCGCGGCGGCCTGGAGCTTGTCGTGGTTCCTGTTCGCATCCGGCGTGGCTTTGTATTTCTACACCGCGCAGCAGCGGCATCGCGAAAATCCGGACGATCGCGTCATGCCCACGGTAACGCAAATGGTCCGTGCCTTCGGCGACGCGGCGCTCAAGCCATCGGAGGAAGAAGAGGTTCAAGACACCGGCTCGCAATCGATCCTCCAGCGCATCCGCGGCAGCATGCTCTGGAAGGATACCCAAGCCACCGGACGAAGGTTCCTGATCAGCGTGGCGCTGCTGTTTCCAGCGGTCCTGCTGGGCCTGCATATGGCGATGTTTCCCTATATCGGCGCTTTCTTCCTGCGATTCTTTTTGTTCTTCGACAAAATCGTCGCGCTTTCCCTGCTGCCGATCCTGTTCATCGCCTTCGGCATCGACGAGCTGGCCAAGGTCATGCTGATCGTGATCGGCGTCGCGCCCACCATCATTCTGGACACGTTCAACCTCAGCAAGAGCGTGCCGCGCGAGCAGATCGTGAAAGGTTTTACCCTCGGCGCGGACGATCTCGCCATCACCTATCGCATCATCCTGCGTCAAATCCGTCCGCGAATTCTGAACAGTATCCGCCTCAACCTGAAAGCCGTGATGCTGTTCCTGTTCGCCGGCGAAATGATCGCCTCCACCGACGGCTTGGCTTACCGCATCGCGCTATTGCGCCGCCACATGGGCATGGATACGATCCTGCCCTACGTGCTGTGGGTCGCGCTGCTGCTTTTCCTGGTGGACCTCGGGATGAGCACCCTGAACCGCAAGCTGCATCCCTGGTTCCAGGAGGCCTGAGTGGCGGATCTCGCGGTTCGTTTAGAGAACGTTCACGTCGACTACCCGGTGGAGGGCAGCTCCACGCGAAAAATTCTCAACGGCATCGATCTTGAAATTGAAAGCGGCGAATTTGTTTCCATCGTCGGCCAAACCGGCTGCGGAAAATCCACGCTGTTGCGCCTGATTCTGGCCGAGGAAAAGCCCACGCAAGGTCGCGTGCTGGTGGGCGGACACGAGCGCTCGCAACCCGACCGTTATTGCGGCTACGTCCCCCAGAAATATTCTCTGTTTCCCGACAAAACGGTCCTCGATAACGTGACGTTTGGGCCGGAAGTAACCGCGCTCAGTGCCTTTTCGCGTCTCAGCCCGCCCGGACGCCGCCGCCTGCGGGAATTTCGCGCCGAAGCGCTCGCCTATTTGCGCCACACCGGTTTGCAAGAAGCCGACGCGCGGAAATATCCGCACCAGTTATCCGGTGGCATGCAGCAGCGCGTCGCCATCGCGCAAGCGCTCATCATGAAGCCCCCCGTTCTGCTGATGGACGAAGCCTTCAGCGCTCTCGATCCAGGAACGCGTACCGGTATGCAGCGCCTGATCAAGGAACTTTGGCGCGAAAGCGGAACCACCATCGTCTTCGTCACGCACAACACGCGCGAGGCAGTTTGCCTGGGTACGCGAGTCATCGCTCTCGCCAAGGAGCCGCCAGGCGAGCGCGGATCTTCGGTCGCGCTGGACCTTTCCGTGCCGCATGCCAATTTCGACTCCGACGAGGAGGAAATCGTCCGGCTCATCCGCGAAGTGGAAGCCGCCACCATGCCCGCCGGGACCAGCTCCGGCTCGTTCACGCGAACCATGGCGATTCACGCCGGTTCGTCAGAGTAACAACTTCTGGTTTACAATCACAGACTATGTCATTTTACAAGCGCCATGCGCCCAATCACCGCGAACACAACCGCCCGCTGCCCGATTTTCAAGAACTGGAAGGAATGCGGGCCCTGCGCGAAGAGAAGACCATTCCACTCCGCCAGTGGCAGGAAGAAGTGCGCCGCGGCAAAGAGTTTGGTCTGGAATGCGTGGATTCCATCCAAGACAAATCCGAGATCAGTTGTTTCCAGCGCGGAGAGCTGCCGCACTGGTCCGGCATCAACACGTTTCTGAAGACCCACTATCTGGAGGACGTGCGCAAAGTCGGCGAATACGACGTGGCGTTTCTTGGAGTGCCGTTCGACATCGGCACCACCTACCGCGCCGGCACGCGCTTCGGCCCGCAAGGAATTCGCCGCATCTCATCCTTATATACGACCTACAATTTCGAGCTGGGCGTGGACCTGCGCGAGTCGCTCAAAATGTGCGACGTGGGCGATGTCTTCTGCCCGGCCAACATCACTAAGAGCCACGACCAGATTTCTAAAGCCGTGGCGCACGTTCTTTCCAGCGGAACCTTGCCGATGATCATGGGCGGCGACCATTCCATCGGCTACCCGTGCGCGCGCGGCGTGGCGCAGTGCATTGAGGGCAAGGTTGGAATCATCCACCTCGATCGCCACATCGACACGCAAGAAAAAGACATGGACGAGATCATGCACACTTGTCCGTGGTTCCACGCCACCAATCTTCCGAATTGCCCGCCGACGAATCTGGTGCAAGTCGGCATCGGCGGCTGGCAAGTCCCGCGCCCCGGCGTGAAGAAAGGACGCGAGCGCGGATCGACCGTCTTGACAATCCAGGACATCGAGCGCATCGGGATCGACAAGACGGTCGAGATCGCATTGGAAGTTGCATGGAAAGGCGCATCGGCCGTTTATCTATCGTTCGATGTGGATTCCGTCGACGCCGGTTTCGTTCCCGGCACCGGCTGGCCCGAGCCCGGCGGATTCTTGCCTCGCGAGGCGCTGGCCATCTTGAAAGGCGTCGCCAAAGAAGGCGTCGCCGCGATGGAAGCCGTCGAAGTTTCGCCTCCCTACGATATTTCCGACATCACCGCCCTGGTCGCAGTCCGCGCCATGGTGGATGTGCTGGCCACCATGGTCAAACACGGGCGCATCGGCGGAAAGCTCGGCTGAGGTGAGCTGTGCCGTCTTTCATCATCGCCACCGACTTGCGTTCGAGCGACCCTGCCTGGCCGGCGGCGCTCGCGCAGCTCGCTGATATTCGGACGGCGTGCACGCCGATTCTAGGATTCGATCCCGATTTGCGGCTGGCATCGATGCCGGCACACGCCGCTGACGCCGAACCGGCCGAATCGCTCGCCAGCGTGCTCCGGGATGCCGCGCGCGCCAGCCAGGAAATCTTCGTGCTCCCCGGCACTCTCGATTTCAGCTTGTGGCAGCGCGACACCCTCGGCCAGCTACTCTCCCAGGCCCGTCGCGAGCACTCCGGCACAGCAATTCACCACGACGACATAGACCTCGGCCATCCGCTTCTGATCCGCGCTTTCGCCGAACAGGTGGCTGTAGCGATTGCGAAGCGCGATGCGCCTCCCCAACATTGCGGACTGGTTCTTGCCCCCAGCGGCCACGGTGATCCCTCCAGCCGCGCGCAATCCTACCGCCTGATGCGCTTGCTCTGGGAAGAACTAGCCCTCGCACGCGCCGAAATAGGATTCATCCGCCACGTGCAGCCATTTCTCGGACACGTCCTGGATCGCTGCGCCCGCGAAAATCTGAACTGGCTGATCCTACCGCAGGCGCTCTGGCCCATCGAGCACGTCGACTACGCCCGCGTAATAGCCGACAATTTCCAGCGCTCGCATCCGGAAGCCGCGAGATGGATGTTCGTGGATCCACCAGGAGCTCACGCGAGCATTACAGCCTGGTTGGTGCAACGCATTACGCGACTGTGGCAGCAAAAACGCGAGCGCGAAACTCTTCGAATACCATCGCCCAAGACCGCGTCGCCCGTCGCGGGAAAATGGACCTGCGGCGAAGGCATCATCGCCCAAGTCGCCGACCCCGGCGCGATGGCAGAAGTCCTCAGCGCCATCCTTCCCGCCAAACCGGAACGAGTCCTGGTCAAAGTAACCTGGCATGGCTACGCGACCGGAACCTACACCGACCCCGCCGCCTTGGACCTGCTGCTCGGCGCCCTCCCTGCCCCAGCCATCATCCTGGAGGGCCACACCAGCAGCCGCAACCTGGGCGGCGCTGAATTCGATTGGGAAACTGAGTCCCGCGAGAACCGCGCTTGGATCCGCCAGCAGGAGTCCGAATATCTGCGCCGCACCGGCCTGGCCGATGTGATAGCGCGGCATCGCGCACAGTACGTCAACGTGACGGAGGCCTGGTGGGACCAGGATTGCGTCTGCCGCTGCGAAATCGAACGCATTCTCGCCGAGCGAGGCACGGCGCTCCATCATACGGAACTCGCCAGCTTCGTCCCCAAAGCATTGCTACCGTTTCGCGGATGCCCCCTGGTGAGCTTCGCCAAAATCAAAGGGCCGACGCGCCTCGGAATTTCGAACCTGTTCGGCCTCATCCCCGCCCCTCTGCGCGACGCCTGGCACGGTCCCAACATCACCTGGTTTGCGCGTGTTTGTTGCGATCTGGCCAAATTGTATGGCGCCTTGTTCGAGTTGAGCGGAGTGGCGGAAGGTCTGTTCTCCGCCGTCCGATGGAATCGCCACGGCCTGTACCGCAGCCGCTGGGGTAATTACGATTTGATCACCAATGCGGGCTACCTGACGGCCAGCCGAGGCCTCGTTGCCGCCGACATCCTCGCCAGCCGTCTCCAGGGACAGGACGTCAATTCCAGCGCGTTCTTTGACGTGGTGCGAACCGAACTGGGCTGGGACGCCGCGGCATCGGCGGCCCTTCCCGATCCGGTCAAGGCAATTTTCGCCTGAATCGGCGTAATGTTCTTACCGTTATATCCCTAAGATCTTTCACCTAGACTCTATTAATTCCTAAGCTTCGATGATATGCTTGAGGCCGAGAGACCTCCACGTTCGAGGTATCCATGCTCTGTCGATCAGCTCTGTTGCTGGCGTCGTTATGGGGAATCGCGGGAGCGCAGACCCCGCTTGACAACTCCAACCTTGCCGGTCCTCTAACCATCGTTCTCCGCGGCAATTCCGCGATCTCGGCCGAAGCGCTGAACGCCATGCAGCGCGAGGTCGAATCCCTGGTCGAACCCTCCTCAATCCGCGTGGCCTGGACTGCCAACACCACCGGAGAGGTCTATGATCGCGTCGCTGTGGTCCGGCTCCGCGGCGATTGTCGCGCCGACGCTCCTCTTCTCATGACGACTCGGACAGAGCAGCAGGGATTTGAGCCACTGGGCCAAACTCAAGTCGTGGATGGCTACGTGCTGCCCTTCGCTGCCGTGCGTTGCGATGCGGTCCGCAAGCTCATTGGCCGCGACCTCGCTCTCCAGCCATCCTACGAACGCGAGGATCTTTTTGGACGAGCCCTCGGCCGGGTTCTCGCTCACGAGCTGTATCACATCCTCCTGCACACCACCCGCCATGGAACGCAAGGTCTGGCGCGTTCGGCACAGTCGAGCGCCGATCTACTGGCCGATCGCGACAATTTCGCCCCAGCGGACGAACGCAAGCTGTCGCAGTCCTCTAACTCCGACTCAACTGAATCATTCGCCTCGAACGGGCGTTAGAAGATTAATCTGCTCCCTATGCCGACTCGCCCCGGTCGATGGGAGCGGCCTCGGCGGCTTGATCCGCCACCGACACCGTGTGCCGCAGAATGCGCTCCAGATGTTTCGAAACCAGCATCAAGTCCACATATGCGATTCCTTCGCCAGGCGACGATACCAGCCGGGATAGCTTCTCATATAGACTGCCGCACTCGGCGCGGATTCCCGCTTCCTGAGACCGCACGGAAAGCCCTTGCGCCCGCTTCCCGGTGCGCCAGCTCTCGATGCCGGTTGCCAGACACGCCCGAATTTTGGCGCCCGTTTCCGCAATCTGCGACAGGATCTGGGATGGCGGCTTGCGGTCCATCGATGAACACAACGTCACAATCTCGTATGCGTAGTCTCCGATCAACTCCAGGTCGACAATAGCATCCAGAATCCCCGTTACCAGCAGTGCATCGCTGGCCACCGGCGCTTGCAGCGTTATGAGATTCAGGCACTGGTCATGGATGAGCCGGTGCTGATGATCCGTTTGTGCTTCTAGCTCACTAGCGCGCGCGGAAGAACGATTTTGGTCCACCACCGCACTCAGGGCCTCAGCCAGGAGCGACGTAGTGGTCTCGCCCATTTCAACCAGGTTCTTCCGGACGGCTTCCAGTTCGCTGACGTAGTGTGTTCTCATCTCGGCCTTCTCTGCTGCAATTCTAACCGCATAGCCAGGCTCGTTTGATTACAATCCGGTTTCAGTTCGCAGGCTGCGTCAGTCTTTCCACTTCAGTTCGGCATCCGAGCGGCGCACGTAATTGGCATCGATGGCCATGGGATCAAGCGCGCGGCCCGCTTGCAGCTCGCGCCAGGCGATGCGTCCGATAGCCGAAGCCAGCGCTCGCGGGGCCGCGACGACGGGAATCGCGGGATCGACATGGCTTTGGAACGGTGAAAAATCGCTGGAGACGAACTCGAATCCCCGCGCCGGCAAGGTTTGAAGCCATTGGGGAAACTTCATTACCGCCTCCTGCTCCACAGCTTCCAGCCGCTCGTTATAAACGGCTCCATAAACTTCGCCGCGCCGCGCATCCAGCACCACCGCACGCAGCGGCGCCGATCCAAAAAAAGCCAGCGCCCGCAGATTCGAAACCGCGACCACTTTTTTGCCGGCTGCTTCGGCCAGACCTTTTACAGCCGCCAATCCGATGCGCACGCCCGTAAACGATCCCGGCCCGGACGCCGCGGCAAAGCAGTCCATCGCATCCACGCTGATGCCGCGACGCTCCAGCAATTGCCCCACATGCTGAAAAAGAATCTGACCAAATCCCTCGGGCGAGTGCAGCAGGATCTCTTCAACGACCTCATCGCCTTCGGTAAGTGCAATGCTGCCGAACTCCGACGTCGTGTCGAGCGACAGGATCACTTGGCCAGTTCGTAGACGCGATCGGCCGCGTACGCCTTGCCGTTGGCGTTGAGCGCTGTCAAGTGGATGGCTAGCACGGCCGGAAAGCTCTGCGCTATGGAGGGAGGAATCACAAACGAGCCGGGCGAGCCGGTCCCGATGACGCGAAAACCTTGCCCGTCCGTGGGAACTTCGGCGGTCCAAAGATACAGCATGGAGCGCGTGGCGCGCGTCGCCCGAGTCAGCTTCACGGAAAATTGCACCGGTTTGCCGGCCGCGAGCGTGCGGCTGGAAGGCTCATCCACGACAAACGGAACTTTCTGCGGGCTGTTTTCGATCTGCTGGACCAGCGGCACCTCGCGCGAGTCGAACCGATAGGACTTGAGCATCGACTCCAAGTGACCTTCTCGCGCCACTAGCACCACCCAAGGCCGGCCTTTGTCCGGCGCCTCACCGGTGAAGTGTTCGCCGCTGTATTTCTTCTTCTCCTGTTGCTCGCCCGTGGCCGGATCGAACCACATCACGTCGTAGCCGTGCTTTTCCACCTCCAGCTCGATGGGCGGTCCAGGATGCTCGACATAAGCCAAATATTCGGCATCTTCCAACGCCACGGCCCGCGCGCCGTCCAGATAGAAATAAGGCTCCAGCTCCCAGTAGCGCGACCCCGAAATCAGGTCGAACCAATGCTTGCAAAAAACCGGCTGCGATCCATGAAATTCGGGATACTCACCGTCCATGGTCGAGTTCCATAGATGCTGCGCGTCCGTCACGCCTACGAAAGGAACCTGGTAGAACTGATGTTCCACCGAGCCAATCGTGTCGTCGGTCGAATTTTCGATGACGAAGTTCATCCAGCCGTCGGCCAGCAGCGGCGAAGACGTGATTTTCGCGTTCGACGAGCGCGGATGCTGGTAGGGATCGATCTTGGCGAGGGCCGTGCCTAGCTCCTTCAGCAACGCACGGCCGCCCGAATAATCCTCAAACTCTTCCAGCCCCTGCCAGGTGACGTTCAGCGGCGCATAGCGCGCGACGATGTATCGAATGAAGCGCTCCCGCGCCTGCCAATCCGGGAAGAGACTCGCGATGTAGTCGGGATTGGACCCGAGAATCAGGTCGGTCACCAGGCCGCGTTTGTGGATCGCGAGAATCCGCCGGTCGAGTTCGTCAAAATAGGCCGGGTTCGGCTTATCAGGCCCCAGATACACGCGATTCTTGTCGCCGGCGCCGCCTAAAATCGATCCACGAAAATGCGTGAACTCATTCTGCGCCGCTTCATTCAACGCCTGTTCGAATTCTTGGGCGCTCCCAAAAGCAAACCGGTCGTCTATATAGCCCATCCATAGATGTGGTTTTTTGTTTTCCGTCCACCAGTGATGGAAATTCGCCGGCTGGATGAAACCGGCCGCGTCGGACTCGGAAGCATTGAACGAGCCCGACTTGCCATCCACGGCGGCGATGTTGCCGCTGAAGTGATAGAGCCACTGCCCGGATTCGGTGGGCGTAAAGCGCAGCACCATTTTGCTGCCGCCGTTCCAAAACGCCGGCATCAGGTAAGTTTTAAAATGCGGCGAGCGAAACTCCGCCTCCAGCTTCACGCTCGCGTAAGGGTTCGGATGCGCCGCCAAGTCGGCCGGAGACAGCTCGAACGCAAACTCGCACGGAGTATAAGCAGGCGTCCCTTCACAAGGTGTTTGCGCGAGCACCGGGACGCTCGCAAGAAACAACAGCGGCAAGCGCGCCAGCATCACCTTCAGCGTAACGCAACCAGCGCCGGAGGCGCCGCCTTCAGGCCAGGGTCAAGGTACAAGTCAGGCTGCTCGAGTCCTTAGCGATCGCCGTGTCGGCAGCCGTTACCTGAGCGCCGCCTGTGGCGCAAAGATATAGCAATGCTCCGATGGTCGGCTTGCCGTAATCGATGTGCAGGTCATTCTTCACCGCGCTGGTTATAATTTGCAATGCCTCGTTCCATTCGCCAGGGACGGAAGCTTGCGCGGTGGTGCTCCTCAGGATCTTCAAGTCCTCGCACAGGTTCAGGAATCCGGCGGAGACCAGGAAGAAGTAAATCGCCTGCCCCTGCACATTCTGAAGATTGCGATCGCTGAAAAAGCTGGGCGGGACAGCCTGAGGGTTGCCGGGATGCCTGCGATTTGGGACCGCCCCGGTCGAGTTGGTATTGGCGATGCTGTTGAAGTCCATCCAATCCTTGAACGTCAAGGCGGCGACGAAGCTCAACGAGGGCATTAGCGCTTCCGTAGCGCTCTGGAACCCGGTCCAGTTGCTGCCATCGCGGGTCTGAGGCAGCGGCGGCGGTGTTTTTCCAGCGTAAGGAGAACAGGATATTTTCTCGTAAGCTGAAGGCTTCAGAACGTTGATGATGTTCAACGTGCCTCGCGGGTTGGTTTTGAGAAAATCGCCGATCGCATCCTCAGCGGACTCGAGGAGCTTGCCGGCCGGGATCATCGCGATCACGTTCTTCAGCACATTGGCCGCATCCAGATCGTCAGTTTCCGAGAGTTCCAAATTCAGATCCACTTCGGCGTTTCCCACGTTAGCCTCGGTATCTTCAGTCGCCGTGGCTACGAAGTGAATGCGCAAGGCCTGCAAGGTATTCTTCGTGTCGATATTCTGCTCTTGCCCGGTGTCTTGGAACACGCGAATGCTTCCATCCGCGGCCAGTTCGGTATAAGCATTCGAAAAATAATCGTTGGTCTGATCCCATTTGAATAAGTTGAAGAAATGGAATTGAATGGCCGAGGAGCGCTTCAATTGACTGGAAACGCCGGAACCGGCCAGCAGAGTGAATCCGCCGATCTGGAGCGCCTGCGCGACACTTCCCCCCAACAGCGCGTTCCAACTCTGTTGCGCCAGGTTGGCCGTGGTTAAGTTCACCGCGAACGTGAACAGCGCCGTCCGGCCACTCTGCTGGGATAACGCAAATGTCAGGCCTGCGTCGCCATTGACGTCCGAGATCCAGTTGTTCAACTTGGCAGTGAGGCTGGTCTGGAGCTTATTGGCAGGCTGCGCCACGGCATTGCCGATCGCGGAAGCAATGCTACTGTTGCCCGTGATCTGCTCCGCGGTCTTGGTGATCTGCGTAGGATCCAAGCTGAGCGACACGTTGGTGGCCGTCACCCCAACCGTGATTCCCACCGATTCATTGGTCTCATTACTGCCCGATCTCACCAGATAGACCGTGGCCGACTTGTCGTCAGTCTTCGATATCAGCAAGCCAAAATGATCGGCATGCTTATATGCAACGGAGGCCTTTGCACCCACGTTGATATCAAGCGACGGAGGTGTCAGCTTTTCCCAGGCCTTGCTAAGGCTCTGCTGCACCAACCCCACGTCCGGCGCCGAGAGTTTGTAGCTGCCCAGGCCATAGGTGACGTCAACTTCGCAATCCAGCGCGCCGTCGAAATTGACTCTCCCCAAGCTGCCATCCGTCATCCTCGTGGTCGAGGTGGGGTCCAAAGGCAGCACGAGATCCGAAAAGGCTTGTTTCAAGGCCTGCCCGGTTTCCAGCGTCGCGTCAACCGGCTGGCAGAAACTGACTGTGGCCGTCTCCGAACCGGAGGCTTTGCCGGCAATACCCACGCCACTCAAAGTTCCGCTGCCCGAAACCGAACCTTGGATGTCGAAATCCAGCTCGATGTTGATGAAGACCTTGCTTGCAATGGGTCCCGACATCACCTTGCTGGTGCTGGTCGGATCGTCGATTTGCGTGGCAACCTGAAAGGTGCTGCTGGTGTCGCTGATGCCGATGGTGCAACTGGCTGTTGGCTGCAATGAGAATGTAATGCCGGTGTTCTTCGTCTTCCAGCTGGCCGAAGCGGTGAGGCTCAATTTCGCCGAAGCGCCCACGGCCTTTTGGACCGGTTGACCGGCATACTGGGCCAATTCCGTGGCTATGTTGAAGATGGCGCCCTGCTGGCTGGACAACATCGTGGTTAAATCGCTCAAAGAATTCAGATCCTTTGTTACATTGATAGATAATCCTGGTGTCGGTGCGGCTGCGGTTGTGGCCATGATCCCTCCTAGGCGGCTAAGCCAGTAACGCCGGCGCTTTTCATATCACCGTGGCAGAAGCAGGTGCCATGGCTTAATGAATTTGTGACAATGTCCGCCGGAATTCTCTGGCGTTCGAATCGCTGTCGATTATACAACTAGTTCAGCTTCCCGGATTAGATTTATTTTTGGTATTGTTTTGCTGTCGATTGCTAACTAATCTACTCGCGATTCGCGCGTTAGCCACGCAGGGGGCCGAACAACTCAATGAGGAAGTGCTGCATGGCCTCCCAGGAGCGCAGATCCGCCCGCTTGTTGTAGGCCACGCCGGGCCGGCCCAGGCGGTCCGCCTCAGGATTGGTGAAGCCATGCATCGCGCCGCCATAGAGAATGACCTGAAAGTCCACGCCCGCGGCCTCCATTTCGTTTGCGAAAGCCGTCACGTGGTCGAGGGTGATGAAGGGATCCCGAGCTCCGTGGCACACCAATACCTTGGCTTTGATCTGACCCGCCACAGCGGGCCGCGACGAGGTAAGGCCGCCATGAAAGCTGACTACACCCGTCAGATCCGCCCCGGCCCGCGCCAGCTCCAATGCCGCCATGCCTCCCAGGCAGAATCCGATTGCTGCAATATGCCGGGTGTCCACTTGAGGCTGAGCCGAAAGCGCCTGGAGACCCGCCAGCGCGCGCGGAAGAAGTTTCTGGTTTCGAAATTGCTCGAAGGCCGCGCGGCGCTCCGCGTCGGTGGCCGGAACTACCCGCTCGCCGAACATGTCGCAAGCGAGCGCCGCATAGCCTAACCCAGCCAAACGCGTTGCCCGCTCTCTTTCGTGATCGGTGAGTCCCGTATTCTCATGAAATACAAGAATCCCGGGCCGCCGATCCGGGAGCGAGGAGTCCCAGGCGAAGAAACCACGCAGAACTTTTTCGCCTTCGCGATACTCGAGAGTTTGCGTCTTCACGGGCTTAGCACCTAGCTTAAGCGGGCGTGCGGGTCTGCGACAACTGCGAGCTAATCGCGCGAGCCAGATCATCCGGCCGCTGCGAGCCCACCACAACCACTCCACCTTTGACTAACTCGAGTTCCACGCCTCGTCCTCCGGCCGCAATAAAAGCCTTTCCGCGGTTGGAGGACCTCGTGCCGTACCCGCCCCAATCCCGCGCCGGATCAAAGTTCAGCGCCCGGGCGGACTTCACCGCGGAAAGCGCGATGGAATAAGATCGCCACAAGCCGCGCATTCGCACAGAAATCTCGCCCGGCCCCACATCCGTCACCAGCTTGACCGTCATGAGCCGAAGGTAAATCAACCAAAGGAAGATGGCCCAGCCGACGATGCTGGCGTTGGACATCGGCTGCTTACCCCATGGATGTCCCAGCCCGACTTGCCAAATTGCCAGCAGCGACAAGATCAGCGGCGGGATCGCCGTTAGAATAACCAGGCGAGGCCGGCGCATGCTCTGCTCTTCGTGAAACAGCGGCTCCGAGGCACCGCTCATACCTCTACCGTAGCGCGCCCATCATGTACTGCAGCACCGCGTTCTGATTCTGGTAATCGTACTTCGCGTTGACGTTCTCGATTTCGGCTTGCGTGAGGTTCAATTGCGCCTGGGTCAGTTCCACGATGGAGGATAAACCGAGATTGAAGCGCCCCTGCGCCAGATCGAGCGCCAAGGCGGCTTCGCGCAGAAACTCCGCGGTGACGTCGATGCGCTGGAAGGCGGTAAAGGCGCTGGCCCAGGCCACGCGGACGTCGCGCGCGATGCGCTCCTGCTGGTCGCGCAGCCTTTGATCCGTTTCCAGTGCACGCTGGCGCGCGGCTTCACGCCGGGCTGAAAAGAGGTGACCGTTGAAGACCGGGATGCTGGCGTTTACGGCGACGCCTTCATAGCCCGTAGGAATCGGCGACGCAACCGGCGTATTGATGTAAGGGATGGCGCCACCCACTGCCACCGCGCTTACGGTTGGACGGGAGAGATCCTTTTCGGCTTCGAAAAATCTATACGCGGAATCGCGCGCCGACCTCAGGCTGGCCAACTCCGGCCGGTTGTTCAAAGCCTGAGCCACCAGACTATCAGGAGTCGTGGGAGGGCCCGGGGGCAGGGGTTCGTCTACCAGGGTGTAATTAGCGGGCTGATCGGAACCAACCGCCCGGCCCAATTCCGCGAAGGCTTGCTGGACATTTTGTTGCGCATTGATGAGCAGCAGCTTGGCTTCCGACACGGTGACATCGGCGAAGCTCACGTCCAGCTGCGATTTGAGCTGATTCCGGGCCAGTTCGGTCACCTGATCGGCCAGCGTCTGGCGCGCCGCTACGGTCTGCTGCGCCACTTTCACCACGGCTTGCGAATGCAGCACGTCATAATAGGAGCGATTCACGGCCAGCAGGACGTCATAGCGAGTGGCGTTCAAAGTTTGCGCCGTAGCTTGCGCGTTAAAGCGGGCGCTCGAAACCAGGTTCGGAGTCCGGCCTGAATCGGTGATCAACTGCGTGACGATGACACCTTGCCCGATGCGGTCGAACAGCCGAGATGCCGACAATTCTCCGGCGCCGATGCGCGAAAGATCGTTGCCTTGCGAGCCGGTAAGTTCACCCGTGAGGAATGGATAATACGGCGCGCGGTTGATGACAATCTGCTGATTGGCGAAGGCCACTTCTTCCTGCGCGGCCTGGATCTGGGGATGATTTTGAACCGCCAACGCCTCGGCCTGTTGAAGCGTGAGGCGTGCAGGCGCCTGCGCACTTGCAATGACAGCGCCAAAGACGGTTAGAGTAAAAACTCTACGAAGCAGTCTCTCCTGCATTCCGTTGTCTCCTTCCATAAACCAGTAAGTACGCGGCCGGCACGATGAACACGGTGAGGATGACCGACGAGGTCAAGCCCCCGATAATGGCCCGGGCCATGGGCGTATATTGTTCGCCGCCGGTCCCGAGCTTCATGGCCATGGGGATCATCCCGATGATGGTGGCCAGCGACGTCATAAGAATGGGGCGCAGCCGGACGCGGCAAGCAGTCACAATCGCATCGGCAACCGACAGGCCCTGATCCTCCAGCTTGTGCGCGAAGTCCACGATCAAAATACTGTTGGAATCGGCGATTCCGATCAACATCAGCACTCCCATCAGCGACATGACGTTCAGCGTAGTGTGCGTGAGCGGAAGAATGATCAGCACGCCGACGAATCCCATGGGAATCGCCAGCATGATCAGGAACGGATCGATGAAGGAGCGGAACTGCGCGATCAGAATCAGAAACAGCAGAATAAAGGACAGGCTGAAGCCGATTGCAAAGCTCTTGAAGGACTGCTCCATCCCTTCCACCATGCCTCGCAAGGTCACGCGGATGTTGGCAGGCAGCCTGGCATCCACGATCGACTGCCGGATCGCCGACGTCAGTTTTCCCAGGTCCTCGCCGGAAGGCGTCACATACACATCCACGGTGCGTTGAATCTGGTAGTGATCGATCTCGGTGGGCGACTGCACGTTCTCCAGTTTCACCACCGAATCGAGCGTGGTGGGTTGGGTGAGGTTCGGCGCGCGCAGCGGGATCTGCTTCAAGTCGACGATGTTGTGAATCGCGGGCTTGCCATGCTCGTAATATTGCACTGTAAGGAAGTAGTCATTGCCGGTCTTATAGTCCACCCAGTAGTTGGGCGCGATCATGGTGTTCGAGTTCAAGGCGGTGATCACGTTGGCCACAATGTCTTTCTGGCTCAATCCCAGCTCGGCGGCGTGAATCCGATCCACATTCAGCCGGAGCGCCGGGTAGTTCATGTCCTGCGGTATATAGATCTCGCCAACACCCTTCAGGCGCCGGATCCGGTCGGCCAGATTCTGCGCCGCGTCATACGTGGTATCGAGTTCCCGGGAGCTTACCTGGACATCGATCGGCGCCGGTTTGCCGGAGTTGAGAATCGCATCCACCATGGACCCGCTCTGGAAGAACGCGCGCACGTCCGGAAATTGCGACGTCAGCTCCTGCCGCACGCGGTCCATATAAACCAGACTGCTGACCTTGTGGTCATCGTTCAGCGCCGCCTGGATGGTGGCGGTGTATTGTCCAGCGTTGGTGGTGTAGAGCGAGGAGAAATCGTTGACCACACCGATATTGGAAACCACCATTTTCAAGTCGTGCGGATCCACGACGTGGCGTATCAGGTTCTCGATCCGGGACACATACTGATCCGTGATCTCGATGCGCGTGCCGGTGGGCACCTTGATGTTCAAAGTGAATTGCCCGGCGTCAGTCTGCGGGAAGAAGGCCAGGCCGAGAAAAGGATAAATCGCCAGGCTTGCCAGGAAGATGCCGATCAGCAGCGCCAGCGTCAGCGCGGGATGCCTCAAGGAGCGCCGCACGGTGCGCTCGTAAAAGTTGAGCAACCCATTGAACATCCCGTTGAACCAGGCGTTGAAACGCGCGCCCCAGGAGCGGTCCGTAATCTCAGCGGCGCTGTGCTCGTGATGGATCCCCTTCAGGAATTTGGAGCAGAACAGAGGAATCACGGTCATCGCCACCACGAAGGACGCCAGGAGCGAGAGGCAGAAAGCCAGCGCCAAGGCGGAAAATAAGAATTTGCTGACGCCGTACAGGAA
>DATJWJ010000051.1:0-44140 GCA_035501355.1 Bryobacteraceae bacterium | reverse complement strand
TCCTGCACACTCCTAAGATTATTTTTCTCGACGAGCCCACGCTGGGCCTGGATCCGCAAACACGCAATCAATTGTGGACCCACGTGAAAAGGCTGAACGAAGAAAACCGGGTGACCGTTTTTCTCACCACGCACTATATGGAAGAAGCCGACCGGGTGGCCCAGCGCATCGCCATCATCGATCACGGCAAAATCGTGGCGCAGGGATCGCCGCAAGAACTAAAGACCAATACTTCGAGCGAGACTCTGGAGCAGGCCTTTCTCGCCCTTACGGGTTCCACCATTCGGGAAGAAACGGTCGGCGGAGTCGACCGCTTACGTCAAATGTCGAAGATGTGGCGAGGAGGCCGCCGATGAACGCTATTTATGTCCTGTGGATTCGTCAATTGAAACGCTATACGCGCTCTCGCGCGCGCATCGTCGGATCGCTCGGCCAGCCGCTGTTGTTCCTGGTAGCCCTGGGCTTCGGTTTTGGCCCGGTCTTCCAAAAGGCCGGCCAGGGGAATTACATTCAGTTCCTCGCCCCCGGCGTGATCGGCATGACCATCCTGTTCTCAGCCGTCTTCTCCGGCATCGAGCTGATCTGGGACCGGCAGTTCGGCTTCTTGAAAGAGACCATGGTGGCGCCGGTGCCGCGCATCGCGATCATGATCGGCCGGACGTGCGGAGGCGCGACGGTGGCGCTGGCGCAAGGTCTGATCGTGGTGTTGATCTGCTATGCCGCGGGTTTTCGTTCCAACAATCTCGCTTCCCTGCCCTTCGCGTTGCTTTTTATGGTGCTGCTCGCGCTGATGTTTACCGCGTTCGGCACGGCCATCGCCAGCGTGCTCTCGGATTTTCAAGCCTTCCAGCTGGTCATGAACTTCTTGATCATGCCCATGTTCTTTCTCTCCGGCGCCTTGTTCCCGCTGCTGGGCGTACCCCGAGCGCTGCAAATCGTTGCGGCCATCAACCCATTCGCGTATGGCGTGGATGGCATGCGGGCCGCGCTCATCGGCGGCGCATCGCACTTCGGCGCGGCGCTTGACCTGGCAGTGCTGGGCATCATCACCGCCCTGCTGTTGGGCCTAGGCAGCTACCTGTTCTCAAGAATCCAGCTTTGATTGGGTGGGACAGCGCCCGACTCGCTTAAACGCCACGACGCCCCAAAACCGCCTCAAGTCCGGCGTCCTGGAGACGGCTCGACGCATGCGCGTCAAGTCGATTGCAGCCCTACTCGCCGGACGGAGACGAAGCGCGGATTAACTTCGGCGGCTCAACCGCAGGATGAGTGATCTGCTGAACCTTGCTCGGCCGCTCCGGTTTGGCGGAAGGCTCGAGTTTGACCCGTTTCTGCTTTTCAGCCGATTCCAGGATCGCGCGAACCACCCGAATATCGCACAAGCCCTCCAGTCCGGACGGCTCCGGCTCACGGTCGTTCAGGATGCACGCGGAGAAGTAGGTCAACTCCGGTCCGAACTGATCGTGCTTCCGGAACTTCTTGCGTTTCGGTTCGCCTTCGCCAATGGCCAGCTCCATTGCCAGTGGAATCTGGTAATCGTAGGCCGGCGAAAGGCGCAGCCAGCCTTTGGTCCCCAGCAGGGTATATTCCGACAAAGAAGCCGCGCCGAAACTGGTGATTAACATCGCCAGCCGTTCATCGGGAAACCGCAGCACCGCGCTGGTCATTTCCGGCGACTCGCGGAACCGCAGCTCACCATTGCTCGCGGTGGTTGCCGTCACCTCGATGGGTTCGTCCCGGAAAAGATAGCGCGCCGCGTTGATGCAGTAGACGCCCATATCGTAAAGGCTTCCGCCGCCGCGCTCAATGGGCTCCTTCAAACGGATGTTGTCGCCCTCGGTCTGCTGGCTGAAGCTGGAAGTGAAAATCCGAAGGTCACCGAGTTTTCCCGAGGATCCAATCTGTACCGCTTCCAGGTTGGCCGGCTCGAAGTGCAGCCGGTAAGCGATCATCAGCTTGACGCCCGCCCGGTCGCAAGCTTCGATCATCCGTTCGCATTCCCGCTCGTCCACGGCCATGGGCTTCTCGCACAACACATGGACTCCGCAGCGCGCGGCACGAACGGTATAGTCGCAGTGCAAGTGGTTGGGCACGCCGATGTAGACGGCATCGATTTTTCCGCTCTCGAGACAATCGTCGAACTGCTCGTAAGAAAACGTGGAAGCCGGATCGAGCCCATACATTTTAGCCAGTTTCTTGCGCTTGGTTTCGTCGCCGGTAATCAAAGCAGCAAGTTCGCTATTCCTGGCGTTCTTAAAGGCCGGCAGAAGCGCGTTCTGGCTGATGTGGCCCAACCCAACCACCCCGTAACGTATCTTCTTCATAGACCTCTCCCCGCTGTTAGACTTCGTTCCTGGCAGGCTTCATCGAAGCTAACGGTTATCAGGCGCCCATTAGGCCGTAACCGACACACCGGCCGTCCCGCAGGCGTCCAATGGGCATCATGGCGCACGTGTACGTTTCGTTGCGCAACGCCGTGAGACTACCGTCGCGCTTGTCGGGGCGCTGGAGGCGTACTGGATAGACGAAGTAGACGAACACGTGGGCCCGATTGGCGCGAACGGCATCGGCGAGATCGGAATCACCGGTTCGGCTGCCGCCGTCGCCAATGCCGTCTATCACGCCACTGGGAAACGCGTTCGGGAGTTGCCGATCACTTTGGACAAGCTGCTATAGCAGCTATGTGTCAGCACCTAGTTTTTTGACCTGCTCGGTCTCGGGTCCCAGCCAATCGGGATGCATGGCGGTGCTGTCGAAGTGAGAAGTGGTCTTGAACAGCTCGTACTCGCCTTTGCTGGCCGCCTCGGCCGTCTTATTGAGCAGGGCCGTAATTTGTTCGCTCTTCAGCGGCTTGAAATTGCTGCCAACTGACAGGGCCTGATCCAACACGCTCTGGCTATCGATGCCGGTGATGACAACCGAGGTAGGCAAACTGAGAGCGTATTGGAGACATTCCACGGGCGTGACCGCGTGGCTTTTCAAGATCACAGTGTCGCCCATGCTCTTCATACCGAGAATGCCGAGACCCATCTTCTGCGCTTCGGGCACAACCATTTTGGCGAAGCTGCGGAAATGCGCGTCCATAACGTTTAAGGGCATCTGCACGGTATCGAACTGGAAGCTATTTTTTCGCGCCAGCTCCAGCATGTACAGATGAATGTGCGGATCCTTATGGCCGGTGAAACCTATGTAGCGGGTTTTACCGGCTTTCTTGGCTGCGACCAGCGCCTCGGCCGCGCCGCCCGGAGCGAAGAATCGGTCCGCATCGTCGAAGCGAATCACTTCGTGGAACTGCAGCAAATCCAGATGGTCGGTTTGGAGCCTTTGCAAGGATTGGTCGATCTGTTGCGCCGCCGATTCCTTGGTTCGGCCGTCGAACTTGGTCATCAGGAATGCCCTGTTCCGATAATGGTCCCGCAGCGCTTTACCCACGCGAATCTCGCTTTGGCCATCGTTGTAATCCCAGGAGTTATCCATGAAGTTCAAGCCGTGATCGATGGCCTGGCGGACCAGGCGAATGGCCTCGTCGTCGGTAAGCTTCGGCTTGCCGATATGATAGCCGCCCATGCCCAGGCAGGAGACTTTTTCACCAGTGCGGCCCAAGGTGCGTTGCTGGATGGAGGGCGCAGCGGAAAGGTGCCCGGTGAGGCCGGCTGCAACGAGCCCGGTCAGAGTTTCGCGGCGATTCAATTTGTCATCCCTTATGCTGGTTCGACGCTGGAAGAGCGGAGAAGATGCGCGGCGTGTGTAGGCTTTACCGCTAGACGTCCGCTTTGTGTGATTGGCCTGAAACTACTTGGGCGTGGTTGAGCAAGGAGACCAGCGAGACTCCGCCCAGGACATTTCCGAGCAGGGTTGGCAGAAAATAGAGGATCGCCCAGTCGCCCCAGGCCCAGGCCCCCGTCAGGACCAAGTACAGGACATCAATGGAACCCGCGATCACGTGTGTGAATCCACCGAGTCCCACAAAGTAAGTGAGGATCAAGATGATCGCGAGATGGTCGCCGCGCGCGGAGGCCAGCATCCAAACCACTAAGGCAATCAGCCAGCCGGCGAAAACACCCTTAATAATCGCGACGCCCGGAGTGACAGCGGCCGCGCGCTGTCCTATCTCAAAGAACGCCTGCTGAACTTCGACTGGAAACATGTGCGCATGACCGAGGATCCAAGCCGCCGCGTGAACGCCTACTAAGTTGGCGAACAAAACGACGCCCCATAGACGCAGCATCCGCCGAAAGGTCTGCAAATCCCTCCGAGCGAGAACGGGAATAACGGCGGTGAGAGTATTTTCGGTGAATAGCTGCTGGCGCGCAATGATGACGATCAGGTATCCGAACGGATAACCCAAACTCACTAGCAGCCAAGTCCAAGGCGCGTTCGGGAGAAGCGAGCGGAGCAGCCCTTCGGCAATTAGAGAGAAGCTCATGCTCAGGCCGGCGGCGAAGCCCGACCAAGCTAGAGCGGAGGCGGGCCGGGCGAGTTCCTCATCACCCTGGATGCGGATCGCTTCGTGAACCACCTGCGCGGTGACGGCGACCCGCTTGTCAGCTTCGCGGACCTCCTTGGCGGTGAGGTCGGGGGTGGATAGAACTTCTTCCTTGGTGTGTCGCGGCACTTTGATTATCGGAGAGAGTTCTGCCGATCCGACCCACTCCCGGCCTCATTATTTCGGCGGCTATCTATCGAGTGGGTTGTTCATGCTCCTTGCGCGGTTGGTTGGGTTGGTTCTGCTTTTGTTCCTTTTGGCCCTGACCAGGCTGGTGTTGACCTTGACCAGGCTGCTGGTGCTGGCCTTGACCCGGATCCTGGCCGCGGTTCGGTTGGTTCCACTGTTCCTTCTGTTCTTTCTGGTGCTGCTGCTGTCCCTGCTGTTCCTTCTGCTTTTGGTTATCCATGAGAAATTAAAATACCTCCACTACAATAGAGCCGCGGCGCGGGAGATGTGTTGCGCGTGTCACGCATTCTCACGGTTTCTAACTTCGCTGCTCGCCCTTGGTCGGTAGCAACGGTAATCGGGATGCTAGCGAATCTGACGGAATGATTCGAAAGCTCAAGAGTGGAAAGTTCAGGCTGTATTCGCGTAAGCAGGATCCCAAGACGGGACGAAGGAAGAACCTGGGAACCTTTCAAACCCGCGCGGCGGCCGAAAAGCACGAACGCGCTGTTCAGTTTTTCAAGCGCGCGCACTAACGGACGTTAGAACGGACCGGGCCGCCCACCGTCCAAGGAAATCCTGCGCACTCGCTATGTCGAATTTCCAATTTTTGCAGGCATCTCAAACTCGTTCCCTGTCTTGACTCTCGAAGTTGGATTGCAACATATGCGACTTGAGCGCGCCTGGCCAATGGAACGAAAAGTGCCCGGATTATAGAGACGGAGCGAAAGTCCAGAAAAAGGAGCGGGTGATGCTGTTGCTCATTGTGTTGATCATCCTGTTGCTAGCGGTGTTCCCGGCTTGGCCCTACAGCAGAGGGTGGGGTTATTATCCCAGTGGCGGCCTAGGGCTCGTTTTAATGATCTTCATCATTCTATTGTTATTGGGCTATTTCCAATTCTAAGGGACTCGCGCAGACCAGGATTCAAGAATCTTTTGGACCTGGTTCAGCGCTGCGGTTGCTCCGCCGACGGATGCCATCTCGTGCCAGATGGACATCCTCGCACAAACTAGGAGCTAAGTGTGCGAATAGCGCAAGTGTCACCATTACATGAAAGCACTCCGCCCAAACTCTACGGTGGAACGGAGCGGGTGGTTTCGTACTTGACTGAGGAACTGGTCCGGCAAGGACATGACGTTAAATTGTTCGCCAGCGGCGATTCGGTAACGTCGGCGGAATTGATTGCGCCTTGCGACCGAGCATTGCGGCTGGATCCCGATTGCCGGGACTCTCTGGCTTACCACATCATCATGCTCGATCAGGTGTATAGTTGTGCGAAGAAGTTCGATGTGATCCACTTTCACATCGACTATTTGCATTTCGCGGTCTCGCGCCGGCAACATGTTCCGCAACTGACGACCTTACATGGCCGGCTGGACCTTCCGGAGCTGCGGCGGGTGTATCGTCAATTCCGGGAGATGCCCCTGGTATCGATATCGGACGCGCAGCGGCGTCCGCTGCCGTGGGCCAACTGGCGCGCCACGGTTTTTCATGGCTTGCCCGAGAACCTGTACTCCCTCGATAGCCGTCCGGGCCGGTATCTGGCATTTCTGGGCCGAATCTCGCCGGAAAAGCGCTTGGATCGCGCGATTGAAGTGGCCAAGCGCGTGGGCATGCCGATTCGCATCGCCGCCAAGGTTGACAAAGCGGATGCCGAGTATTTCGACCGCGAGATCAAACATCTCTTGGATCATCCGTTGGTGGAGTTTATCGGCGAGATTGGGGAAAGTGCGAAACAGGAGCTGTTGGGGGGCGCATACGCTTTGCTATTCCTGATCGATTGGCCGGAGCCGTTCGGCCTGGCAATGATCGAAGCCATGGCTTGCGGAACGCCGGTGATCGCTTTCCGGCACGGCTCAGTACCCGAAGTGCTCGAAGATGGAGTCTCGGGGTTCGTGGTTGATTCGGTGGAGGAGGCAACGGCCGCTGTGCGCCGGGTGGAATCGCTTAGCCGCGCACGGTGCCGGAAAGCATTTGAGGATCATTTCACGGTTTCGCAGATGGCGCGAAACTATGTGGTCGAGTACAAACGGCTCCAAGTGCGGGAGCTGGCACCGCTTCGCACCGGGACTTCAGTTCTGCAATGAACGTAACGGAACAACAGACGCTTCCAGCGCAGCCGAAGTACTACATACAAGCTACGTCCGCGCCGCCGGGGCATGAAGCGCTGGTTCTAAAGCAAGATGAGACCTTCGGCGTGTTCGACCGGTACGGCGACATTGACTCAACCGAGCGAAGCGAAGAAGGCATCTTTCACCACGGCACCCGGTTCCTGTCCTGCCTGAAGCTGACTCTGGTGGACGCAAGACCGCTCTTGCTGAGTTCCACGGTTCGCCGCGACAACGTGCTGATGTCCGTGGACATGACGAATCCCGATATCTTCAGCGATGGAACCTTGCTGCTGCCGCGTGGGACGCTGCACATTTACCGGTCGCAGTTCCTATGGCACGACTGGCTGTATGTGAGCCTGCGCATCCGGAATTTTGCGCTCACGGCGGTGGAAATCGGTTTCGCATTGGAGTTTGGCGCGGATTTTGTGGACATCTTCGAGGTGCGGGGCGAGAAACGGGAGCGCCGCGGCCTGCTGAAGGAGCCGGGCTATCGAAGCCACGAGATCGTGCTGGAGTATCTGGGGCTGGACTCGGTGGTACGGCGGACGCTGATCCGGGCGACGCCCCCGGCTCAAGTGACCCTGCCGTCGCGCTTGCACTTTACGCTGCAACTTCCCCCTCACGAAGAGCAGCGCCTGGAATTCTACATTGGATTCGAATTGGACCATCGCGTGGCGAAGCCGATGGATTTTACCAACGGCCTGACGGCGGCGAGCGCGGGCGAAGCAGTAGGCGGGGTGCCGTCGCACATCAGCACATCCAATGAACAGTTCGACACCTGGCTGGAAAGGTCGCGGGCGGACTTGAACATGCTGCTGACCAAGAGTCCGACCGGGCTTTATCCATACGGCGGCGTTCCGTGGTTCAGCACGCCGTTCGGACGCGACGGTATCATCACAGCGCTGGAATGCCTGTGGGTGGAACCGGCTATCGCGCGGGGAGTGCTCTCGTATCTGGCGGCGACGCAGGCCAAGGAATTCTCGGCCGAGCGGGATGCCGAGCCGGGAAAGATCCTGCACGAAGCGCGGGAAGGGGAAATGGCCGCTACCGGTGAAATTCCGTTCGGCAGATATTATGGCAGCGTGGATTCGACGCCTCTATTTCTGATGCTGGCCGGCGCGTACTACCGGCGAACCGGCGACTTGGAGTTCATTCAGTCCCTGTGGCCTAACATCGAACTGGCGTCGAATTGGATGGACCAATACGGCGACAGCGATCACGACGGCTTTATCGAGTATTGGCGCCACTCCTCCAAAGGGCTGTCGAATCAGGGCTGGAAGGACTCGCAGGATGCGGTTTTTCACGCCGATGGACGGCTGGCGGAAGGCCCCATCGCACTTTGCGAAGTGCAGGGCTATGCCTACCGGGCGAAACTGAGTGTGGCCGAAATCGCGGCTGCGCTTGAAAAACCCGACATCGCGCAACGGCAGCATACCGAGGCGCTGAGGCTGAAGGACAATTTCCAACGTGCGTTTTGGTGTGATCATATTTCGACCTATGCGCTCGCCCTGGACGGCGACAAACGGCCTTGTGAGGTGAAAACTTCGAATGCGGGGCAGTGCTTGTTCAGCGGCATTGCGGACGCAGAGCATGCGGCGGCGGTGGGCGAACAGTTGACTTCGGACCTCTTTTTCTCAGGCTGGGGAACCCGGACGGTAGCCGCGAGCGAGGCCAGTTACAATCCCATGTCGTACCACAACGGCTCGGTGTGGCCGCATGATAATGCTCTGATCGCTTATGGGTTGGCGCGCTACCGGCACACGCACCTGGCCGCCAAGATTTTGGGCGGTTTCTTTGAAGCCTCTGCGCTGCTTACCCTGAACCGTCTTCCAGAATTATTTTGCGGATTCCCGAGGCGCCCGGGAAAAGGTCCGACATTGTATCCAGTGGCTTGTTCTCCACAAGCCTGGGCGGCGGGCGCGGCGTTCCTGCTTTTGCAGTCTTCCATCGGACTGCGGATCGATGCCATCAAGAAGCGGATTGTTTTAACGCGCCCGGTTCTGCCGGCGTTCTTGGAGCATGTGCGGATCAGGAACATCGCGGTGGGCAGCGCCTCGGTGGACGTGCTGCTGTTCCGCTCTGGTAACACGGTGGCTGTAACGGTGGACCGAAGAGCTGGAGACGTGGACGTGTTGGTGGTGCATTGATTTTCCCACGCGCCATCGAAACTCTGGATGCTTAACGGCGTCCAACAGCGGAAGGAGACGCCAACGTTTATGGAATCAGTGCGCGAACTATTGATAGAACAAATGCGGGATTTATACGATGCCGAGAAACAACTGGTGAAAGCTCTTCCCAAGCTGGCCAAGACGGCATCCAACGAACAACTGAAAGAGGCCTTCGAGAGCCACCTGGAACAAACTCGCGGGCATGTGCAGCGGTTAGAGCAAGCGTTTGAAGCTCTGGATGAAAAAGCCAGGAGCAAACCGTGTGAGGCGATGAAGGGCCTGATCGAAGAAGGCAAGGAGACGATGGAGGAGGACCTGGAAGATGCTTTGATGGATTCGGCCATCATCGGCGCCGCTCAGAAGGTGGAGCACTACGAAATCGCCGGCTACGGAACGCTGAAGACGTGGGCGCGCTCGCTGGGGCTGGATGAAGTGGCTGAGCTTTTGGAAGCAACCCTGGAGGAAGAAAAAGAGGCGGACCAGAAGCTCACGGAAGTGGCGGACGGCGTTCTGATGGAGGCTGAAAGCGCGGATCAAACCGGAGAAGAGGGAGAAGAAGTAGCGGCAGCAGCTTCGCCGAGGAAGCGCGCCGGCGGCACCAGGTCCGGGAATGGCGCGCGAGGAAGACGCCGGGCTAGCTGAGCAGCAAAAAGGAGTTTTTCGAATGGCCAACGATCTGAAAGGCAAACGCGTAGCGGTTTTGGTCGCGGACGGCTTCGAGCAGGTGGAGATGACCAAGCCCAGAAAGGCGCTGGACGAGGCGGGAGCGGAAACCGATTTGATTTCGCCGGCTGGAGGTGAGGTTCAAGGCTGGGACCACTTCGAGAAGGGAGACAAATTTCCGGTGGACGTCGAGCTCAATGACGCGGATGCGAATAACTATGACGCGTTGCTGCTGCCGGGTGGAGTTGCAAATCCGGACCAGCTTCGCATGATTCCGGAGGCGGTGGAGTTCGTGAAGCGCTTTTTCGAGGATGGCAAACCGGTGGCTGCGATCTGCCACGGGCCGTGGATGGTGCTGGAAGCAGATGCCGCGCGGGGCCGGACGGTGACGTCCTGGCCGTCGCTAAAGACCGATCTTCGGAATGCGGGGGCGAAGTGGGTGGACCAGGAGGTGGTCAGCGACCACGGCCTGGTAACCAGCCGCAAGCCGGACGACATACCGGCGTTCAACCAGAAAATGATCGAGGAATTTTCTTCCGGCGCACTAGCGGGGCAAGGTACGGGAGCGCGGCAAGAGCAGCGGCGGGGTTGATCGCGAATTGCGGGGCGAGCTGGGGGCTCGGGCTGGTTTCCGAGCCCCGCTTTGAAGCGTCTCGCGTTTGAGCGTACTTAGGCGTTGCCGGATAGTTACTAAGTCGTCGACGAAGTCACGATATTGGGCGTGGCGCTGTTGTTCGTCGGGAGCGCGCAGGATGGAGGACGGGTGAACGGTTGCGGTCACGCATTGCGCTTGCGGATGATCGAAGAATTCCCCGCGGTTCTGGGTTAATCGAAAAGCAGCTCCCAACATAGTCTGGGCCGCGGTGGCGCCGAGGCAGACGACGATTTGCGGTTTAAGTAATAAGAGCTCAGCGTCCAGCCAGGGGTGGCAGGCTTCGATCTCAGAAGCCCTGGGTTTCTTGTGGATGCGCCGCTTGCCTCGTTCCTCGAACTTGAAATGCTTGATGACGTTGGTAAGATAGACGTCCGAGCGCTCAATCCCGGCGTCCGCGAACGCGCGGTCAAGCAATTTCCCGGCGGGACCGACGAAGGGATGCCCCTGGAGGTCTTCGTCGTTGCCCGGCTCCTCGCCGATAAAAACGATTGAGGCACGGGGCGGGCCTTCGCCGAATACGGCTTGCGTTGCGTAGCGGTACAAATCGCAGCCGCGGCAATCTTGCACCGCCTGCTTGAGCTTGGGCAGGGTTGGGCGCTCCGGGATCAGAACGGCGGCGCTGGTGGACTTCAACGGCATTCCATTGCCTGTACGAGCCCCAGCTTACTTCTTTTTCGTACTCTTCTTCTTCGGAATCTTGGCGCCCGACTTGCGCGCTTCACTTAAAGCGATGGCGACCGCCTGCTTGCGGCTTTTCACCTTATGCCCGCTTCCTGACTTCAGGGTGCCATGCTTTTTCTCTCGCATCACCTTGGCGATCTTGCGCTTGCCTTTGCCGCCTGAGCTTTTTGTCGGCATTTGATTCCTCCGTATTCTAGACCTCGGCAAGTCGCAACTGTTTCACGGCTTCGGGCTAGGCGTGTAGCGACCGGCTGCGGCGGTAGAAAGTGTAGCCGAACCACAGCCCATATGAGAGGGCCAAGACGAAGGCGGCGCAGATCACGGCCAAGCTTACCGACCCGGTGATTTTGCGGGCCACTACAAAGAAGTTGCCGGAAATTCCCAAGGCCAGCAGGATCATGGACAGCAGCAGCATGCGGCCGGCGAAGAGGCAAAACTGCTCGCTGTCGGCGCCCTTTTCGACCAGGCGATGACGTGCCGCCGGCGCCATCAGGAGCGCCACGCTGAGCGATGTGACGAAGATGGTGATGAGATGAACGATCTTGGACGATTGCGGCAGCTTATCGAAGTCGGTTAAGACGGTGGTGATGAGTTGGAAACCCAGTAGCGCCTGTGCGCCCGGCAGCACCATCCTGGTTTCGGTGAGGACGTGTTTGATCCGCTCGGGGAGCGGCGTGGGCGCAGCGGGAGCGTCGCGGGTCTTCGATTCAGGAGCCGGCCTCTTCGATCCTTTTAAAGGCACGGTCACGAGCCAGACCAGTCCCCCGCTCGAAGCAGCAAGACCAGCCACTATATCCAAACTGTGCCCGATGATCTTGTAGGCGGCGACGTACAAACTGACTGCAAAAGATGCGAGGAAGATAGGCAAGGCGGGCTTCATCATCTTCATGACGAAGGTTTCGAAATCGGGCCGATCGGTTCCGGAATCCACAATCCAGTAGTAGGTTGCAGGCATGGTGAGGAGAACGAAGGCCACCAAGATTAGCACCGTTGCCAGGCCCACCAGATATTGAAGGGATCTGGAAAGCGCGTCAAAACCCGGCTCGAATACGGCCCGGCACAGCAAGCCGAGAAATATCTGAGCGCCCAGGATGAGGATTCGTCCCTCGTCGAGCGTTTGCTGGATCCGCTGGGCCCGTGTTACAGGCGAGTCTTTTGCTTCGCTAGCGATACGTTTTTCTCCATTCCTTCCAATCGCGGATGATGGCTTTGGACATGTCTTTCACGGCCGAATGGAGCCATTTTCCGGGACGGCGCTTGAGGTCGATGAGTATTCGGCGGACCGCGCCGGGAGTGCCGGCATGAACGTTAGCGGCCTCCCGTGCCATGGCGTGCAGCAAGCGATCCTGCCGGCGCCGGCCCGACATGGTTTCGATCTCGAAAGCGGAGGAATCGGGAGCGAGCCGCCGTATGATCCAGTGGCCTTCTAGTCGCACGAGTGGATCGGGCGCGCGAATGGCGCGATCCAAAATATTCTGATACTGGATCTGCTTGGTGCCGGACGGATTCGCCCAGGCGCAGGCCGACGGCACGAGTTCCTTGGCTTCGATTGCGATTTGGCCGCCATGCCAATTTGCAATGGCTACGTAGCGTGGATGGCCGAGGCTACCGATGCCGGCTTCGCGCCGAACGACGCGATAGTCCAGGTGCGGTTCCGGCAGGTGCTTATGAAGAGCGTCGCGGACTTGGCGCGGCGCGTTGTGGCGCACGGCGGGCAAAGTGTCCATTTTGCGCCAAAAGGGACGGGGAGCATCCAGGCGATCCAGCGCGATTTGACGGAGCCACTTGTGCTTCTCCTCGAGAAGAAAAGGCTGGCCACCGGCTTTGAGGCCCTCAGTGTATCCGTCCAGCACGACGTCGCAAATCTCGCGGGCGCCGGCAGCGAGATGGTCCTCGGAGGCATCCAAGGCGGCGCTTACAGCCAACCGGACCAAATCGTTGGCGTAGGCCAGCCGATAGGCTTCGTCGAAATCATCGACGCCCCAAGCCAGTCGTCCGAAGGCATCGCGCCAGGTGCCAAAACTGGAAATATGAAAATCTCCCACGGCGAGAACCGGCGTGGCTTTAGCCAATTGCGGGCACACCTCCGGCCAAAGCTGGCTCCAGCGGAAAAAGCTGCCGCGCAGGAAGCGCATTGGGTCCCGCGCCATCAGTTGATGCTTGGTGTTGATTTGATAGCGAACGAGCGAAGTGTATTTGCCGAGCCAGGCTTCGTAGCTCCTGGTGGCAGCGAGGATGTTCATTGCCAAGGTGCCGCTTCAGTGGCTTGGGGAAGCCGAGCTGATGTCGCCCAGAGTCGAGTGCGGATCCAATACACAGGCGAGATCGCCGAGCGAAACAATCCCGAGAAGCTTGTTGTTTTCGACCACCGGCAGGCGTCGGATGGCGCGCTCTCTCATCAACCGGATGGCGTCCGCGGTGTCTTGATCCGGCGAGAGCGTCAACATGTCGTGGCTGCAGACGGACTCGAGCGTCGTGGCTTTTGGATCTTTCCCCGTGGCCAGAACGCGAACCACAATGTCGCGGTCCGTCACGATGCCGCACAGCTTTCCGTCGTAGCGGACCACGACGTCACCGATATCGTTTTCACGCATTGCTTCGGCTGCCTTCATGACTGGCGTAGAGGCGTCCAGAGTAACTGGATTCAGTGTCATGACTTCACGTATTTTCATAAATAACCTTCCTCCAACTGTTGACCCGGTTGTTCGCCGGGTGTTTTGCGCTCAGGCCTAACCTGAATAGGTCATGATTCGCCCCCAAGTGCTCTTAGTTCCCCAGATTCCGGAGCGCAGACATTCCAGCTGCACGATCTGGCTGTGATCCACAAACAGGTTCACGGTGGGCCCGTAATTTTTCACGTACCAGGAGAAGACTTCTGGATCGGCGGCCTCGAACATCAAGTGGTCAAGGCCCAGAGCGGCAACAAACTTTGCAACCACATCGCTGCGCCAGGTTTTGACGTTCTCCGTGATGCCTTCCGATTCCAGCATGATCATTTCGGACCCGGCGTCAAGCAGGCGCTCGGCCTGGCGGATGGCCCATTCCGGATCGCGGGTGCCCTCCGCGGCCAACTCTTCAGCGGTCGTGGCTCCGCCGGCGCCGAACTGAATGCCGACCTCCGGTTTGGGTTTCAAGCCGGCCTGCTTGACGCGTCCCACCAGGCGCACCCAATCCTCCATCGGAATGGTGATGAAGCCGCACGAGATCTCTATGATGTCGAATCCCAGGTTGCGGCATTCGCCAATGTAGTCGCAAACAGCGTTGGGGCTTTGGCGAAGCACATACTCCATGAATCCGCCGGTGGACACCAGGACTTCGTGGCGGTGACAGATATCGATGATGTTCTTGACGGCCGCGCGCGGCATCAAGCTGAAGGAGCCGCCGGCGAATTTGAGCGTGTCCACGTAGGCGCCCATGGTGTCCAGAACATCCTGAAGATAGCGCGGACCCATGGGCGTGTAATAAGGTCCGCGTATCTCGGTCATTCCGGTGCGGCGCGGCTTCGGAGGCCGGTCATTGAGGCGAATAAAAGGAAACGCACGTTCTGAATCAGATGACGCCATGCAGTGCCTCCTCCCATGGTTTGGTTTCCGCGCCAGTCTTTTGCAACAACTTGGCCAGGTCGCGAATTCGCATGTGTTCCAGATTCTCCACCGCGTCGATGATCTCGTCGCGCAGCGCGCGGGTGGTGTGGGTCTCGCTCAAGAACCGAAATTTCCGGATAGCCGAGTTCCAGTCCGGCGGGCGATTGAGGAAGCCCTGATAATCGCTTTTGTCGATGGAAAAAACGCGCGCGTCGCGAAGCAGAACGGTCAGGCGGCAGGGAAGTTCGCGCGGGAAGCGCCGGCTTAGGTCCGCAGCGGGGCGGACGTGAATGTGGTGCAGCAGAGACTGGACATCGGGGCGCTGGATTCGATCGGGAAAGAACTGCGCGGGCATGACCTGGCCGTCCAACAGAGCGATGGCGATCAGATAAGGCAGGCTGTGGTCGGCTGCCTCCTTGGTTTCGACCATGGTTTTGTCGCCCTCTTCGCCCCCGCCGATGATACGGTAAGCGACGTCGAAGACTTCGACATCCACCTGCTCGACCGAAGAGGGTGAAAACTGCTCGCGCTCGCGGAGCTCGAGAATGCCCTCGATGGCGGACTGGGAATGGATCTCGGCGTTGTAGCGCTTGACGATGGTCTGGGTGACTCGCCCAAGGTCCTCCTTGGACCAGTCGATCTCGAAGGGGCCGGCGATGGTTTCCATGAAGCCTTTGTTGCCCTCGAAAACCTCAAGCGGGGCGGTGATGCCGCGCAGGGCGAGAAACGTCGCGTGCGTGGCGCCGAAGGCGGTGTTGGCGTAGGCCAGGCCTTTCCAGTTGGACAACGTTCCGGTGCGTGTGACGCGCAGCGAGTTGAACGCAGTCCCGCACATTGCCAGCGCGTTGGCCGTGCGCTGCGTGTCCAATTGCAGGGCTTTGGAAACACCGGCTGCTACCGCGTAGGCGCCTTGCGTAGTATGGTCGAAGCCTTTGGCGCGCACCGGAGCCACATCGCTGAGGCGGCACTGCACTTGATATGCGACGGCCAGCGCGGTGAGGAAGTCCGATCCGGTGCCGCCGGAATATTCGCAAGCAGCCAGCACTGCGCCCAGGTTATCGCTGGGATGACAGGTCTCCTCGCGCGCGAGATAGCTGTCGTTGAAATCCAGGTAGCGGACCAGGGCCGAGTTGTAGAACGCCGCCCGATCGGGAGCCGTTTGTGCGGCGCCGATCAGCGTGCATAAACCCGCGCCCCCGAACTCCTCAATCACTTTGAGAATCGCTTGCATCGGCCGGCTGCCGATGGCGCCGATGGCACAACCCAATGCATCGAGCACGCGAAGCTTAAGTTGAACCCGCGCGCGGCCGGAAAGCTGTTGAAAATTTGCCTTGGAAACAAAGGCGGCGAGCTGTTCGGCGTGTGTCACGTGACACCTCCGGCGGATATGAAGACGTTTTCATTAGTGCACTCGGGTTACCAGTTTCGAATGTTGTTGCGAATGGAGAGTTGTCAATTGTGTAGGCGAGTCGGGGACGTGCGGCAAGGATCGGCGGCCCGGTCAAAATTGCCGGGTTATGCTACAGCTCTTTGAGTGGCCGGATGCGCAGTCCGACGATAGGTTTGTAAGTTGCCGCGCGATCTTGCCAGCGGCCAGGTGAGACGGCCTGCACCGAAGGTCGATCCCAAATCACCGGCAAACGCATCGCTATCCCAGGCCCAATGGAGTGGAAGGTTTTCAACTGCCAGGTCGCGCAAGAATAGCCGACCGCCCAAATGATCCGGGAAGCGACTGTCTCCGGACGCGCCGGCGGGGACGTGATCCTTACCGCCTGGGCCGTAGAGCGAACTGTGCAAGCTGGCCGCCAAGACAGAAAGTTACATACGTTTTCCATGCAGTTTGTACAACTTTCCGAGGGGAGTGCCGAAACAACCTTGGTAAATAAGGCATTTAGCTTTGGTGCAGATCGTGCTGTAAGAGGCATCCGGAGTGCTATGGGATAGAGCAGCCCGGCTTGTATTCGTCAGCACCTGGAAGGCGTCCAACATCCGGGGCTAAGGTCTGAGAGAAAGCGGGGCTCTCCGGCTAACAAAACGAACCAGAAGTCAGGCAATGTGCTCAGAGCCGGAGGGTTCGGCGGCAGAAACTTGACAGATCCAACGGATACAAACTCAGCAGGAACTCCGGGGAAGGGGGGTCGTCCTTCGCTCCCAGGGCAGCACTCTACTCCGGCGCCGCAGTCTAGTTCAGGGACCAGGCCTTCCACAAAAAAGCGATCACGCAAAGCGTTATCCATTGTGCTCCTGCTCGCGATCCTGGCGGCAGCCGCCTATGTTTTCTGGCCGCGACCCAGTTCGGCGCGAGTGTCTCCGTCGGCCGGAAATTCGGGCAGGAGCGGCCGCGGTGGAGGACAGGCGCAGGCGACTCCGGTGGTAGCGGTGCGCGCCTACCGGGGCAACATTGGAGTTTACTTCACTGGCCTGGGCGCGGTGACGCCCATTTACACCGTCACGGTGAAGAGCCGGGTGGACGGGCAGTTAATCAACGTCTACTACCGGGAAGGCGATTTTGTCCACCAGGGCGACCTGCTGGTGGAGATCGATCCACGCCCTTATGAGGCGGCTCTAACTCAAGCGCAAGGGCAGCTTCTGCGCGATAGAGCAACGCTTGAAAACGCGCGCATCGATCTCAAGCGCTATCAGGTCCTGGTTCCGCAAAAGGCCGCACCGGAACAAACGTTGGCGACGCAGCAAGCGACAGTGAGCCAGGACGAAGGCAATGTGAAATACGACGAGGGAACGGTGGCGGCGGCGCAAACCAACCTGGAATACACCAAGATCACTGCGCCCATCACGGGACTGGTCGGGTTGCGGCTGGTGGATCCCGGCAACATCGTGCATGCCGCGGATACAAATGGACTGCTGGTGATCACTCAAATGGATCCGATCAGCGTGATCTTCACGGTTTCCGAGGACCAGCTTCCGGCGGTGCTGGCGAGGCAGCGGGCTAGACAGACGCTCGAAGTGGATGCCTACAGCCGCGACATGACCAAGAAGCTCGCGCAAGGAACATTGACGACCATCGATAACCAGATCGATCAGACCACTGGGACGATACGGATTCGAGCGACCTTTGACAACAAGAACAACGGGCTTTTTCCAAACCAGTTCGTGAACGCGCGGCTACTGGTGCAAGAAAAGCGCGGGGTGGTGCTTTTGCCCAATGCGGCCATCCAGCGAAACTCGGACTACACCTACGTATTTCTGGTTAAACCGGACTCCACGGTGACCATGCGTAGGGTGACGGTGGGCACCACCGAAGACGACAAGTCTGAAATCACTTCGGGGCTGAATGCCGGGGATGAGGTGGTAATGACGGGCGTCGACAAGCTGCAAGAAGGCAGCCGCGTGGCGGCGCAGATTTCGGGCGACCAAGCTGCTTCGGGCACGGCTTCGGGGGCGGCCTCCGCCGCGGGCTCAGGCATAGCTGCTGGAGCGGTTCCCGGCACCACGTCGGGTACAGCTTCGGGCGCGGGGCGCGGCCGTGGCGCGGGCGCAAAGGGCGGGCAAAAGTGAGCCCATCGCGAATCTTCATTCTACGGCCGATCGCGACATCGCTATTGATGGTCGGAGTGGTTTTGGCCGGACTAGTGGCTTTCCGGGAACTGCCTGTGTCGGCGCTGCCGGAGGTGGATTATCCGACCATCCAAGTTACGACCTTTTATCCCGGCGCGAGCCCGGACGTGATGGCTTCGTCGGTGACGGCGCCGCTGGAAAGACAGTTCGGCGAGATTCCCGGCTTGCAGCAGATGACCTCGACCAGTTCTGACGGTAGCTCGGTCATCACGCTGCAGTTTAACCTGAGCCTGAGCATCGATGTGGCGGAACAGGAGGTGCAGCAGGCCATCAACGCTTCCGGGACTTACTTGCCGGCGGATCTGCCGACGCCGCCCATATACAGCAAGACCAATCCGGCCGACGCACCGATCCTGACGCTGGCCCTGACATCCACTGCCTTGCCGCTGTCGCAAGTGGAAGACTTGGCGGACACACGGCTGGCGCCGAAAATTTCGCAGCTCGCTGGAGTGGGGTTGGTAAGCATCAGCGGAGGCGAGAAGCCGGCGGTGCGGATTCAAGCGAATCCCACGCAGCTGTCTTACTACGGACTGAATCTGGAAGATGTTCGGACGGCGATTACAGCCGCAAACGTAAATCTGGCGAAGGGCAGTTTCGACGGGCCTCACCAGTCCTACCAGATCGGCGCCAACGACCAGCTGCTATCGAGCAAAGACTACTCGGGGTTGATCGTTGCTTATCGGAACGGAGCGCCCGTCAAGTTGACCGACGTGGCAACGGTGGCCGACAGCGTGGAAAATGTGCGGGAGGCGGCGTGGATGAACCAGTCGCCGGCCGTGATCGTTAATATCCAGCGCCAGCCAGGGGCGAACATCATCTCGGTGGTGGATGGAATCAAGAAGCTGATGCCGCAGCTAACCTCCACCCTGCCGGCGGACGTAAAGGTGGCCGTGCTTACGGATCGCACCAACACCATTCGAGCCTCGGTGCAGGATGTGGAGTTCGAGCTGATGCTCACGGTGGCGTTAGTGGTGATGGTGATTTTCCTGTTCTTGCGGACGCTGGCAGCCACCATCATCCCCAGCGTGGCGGTGCCGCTGTCGCTGATCGGTACTCTCGGCGTCATGTATCTGCTGGGCTACAGCCTGAACAATTTGACTTTGATGGCGCTAACCATCTCGACCGGTTTTGTGGTGGATGACGCCATCGTCATGATCGAAAACATCACGCGCTATATCGAGGCGGGAGAATCGCCGCTCGATGCAGCGCTGAAAGGGTCGGCGCAAATCGGCTTCACCATCGTATCGCTGACCATTTCACTGATCGCGGTGCTGATTCCGTTGCTGTTCATGGGCGACATTGTGGGCCGGCTGTTCCGGGAGTTTGCGATCACGCTGAGCGTGACCATACTGGTGTCGGCGGTGGTCTCGCTTACCTTGAGTCCCATGATGTGCGCGAAGCTGCTGCGCCACCGGCCGGAAGAAAATCAGGGACGTTTCTATCGGGCTTCGGAGCGCGTTTTCCAGCGCGTGATCGACGCTTATGGACGGACGCTGCAAATCGTGCTGCGCTACCGTACCGTCACACTGCTAGTGGCGCTGGGCACGCTGGTGCTGACCATCTTTCTCTACATCGTGATCCCCAAGGGATTCTTTCCAATTCAGGACACGGGTGTGATCCAGGGATTTTCGGAAGCCCCGCAGACGGTTTCGTTTGAAGAAATGTCGGAACGCCAGCAAGCGCTGGCGAAGGTGATCGGGCAGGATCCGGCGGTGGAGAGTCTCTCTTCGTTCATCGGAATTGACGGGATGAATTTGACACTCAACAGCGGGCGAATCCAGATCAACTTGAAGCCGCTCGCTCAACGCAACGTCAGCGCGATGGATGTGATTCGCCGTCTGCAGTCCAAGCTGGCGGACGTGGCTGGAATCACTTTATACATGCAGCCGGTGCAGGATCTGACGGTGGAGGACAGGGTGAGCCGCACGGAGTTTCAGTACACGCTGGAGGATCCAAAGACCGACGAACTGGCGACGTACGCGCCTCGGATGCTCGCGAAATTGCGGGCACTGCCGGAATTGACCGACGTGGCAAGCGACCAGGAAGATCAGGGGCTCAAGGCCACACTGATCTACGACCGGGACACGGCCTCGCGGCTGGGCATTACGCCGGCGACCATCGACCAGACTTTATACGACGCCTATGGGCAGCGCGAAGTCTCGGTGATGTTCACGCAACTGAACCAATACCACGTGGTATTGGAGCTGATGCCAAGATTCCAGAAGAGGCCGCAGCAGCTGAACGATCTGTACATCCGAACCGGGGCCACCACGACCAATGGGAGCGCCGGGTTAGTGGCTGGCGGAAGCTCATCTACGTCTCTGTCGCGGGGGCCGATAAATACCGCCGCCAACGCTGGCACCAGCATCGTCACCGGTCCTGGAGCAACTCCGGCCAGCAACGTTTTCAGCGGTGCCGCCGCTTCCTCCCAGGTTTTCGTCAACCCCGGACAGGTTCCGCTGCGCACGTTCTCGCACGTGGATTTGTCGGCGGCGGCGCTGACGGTCAATCATCAGGGGCAGTTTCCGGTGGTGACGCTTTCGTTCAATCTGGCGCCGAACGCATCGCTGGGGGACGCGATCGACACCGTTGACAAAGCGAAAGAACAACTGCATATGCCCGCCAGCGTTCAAGCGGCTTTTCAGGGGACGGCGGAAGCGTTTGAGGCGTCGCTCAAAAACGAGCCGATTTTGATTCTGGCCGCGATCGTGACGGTGTACATAGTGCTGGGCGTGTTGTATGAGAGCTACATCCATCCCCTCACGATTCTGTCCACGCTGCCTTCGGCCGGAGTCGGCGCGCTGCTGGCTCTGATTCTGTGCCGCAACGATTTCAGCATCATCGCGCTGATCGGGATCGTGCTGCTGATCGGAATCGTGAAGAAGAACGCCATCATGATGATCGACTTTGCGCTGGACGCCGAGCGTCAGGAAGGCAAGACCCCCGAAGAAGCGATTTATCAAGCCAGCCTGTTGCGTTTCCGCCCCATCATGATGACCACCATGGCGGCGTTGCTGGCGGGCGTGCCGCTGGCGTTTGGAACGGGCACGGGGTCGGAGCTGCGGCGGCCGTTGGGAATCACGATCATCGGCGGCTTGATTTTCAGCCAGGCGCTGACGCTGTACACGACGCCGGTGATTTACCTGTGGTTCGAGGGCTTGGCCCGCAGATTTTCGCGGGGACGGCGGAATCCGGGCGGCGGGCCACAACCGGGCGCCCCCCCGCGGCCTGCGGAACAGCCATGAACATTTCCGAGCCATTTATTCGCCGGCCGATCGCCACCACGCTGCTGACGGCGGGGATCGCGCTGGCGGGCGCGGTGGCATTCCGGCTGCTCCCCGTCTCGCCTCTGCCGGAAGTAGATTTCCCGACCATCTCGGTGAGCGCGAGTTTGCCCGGCGCAAGCCCGGAGACCATGGCGTCTTCGGTGGCCACTCCGCTGGAGCGGCAGTTCGGAAGGATCGCGGGCGTTACGGAGATGACGTCGTCCAGCGGCCTGGGCTCCACATCGATCACCCTGCAATTCGAGTTGGACCGCGATATCGACGCCGCGGGGCGTGACGTGCTGGCGGCCATCAATGCGGCTCGCGGCTATTTACCGTCTAACCTTCCCGGCAATCCAACCTATCGTAAGGTCAACCCCGCGGACGCACCCATCTTCATCGTCGGACTAACCTCCGATACGGTGAGCAAGAGCGACATGTACGACGCCGCTTCGACGATTCTGGCGCAGGGGCTGTCGCAGGTCACGGGCGTCGGGCAGGTCGTCGTCGGGGGCAGCGCGCTGCCTTCGGTGCGCGTGGAATTGAATCCCCAAGCGGTCAGCAAGTATGGCCTGGGCCTGGAGCAAGTGCGAACGGCGGTGGCAAACGCGAACGTCAACACGCCCAAAGGCCAGTTTTCCACCGGCGACCGAAACTGGGAGGTCGGCGCCAACGATCAGATTTTCAAGGCTGTCGATTACCAACCTCTGGTGGTGGCGTATCACAACGGAACGGCCGTGCGAATTTCCGATATCGGCCAAGCGGTGGACGGAATCGAGGATTTGCGCAATGCCGGATACGTAAACGGGAAGCCGGGCGTGATGCTGATCATTTTCCGCCAGCCTGGCGCCAACATCATTCAGGTGGTGGACCGCGTGCGCGCCATGCTCCCGCAACTGCACGCTTCCATTCCGCAGGGCATCGACATGCGGGTGGCGATGGATCAAACCGTAACGATCCGGGCCTCGGTGAGCGATGTGGAGTGGACGCTCTTAATCGCGATTTCGCTGGTGCTGGTAGTGGTTTTCGCGTTCCTGCGCGAACCGCGAGCCACATTTATTCCAGGCGTGGCGGTACCGGTCTCGCTAGTCGGATCGTTCGGCGTGATGTACCTTTTGGGCTACAGCCTGGACAACCTGTCTTTGATGGCGTTGACCATCTCGACTGGCTTCGTAGTGGACGACGCGATCGTGGTGATCGAGAACATCACGCGCTATCTCGAACAGGGTATGAAACCGTTTGAGGCCGCGCTAAAAGGCGCGCGTGAAATCGGATTCACCGTGCTGACCATCAGCATTTCACTGGTGGCGGTGTTCATTCCACTGTTATTGATGGGCGGAATTGTAGGTCGTCTGTTCCGCGAATTCGCCGTCACGCTTTCGATTGCGATCGCCATTTCGATGATTGTGTCTCTCACCACGACACCCATGATGTGCGCCCACCTGCTGAAGCAGGAGCAGCGGCATGGGCGATTCTATCGAATCACGGAACGCGGTTTTAACTGGGTAATTAACGCTTATGGGCGAGCGTTAAACGTTGTGCTCGCCCATTCCTTCATCACGCTGATAATCCTGATGGGCACCATCGCGTTGAATGTCTATCTATTCATCCGGGTGCCGAAGGGCTTTTTCCCGATTCAGGACACCGGGCGGCTGAACGGTTCGATCCAGGCCGATCAGGACACTTCCTTTGAGCAAATGGATAAGACCTTGCGCCAGTTCGTAGGCGTGGTTGACAAAGATCCGGCCGTGGACACGGTGATCGGCTTCACGGGAGGTGGCCGTGGAGGCGCGACGAACAGCGCGCGCATGTTCATCTCTCTCAAGCCGCTCAACGAACGGGAGAGCGCTTCCCGGGTGATCGAGCGCCTGCGTCCTCAGCTGGCTCACGTGCCTGGGGCGACGCTGTTCTTGAGCGCGACGCAGGATCTCCGCGTGGGAGGACGCCAGAGCAATGCCGAATACCAGTTCACACTGCGGGGCGACAATGTCCAGGATCTGACCGTCTATGGTCCCAAGATGCTGAAGGAATTGCAGACCATCCCAATCATCGCCGACGTGAACAGCGACCTCCAGGATCACGGGCTGCAAGTGTACGTGGATTACGACCGCGCGACGGCGGCGCGCCTGGGCTTGTCGTCGCAGTTGATCGACCAGACTTTGTACGATGCCTTCGGACAGCGCCCGGTATCCACTATGTACACGGCTCTCAATCAATATCACGTGATCATGGAAGCGGCGCCGCAGTATTGGCAGAATCCCGAAATTCTAAAGCAGATTTACGTGCAAACGCCCAGTGGCGGGGAGGTCCCGCTAAGCGCTTTCGCGCATTTCGCTCCGGAGGTGGCGGCGCTCTCGGTGGCGCATCAAGGTCTGTTTCCCGCAGTGACCGTTTCGTTTAACCTTAAGCCGGGCGTTGCGCTGGGGGATGCGGTGAATGCCATCAACGCCGCCGCCAGCAAGGTGCAGTTGCCCTCTACTATTCAAACTTTTTTTGCCGGAACCGCGGAAGTCTACCAGCAGTCGTTGAGCAACGAGCCGGTGTTGATCGCCGCGGCGTTGATCACGGTCTACCTTGTGCTGGGCATTTTGTATGAGAGCTACATTCACCCGATTACCATCCTGTCTACGCTGCCGTCGGCGGGCGTGGGCGCGCTGCTGGCTCTATTGCTGACCCACACGGACCTCACTATCATTGCCATGATCGGGATCATTCTGCTGATCGGTATCGTCAAGAAGAACGCGATCCTGATGATTGATTTCGCCCTGGCGGCAGAGCGCAACGAAGGCAAGAACTCGCGCGATTCCATTTACGAAGCCTGCATGCTGCGCTTCCGCCCGATTCTGATGACCACCATGGCGGCGCTGCTGGGCGCGCTGCCGCTGGCGCTGGCGACGGGGATCGGGTCGGAACTTCGCCGCCCGCTGGGTATCGCGATCATCGGCGGCCTCATCCTGAGCCAGGCGCTTACGTTGTTCACCACGCCGGTGGTTTATCTGTATTTCGACCGATTCCAACATTGGTGGGCAGGAGTGCACTTCCGTCCACGCCGTCCGCCGGAACCAGCCAGTTCAGAGGGATGAGGGACTATGCAACGAAAGCCCTGGCTGGCAGCATTGACGGGAATCGCGCTTGCGTCCACCGGGTGCATGGTGGGGCCCAATTACAAACGTCCTTCGGCTCCCGCCCCGCCGGCATTCAAAGAGCAACCGCCGGCGAATTTCAAAGAAGCCGCAGCAGCGGGATGGAAACAGTCGCAGCCCGGCGACGCGTATTTTAAGGGCCGCTGGTGGGAAGTGTACCAGGACCCTGCGTTAAACGCGCTAGAGCAACAAGTTGCGCTTTCCAACCAGAACGTCTTGCAGGCCGAAGCGCAATATCGGGAGGCCAAGGCGGCGGTAGGGGTCGCCAGAGCCGCTCTATTTCCGGTTGTTAGCACGGGTCCTGCGATCACCGTATCGCAATCCGGAGGCGGCGGAGCAGGCGGAACCGGATTTGTATCCAACGGCTCGGTGGTGGGTGGCGGGGGCGGCGCTGCCGCCTCCAGTATTCGGACCTCCTATGTATTTCCGTTCAGCGCGTCCTGGGCGCCCGATTTGTGGGGCAACGTCCGGCGCGATGTGACGGCCAACGTAAACGCCGCACAGGCGCTGGCGGCCGACCTCGAAAATGCGAAGCTGCTGTATCAGGCCGAACTGGCGCAGGATTATTTCGGCCTGCACGGCATCGATGCGGAAGCGGACCTGCTGACGCGTACGGAAGCTTCTTATCGCGAATACTTGACGCTCACGCAAAATCGCTTCGCACAAGGGGTGGCCTCCGGGCTGGATGTGTCGCAGGCCCAATCACAGCTTACCGATCTCCAGTCGCAATTAATTGACTTGGGTGTGCAGCGCACGGCTTATGAACATGCCATCGCCATACTCATCGGCAAGCCGCCAGCGGAGTTAACCATTCCGGCCGCGGGATTGAATACCCCGCCGCCAGCGGTGCCGATCGAGCTTCCCTCTGAACTGCTCGAGCGTCGACCGGATATTGCGGGAGCCGAGCGCCGGGTGGCAGCGGCCAACGAACAGATCGGGATTGCGATGGCCGCGTTTTATCCAACCTTGACGTTGGGCGGCTCCGGTGGACTCGCCAGTTCGACCATTCGAACGCTATTTAGCTGGCCCAGCCGGTTCTGGTCAGTCGGGCCGCAGCTGGCCGAGACATTGTTCGACGCAGGGCGGCGCCGCTCGATTGTGGCCGAGGAGCGGGCCGCCTATGACGCTTCGGTGGATGCCTATCGGCAGACCGTGCTCACGGCGTTCCAGCAGGTGGAAGATAACCTGGCTGCCTTGCGCATTCTGGAAAACGAGACCGATAAGGTGCGGGAGACGATTCAAGCAGCTAGTGAAGCGTTGGCGATCTCGGACGCTCAATATAAGGCGGGAACCGCGGATTATCTCACGGTGATTACGTCACAGGCTACGCTCCTCAATGCGCAAAGAACATCCGTGGAACTGTTAGCGCGCCGATTAACCGCTAGTGTGGCGTTGATCCAGGCACTGGGCGGAGGATGGAATGCGTCGGAATTGCCGTCGCGGCAGCAGGTATCCACAAAGTGAGCGGCGGTGGCGGCTGTTATATAGCGGTCGGGTGAGTTATAGCGAAGTTAAACTGGCAGCGCGTTTGCATCGTTAGGTCGGTGAGGGCGCCTGGTCTGCGCCTGACTCAAGGAGACTTACATGCGAATCGCATTCACAGCATTATTGGCAGTCGGATTACTGGGAGGCATAGGTTGTTCGAATTCGAGCACCAGTGCCAGTTCCAACAATGCCACTACGAAGCAGAGTTTGACGGATTCGGATTTGAAGCAAATGGTGCAGTCCAAATTCGCTTCGGATCCTACGCTGGCAAAAATCGATGTAAAAGCGGATGCCGGCAAGAATCAAGTGAAACTCGCGGGCACCGTTGAATCGGAAAGCGTGCGCAGCGAGGCCGTGGATATGGCCAAAGCCGCGGCTCCAAACGTGATGGTTGTGGACAACATTGAAGTGAAGCCGCAGGAGGTATCGCGCAACGATTACACGCCGGACATGGCCCGCGACGCCAGAGATAAGGCCAAATCGATGGGCGACAAAGTCGGCAGATCGCTCGACGACGCCTGGTTGTACAGCAAGATCGAGACTAAGCTCGCGACGAATTCCGAAACGCCGGCGCGTAAGATCAACGTGGATGTATCGAACCACGTCGTAACGCTGCGTGGGCAAGTCGACTCAGTGGCTGCCAAGCAAGAAGCAGACAAAGTGGTGCGCCAGACCGAGGGCGTAAAGCAGGTGCGTGATCTGATCAAGGTGAGGAGCTAAAGGCGGCCGCGCCTGGAAACGGAAGCCCACTTCCCGGCGGTATTTTGTTGGCGGCAGCATCGTGATACACTCGTGAAGGCATCCCCATGCTGCCGCCCCGGGAAATTTTGGGGCGGGCCTTCACGCGACGGGCGCGTAGCTCAACTGGCAGAGCAACTGACTCTTAATCAGTAGGTTGAAGGTTCGATTCCTTCCGCGCTCACCAAACCGATCCGACCTCAGCCGTTAGAATAGAATCAGTGCTCGTCTCCATCTCTTCGCAACCTGAGCGCCCAGCCTGGCTTCGCGCTCCTGCCCCGGCCGGCGACAATTATCATGAGCTGAAGCGCCTGGTCACCGATCTCAACCTCCACACCGTCTGCGAAAGCGCGGCCTGCCCCAACGTTGGCGAATGTTGGAACCGGCGCACCGCGACTTTCATGATCCTCGGCAACGTCTGCACCCGCCGCTGCGGATTCTGCGCCGTGCAAAAGGGCGCGCCGCTCGAAGTCGACTACGACGAGCCCCGCCGCGTTGCCGAAGCCTGCGCAACGCTCGGCCTGCGCTATGCCGTTATCACCAGCGTCAATCGCGACGACCGCAAGGACGGCGGGGCCGAGCTCTTCGCCCTCACCATCCGAGCCATTCGCGAACGCATCCCCGATTGCAAAGTCGAGGTCCTGGTGCCCGACTTCCAGGGCTCACACGAGGCCATGGAAATAGTCATGAACGAGCACCCTGATGTTCTGAATCACAATATCGAAACCGTGCCGCGCCTCTATCGCCAGGTGCGGCTCGGCGCGCGCTACGAGCGCTCGCTCGACATGTTGGCGTTCGCCCATCGCGTGCGGCCGTTCGTCCCCACCAAGTCCGGACTGATGCTCGGCCTCGGCGAAAACTTGAGCGAAGTGGAACAGGTGATGCGCGATCTGCGCGCGCACTCGGTGGAGATCCTCACGCTCGGCCAATATCTGCGGCCTTCCCAGCGCCATCTGCCTATCATCCGCTACGTCCCGCAGCACGAGTTCGACGAGCTGAAGCGTCTCGGCTACGAGATGGGATTCGCGCACGTCGAATCCGGACCGCTGGTCCGCAGCTCCTACCACGCGAGCGACGCGGTCTAATATGACTGAATTTCGCGAAGTCTATCCGCGCGTGTTAAAGCTCGAGCTTCCGCTGCCATTCGAACTTCAATCGGTCAACATCTATCTGGTTGTGCTCGACGATGGCTACCTGCTGATCGATTGCGGCATGGAGACCGAGCCCGCGTTCGCAACTCTCGAAGCGGCGATGTTGGCGCGCAGCATCGCCTGGACCGAGATCCGGCGCATCTTCCTCACGCACATGCATCCGGACCACATGGGCATGTCGGCGCGCTTGCTTGGGCTCACCGGCGCGACGCTGGGGATGCACGAAGCCGAGGCGCGGCATTTGAGTATGATCGCTGGAGCCGAGCGGCGCTTCCCGTGGATCGACATCGCCTACGCGCAGGCCGGAGTCCCCAAAGGGCTCGAAGAAATGATGCACGAGCATTTCGTCGAGGTCCGCAAGAACTTCCACAACCTCTCGCCCGATGTACTTTACTCCGGCGGCGAAGAGATTTCGACCGCTATTGGTCCGCTCGAAGTGCTGTGGACCTCCGGGCATTCCCCAGGCCACGCTTGTCTGTATTCGAGAGAGCGAGAGATCCTATTCTCGGGCGATCAGATATTGGAAAACATCACGCCTAACATTGCCTGGCATCCTGGCCGCGACATGCTGGGCGAATTTCTGGAATCCTTATGCCGGCTGGCCGACCTGGAGGTCGATTTGATCCTGCCGGCGCACGGCGAGCCCTTCTCCGGCCATCGCGCCTGGATCGAGCAGACCATCCAGCATCACCGCGAGCGCTGCAACGAGATCTTCGGCTTGATCGAAAAGTCGCCGCGCACGGCGCACTCGCTGGTGGGCGAAATGTGGCGCAAGAAGCTGTCGCCAATCAATCATCATTTCGCGGTGTTCGAAGTGCTGGCCCACCTGGAGCACATGCAGCGCCAGGGCCGGGTACGCAATCACGAAGAAAATGGCGCGCTGGCATGGCACGCTTGATCCTGACGATACTCGCCGCGGCAGGCGCTGTCTTCGCCGCGAACATTACCGTGCAGTACGCCACGGTCCCCAAGGATGAGATCGAGCGCCGCTTGCACAGCATCGAAACCAGCAACATCAAACGGGAACAAGTTCTGCTGAAGTTGTTCGAAACATCAGGCTGCACCGGCGAACATCTCAGCGAGCAGGTAGTCAAGAACGTCAAAGCGCCTAATGTCATCTGCACGCTGCCCGGAGAAACGGATTCCAGCATCATTGTCGGCGCGCATTTCGATTTCGTCGATCGCGGCCGGGGCGCCGTCGACAATTGGAGCGGAAGCGCGCTGTTGCCCAGTCTTTACCAGAGCCTGGATAGCGTTCCGCGCCGTCACACCATGGTCTTCGTGGGTTTCACCGATGAGGAGAAAGGTCTCATTGGATCCAAATTCTATCTGCACGAGATGCCGCCAGCAGCCGTCGCAAAGATTCGCGCCATGGTCAATATGGACTCACTCGGAACGTCGCCAACGAAAGTTGAAATCGACCGCGGCGACAAATTTCTGCTCAACGCGCTTGGCATCGCCTCGCAAACCTTCAAGCTTCCCCTGAGCGTCGTCAACGTGCACGCCGTCGGCAGGTCCGATTCCGATTCCTTTCAGGACCGCCATGTGCCCGCACTCTCGATTCACTCCTTAACCCGCGACACTTTTCCGATTCTGCACAGCCCTCGCGACCGGATGGATGCCATTCACTTGGATGTCTACTACGACACGTACCTGCTGATGCGGGCCTACATTGCTTACTTAGACCAGGTTTTGGATTCGCAGGACGCCTCTCAGGAAACGGCTCCCGCAGTTGTCAAGTGACCGCCCGATCCCGCGAACTGTGAAAACACTGTGCGGGCGGCAGCCTCGTCCAAGGCCTTGACGGCGTCCGTCACAAGTTCAACGCGCTTGCCGGTCTTGAGCAAACCGAAGGCGCACAGGCGCACGCAGATCTCGGTGACCACGCCATACACTACGTAGCGGTCGGCGTTCAGCTCGGCCAGCAGAGGCGCGAGCTGCGGGTTGCTGAAACAGTTTAGTTCTTGCTTTTCTAAGATGAGCTGCTGCGCACCTTGCACGCGTGCCGGAAGCGTCGAGCGTTTTTCACGCAAAAGAACGAGCGGCTTCTGCTGGCCGGTTGTTCCCGCGACACAATGGTGCGGATAAACCTTGAATTCGGGATCGTCTTCAGCATGAGTGCACATCGTGGAGATGACCAGGGGCGCGCGCCGATTCAACTCCGCGATTACCGGCAGGATTTTTTCGGCGCCGGGCACGTACAACGCTCCGGCCGGGTAGAGGAAATCAATCTGAGTGTCGATGTCGAAGAATACCGTTTTCATTCTGGACTTTCTCGTACAGGGCCATCAGAGCCGTGCTGTATTCGACGCGATACTGCTGATCGGTATCGAACAGGCTGCGAATCGCCGTGGGCAGCTTCTTAATTGATTCGGAGGCGCACCGGCGCACGTCGGCGAGCGTGGGCAGCGTAGCAATCAACTTGCCCCCCAGCATCACCGGCCGCAAGAGCGCGCGCGCTTCGGGCTCGCCCGGGCCGCAGCCGAGGCATTCCCAGTTGCAGGCCACGATGTCATGACCGGCGAATCGAAACACCTGCTTCGATCCCGGCAGCGTGTGTTTGTCCTCGCTGAACTTGGCGGTGACGCGGCCATCCAGCTCCACCAGTTTATAAACCACCCCGAGATTGGGCGAGTCGGTGGAGGTGGCCAGATCGGTGCCAACGCCGAACGCGTCGATGGGCGCGCCGGCGGCCGCGTATTCGAGAATCTTGTACTCGTTCAGATCGCTGGTCGCCATGATTTTCGCGTCGCGCAGTCCGGCGTCATCCAGGATCTTGCGGACCTCGCGAGAAAGCTCCACCAGGTTGCCGCTATCCAGGCGCACGCCCCACAATGGCCGCCCCATCTTGGCAGCCAGCCGCGCGCCTTCCACGGTGTCATAGGTGTCGATGAGATAGACGGTCGCGTCTCCCAGCAGATTCTGGAGCCGCTCGAACGCCTGGCGCTCGGTTTCAAAGGCTTGAATCCAGGAATGCGCGGCGGTTCCGAAAACAGGGATGCCATAGCGGAACCCGGTTTCGGTATTGCTGGTTCCGACGCAGCCGCCGATATAGGATGCGCGGCCCGCGAGCACGCCCGCTTCCGGCGAATGCGCGCGGCGGGTGCCGAAGTCGACCACGTCGCGGCCGCCCGCCACCTCGGCGATGCGAGACGCCTTGGTTGCGATCAGCGACTGGAAGCCGATCATGGCCAGCAAGTAGGTCTCGACGATCTGCGCTTCCATCAGCGGCGCGCGCACCGTAAGGATTGGCTCACCGGCGAAAATCGGCGTGCCTTCCTGCATGGCGAAAACATCGCCGGTGAAATGCAGATCGCGCAGCGTATCGAAAAACGCGGGCGAAACTTGCCTGAACTGCGGCAACCCGCGAAGATAGCAGATCTCTTCGTCGGTGAAGCGCAGGTTAGTCAGATACTCGACCACCTGCTCCAGTCCGGCCGAGAGCACGTAATTGCGGTAGCGCGGCAGGTGGCGGAAAAAAAGCTCGAAGCTGGCGATTTCTTGCGCTTTACCGGCTTCGAAGTAACCGGCCGCCATCGTGAGCTGGTAAAGGTCGGTAAGGAGGCCGGTCATGTGTTAGCGGGTCGAGCCCGCTTTATTTTTTCGCTGGTGCCGGAGGTGGCGCTGGCTTAACGTCCGAGGCCGCTTTGGAGAGATCGTCCACGGACTTGGCATCCAGGCCATAGAGCGCGGGCTCGTTCTCGCGCTGTGCGATGTAATCATTGCCCTGCTTTGAGATTAATACTTTCTCGACCCGCTTGCCGTCGCTCCAGGTCACGGTGATGTCGGTAGTAGGGGCGCCCAGCTTACCGGAGTCGATAAACTTGCTGGCCGACAGGTCGCGCACTTTGTCCAAAAAGGACTGCATGCTGATGCTGTCCACCTTCTTTCCGTTCTCCGACCAGTCGTCGCCGGACTTAGTGAAGGAGTAAGTCTTGCCCGCGTCGTGCATTTCCACTTTGTTCGGATCGTTGAACCCGAAATCGAAAAGCTTTTTCTGACGGAAATCGTCCAGCCCTTTGTCGACGCCGGTGGCGAGTTCGGAGGGCACTTTATAAACTCCGGCGATTGCGCTGGACTTAGCGTAGTAATCGTCTTTGTTTTTCTTGATCTCGATCTGCTGAGTTCCCGACGGATCGGTAAACTTTACGGTGGCGACCGGCGTTCCAGATGCGAAAGCGGCTACTGCTTTCTTGGCGTCTTCGTCGGGAACCGCAGGATCCATCTTGACGTCTCGCAGCTTCCGGATCAGCTCGTCGATTTGGGAGCCATCGGCGCGCAACGGCTTGGGCTTCACGATCTGCCATTGATCTTTGTCGCGCCCGAACTCTTCGGTCTGCTTCTTGGCGGTCAACTCGACGCGGCTAAGCTTGTCCTGATCGAAAGTGAGCAGACGCTTGTCGCGCAGATCGTTGTAGGTCTTGTTGAGGCCGCTCTTTACAAAGCTGGCCACCGTGAAAACACGCGGATCGCCCTCCAGCATCGCATAGGATCCGCCATTGGTAGGGGTATCGTCGCCGATGAGAAAGTGACTGACTTTTCCGCCTTTACTAGTGATGTCGACCTTTAACGAAGGATCGTTGAATCCGTAAGTCTTAGGATCGGACATCTTGTCTTCGACGACGCGATCCGAAGCGATGCTGGCGGCCGCGGTTACTAATTGATTGACGGAGTCCTGATCGGCCGGATACTCCGGACTGGTCATCTGCCACTTCCCGCCGTTGTTGCGTTGCAGATCCGTTTCAGCGCCGCCCTTGGCCTTTATGGAAATTTTAGTGATATCGGCATCGGCGAGAGAAAGAATTTTCGGAGCCGTGTCGGCCGGTGGTTTGGCGGCTTTGGCGGCTTCCTGTTTGTTCGAGAAATAGAGTCCAACTGCGAGCGCCGCCAGTACCACCGCGGCGACAAGCAAGCTACGTAAGCGCATTTCTTCTCACCCTCCCGCGCTAGCGCCTCTTGGCCCAGACCATGACGCCGCCGATGATCACGATCAGCGGCAGCAGGAACTGGCTCACGCTACGTACCATCAGGAACTGCCCGCGCGTGAGGTTGATACGGCGGTCTTCCTGCTCCTTGGGCCGGATCGAAATCAGATCTTCGTCCGACGACAGCCAGTTCATCATGTTCAGCGCCAGGTTGCGATTTCCGTTGAAGCGCAGGAATGAATTGGAGGCCCAGCGGGAATCTCCAACCACGATGAACCGTCCCTGGTTATTGGGCTTACCGGTGTCATAAGTGCCGGCCGCGGCCAGCGTGAACGGTCCCTTTTTGTCCTTGTTGGGATCGATGCGGATTTCCGCGGACGCAAGGTTGTAAGTGGCATAGCTGTTGGCAGAGGTCCCAAACAGCTTGGTCACCGAGGTGTGATTTTCGTTCTTGATATCGAGCGAGCGCGAGATGGGAAAGCCAGTAGCGGTCCCCGCCAGATCGTTAACGATGGCGTGCGATTCATAAGTGGTTACCAGCGGCACCGTAGCGTCGAGGCCCACCAGTTGGGACAGCGGGTTCTCGTCCAGCAGCAGATCCTTATCGGCGGTAACGCCCCAGGAAGCCAGCAGGTCGGTGAGCCCTTTGTTGTCGCCAATTTCTTTTCGGCCGATTTTCAAGGGAGGATCGAGCAGGAACATCGCCCGGCCGCCGCCTTCAACGTACTTCTTGATGGCGTCCACTTCGGGCTGGACGTAGTCGCCGGAGGGTCCGGCAATCACCAGGACGGTGCAATCGGAAGGAACCTCGGCCTTTTCGAGCAGGTTAACAGTCTTGACCTGATAATTGTCCTTCTGCACGGCAGCCTGGAAATCCGAAAGACCATCGGCCGTGGTGTCGTCCACGCGATGCTCGCCGCTGCCGCTGACAATGCATACGTTGCGGGCGCCGCCCTTAATGGCGCGGATCATCGCGCCGGTGATGCCTTCCTCGTCGAAGGTCTTGGCTTCTTCCTTCTTGGCGCCCATTTCGATGACGGCCTCGCCTTCCCGCGAGACGTTGGTCGCGCGCGCCAACTGCGGCTGCTTCATCAGATCGACGTACTGGACGTGCACTTTGGGGGACAGATTGGCGTAGCGGTCCAACAGGTCCTTGCCGGCCTGCATGCCGCTAGGGCGGTCGAAATACTGGATGGTCACATCCTGCTTCAGGTCGCCGACCACCTTCTTGGTCTGATCGGAAAGCGAGAACCGCTTGTTGGCGGTCGCGTCATAAGACCTGTTGTAACGATTCGCGAGATAATTCGCGACCACCACCACGGTCAGGATGACCAGAACGTAGATGGTGACGTAGGCAGCGTACTTAGTTTGTCTAGCTTTAAGCCATTCAGTATTCATTTACGACCTCCAGCGCAGCGATTCCATGGAGCGCGAAGTGAAAAACAGCCCCAGGAAAATCACCGACACGTAGAAAATAGCGTCCTTCGTATCGAGGACCCCTTTGGCGAAGGAATCAAAATGCGTAATGACGGAAAGATAAGCGAGCACCTTCGCCCAGGTTGCAGTTTCATATCCCGCAACCCACTCTAAAACCCACAGCAGCAGGCAAACGCCAAACGTGGCGGCGCCGGCGATGATCTGATTTTTGGTCAGCGTTGAAATAAACGTGCCGATCGCCAGCAACCCTCCGGCTTGCAGCAGCAGACCGAGATAGCCGATCGCCAGCGGCTTCCAGTCCGGATTACCGTAGCGGAACAAGAAAGCGAAGTTGACGGCGGTGAAGGCCAGCAGGGTGGCGTACAGCAGGACCGCGGCGAACCATTTCCCGAGAATCACTTCTATGTCGCGGATAGGCGAGGTGGCCAACAGCTCGATGGTGCCGGTGCGTTTCTCTTCGGCAAACAGCCGCATCGTGATCATGGGAATGAAGAACAGACCGATCACGCTGACGTTAGAGAGCAGCGGCCGGATGACGTACTCGTTCACGCTCATGGGGAACGACTGGCCTCGCATCTGCGATTCCAGCCCCACCATGTTGAAATAGCCCACCGAGGTCCAGTAGAAGAACCCGAAGATGATGGCGAACATAGTGAGCAGCAGATAGGCGACGGGCGAGACGAAATAGCCGTGCAATTCTTTACGGCAAATGATCCAGATATTCCTCATTTAGTTCCCTCCTTGGACGACCACTTCTTCGGCCGGCGGCTCGGCGGCGGGCACGGCGGCTTCCGTGCCGGTCAATTGCAGGAAGATCTCTTCCAGGCTCATGGCGGAAGGCCGGAGCTCGTTCAGATTCCAGCCGGCTTCCACCACCGCGCGGGCCAGGTCTCCACGAATCAAGCGATCCTTCAGGCTTTCCACTTCAAACACAAAACGATCTTGATGGGTCTCTTTCGGTACGACTCGGCTCACGCCCGAGACGCTTTCCAGACGATGCTGGATGACGGATGAGTCCAGAACACCACTGCGTCCTTCCACTTCCAGCACGATGGACTCGACGCCGCGCGCCCGATTTTGGAGATTGTGGACCGAATCGGTGGCGACGAGTTTGCCCTTGTTGATGATGATGACCCGCTCGCAAGTCTGTTCCACTTCGGGCAGGATGTGAGTGCTCAAGATAATGGTGTGGTCGCCCGCCAGGCTGCGAATCAGCTCGCGAGTCTCGTTGATCTGCTTGGGGTCCAGCCCGGCGGTGGGCTCGTCGAGAATGAGGACCTCGGGGTTGTGGATGATGGCTTGGGCCAGCCCCACGCGCTGCCGGTAGCCTTTGGAAAGCTTGCCCAGCAGCTTGTTGGAGACGTCGGCAACGGCGCAGCGCTCGGAAACCTCCGCGACGCGCGTGGCCAGCGCCGATCCGGACAAGCCCTTCAATCTGCCGACGAAGGTCAAGTATTCGCGCGTCTCCATCTCCGGATACAGCGGCGGCGTCTCCGGAAGATAGCCGATGCGTTTCTTGACCTCCATCGGTTGCTCCAGCACGTCGAAACCAGCCACGGTGGCGCTGCCTTCGGAGGGCGGGAGAAAACACGTCAGGATACGCATGGTGGTGGTTTTCCCGGCGCCGTTGGGGCCGAGAAAGCCCACGATCTGTCCTTTCTGAACTTCAAATGAGATATGGTCGACCGCGACAGTACGGGCGTATCTCTTGGTGAGACCGTTAACGGTAATCATAGATGGGCTCGGAGAAACTGCGAAACTGGCCGGAAGCGCCTCCGGAGAGGCTCGCTCCGATCAGGCTGCTCGATTCACATGATAAAAACATCTTATCTGCAAAGTCAATTTTGATGGGAGACTCAAATCCATTATCCCGCACCGGCAAATCCCATGATTTGCATGCCGGCATCCACGTACAGAACATTGCCGGTCACGCCGCGTCCCAGGTCGCTAGCGAGAAAAACGGCGGCATCGGCGACCTCCCCGGGATCGGTATTACGCCGCAGCGGAGCCAATTGGGTCGCGCCTTCCAGCATTTTGGAGAAGCCGCGAATGCCGCGCGCGGAGCTGGTCTTCACCGCTCCGGCCGAAATGGCATTCACACGTATATTGGACGGTCCCAGGTCGCTTGCCAGGTACCGCATACTTGCTTCCAGCGCCGCTTTTGCCACTCCCATGACGTTGTAATTTTCAACCACGCCGGTCGAGCCCAGATAGGTTAACGTCAGGATACTTCCGACGCCCTGGTCTTTGGGCGCCATGAGGGCATGGGCGCTGATATAAGCGATGAGGAGGCCCATCATTGCGGCATTGACCAACGTCGGAACTCCGATCGCCAGATAGAGTTGCTCGTTCGTCCTGAGACCGAACGTAGCCATTGTAACGTGTTCGCGGAGCTGAGTGGTTATTCTAAGAAGTTGCTTGAGTGCGATATCAAGGCGGTTCTCTCACCTCCCCATCCTTCGGAATCTCTTCGGCTGGGTCGCCGATGTACTAGTACGAAGTGAACGGGGCTTCCGGAAAGAGGCCTGCAACAAAAGCTGCGCTCAGATGTATAATCAGACACCTCGCCGATTTTGAATTGCGTTTATATGGGGACTTTTTGAGGATGACCGAGGCAACGCCAGCTGTTGCCGCGACTAAGGCAGCGCCCGGGGAGACCACCACGCCGGCGGGCCGCTATTGGGGTAGGGTCGCGGCCGTGTATGCAGAAATGCGCCCGCCTCTGCGTCCTTCAGCCGAGGACATTCGTTTCTTCGGGCAGACGGCCGCCGCATATGTCTTGCGACATCCCTTGGAAACAAACCAGGCGCTGCTGCTAGGTGTAACACCAGATATCGCCGCGATGCCCTGGCCCCCCTCGTTCTCGCTTCTAGGAATCGATCAGTCCAGCGAGATGGTTAAAAGTGTGTGGCCGGGCGATGTTCCAGGCGAGCGATGGGCAGTGAACGGAAACTGGCTATCGCTGCCGAAGCGACCGTCTTCCTGTGACATCGTAATTGGCGACGGATCGATGAACTGTCTGAGGTACCCGGACGACCAACGTTACTTCGCAAGAAGCGTTCGCAACGTGCTGAAGCCCGATGGAATTTTTATCCTGCGATGCTTTACCCAGTCCGAGCAGCAAGAACTGCCCGATCGAGTTCTCGAAGAGGCGATGCGCGGGGAAATTCCGACCTTCACACAGTTCAGGTTTCGCCTGTTGATGGCCATGCAACCCAGCACCGGGGAAGGCATAGCGGTGAGTGCCGTCTATCGGTTCTGGATTAGCCACCGGCCCGAGGAATCATTATTGCTCTCGCGCACCGGCTGGCCAAAGAGTGACATCGACCACATCGAAGTTTACCGGGACGGTGCCGCCGTGCACGTCTTCCCTACTTTAGCTGAGTGCCGCGCCACGCTTTCCGAATTTTTCGATGAAATCTCAGTTTCGTTTCCCTCCTACTATGCTGGAGATCGCTGTCCTCGTTTGGTGCTGAGACCACGGCGGAGCGGCGGGTGAAAAGAGCGCCCCTAACCTCCCTGCAACAGAGCATGGTGCTCGCGTCGATGCGGGCCCCACGGTCCGGCGCCTACGTGATCCAGGAGGTCTGCGAAACGATCGAGCCTTTAGATATCGATCGCTTGCAGCACGCCTGGCAGAAAATGGCGGCGCGTCACGAGGCATTGCGCACCAGCGTGGAGACTGATTCCAGAGGCAACCTTTGCCAGCAGGTGAATGAGACTTCCCGGATCCCCTGGCAAGAACTGGCTTGGAATGGCGTTCCTACTGAAGAAGCACCATCGAAGTTGGATGGCTGGCTGCGAACCGATCGGGAGCGTGGCTTCGACTTTCGTTCGGGCGTGCCGGCGCGCGTCACCTTGATACGTTGGGCTGATTCCTGCACTCTGGTCTGGACAATACACCACGTGCTCGTCGACGCCCGCTCGTATCTCATCGTCTGGAGAGAGTGGCTCGCATTTTACGAAGCGCTTTCTCAGGGACATGATCTTAGCCTGCCCGAACCAGGGTCATTTTCGGATCATCTCGGCTGGCTGCAAGCACAGGACTGGAAAGCCGCGCAGGGGTATTGGCAGCACAATCTGGAGGGTCTTCAAGAAACCACCGGCTATGTGGTCGATCGCATCCCGCGCCCTTCGTCTGGCGGAGACGAGGCGACGGGACATGAACGGCTGTTCCTGCCGAAAGACCTGACGCACGCGCTGGAAGGGTTCGCACAGCAGCATGGCATCACCGTCAACACGCTGGTTCTGGCCGCCTGGTCTCTCCTTCTGAGCCGGTACAGCGGGCGGCGGGAAGTGGTCTTCGGGGTTACGCGCGCCTGTAGGGGGACGAGCACGCCGAACGCCGCCAGCACGGTCGGCCCATTTGTGAATACTCTTCCGTTCCGCACTCCGGTGCCGCTGGATGCATCGTTGCTGTCGTGGCTGGCAGAGATTCGCGCCCGGTGGACAGCGATGCGAGATTATGAACACGCCCCGCTCGACAAGATACGGCAATGGAGCGGGCTTCCGCCCGGTCAGCCGCTTTTCGATACCGTGTTGCACTACGAGCGGGAACCGGTTGGAGAGGCCATGCGGAAACTCGGCGGTGCCTGGGTTGATCGCAACGTCACCCGCGTGCAACGCACCGATATCGCGTTGACGCTAGCGGTCTATGGCAGCCCGGTTCTTACGCTCAACCTTGTTTACGATGCGCGGTGGTTCGGCCGCCAGACAGTGGTGGCCATGACGGGACACGTGAAAACGCTGCTGGAGAGCTTCCTTGCGCTGCCGGGCAGCCGTCTTTCGACTTTGAAAATGCTGACTCCCGGCGAGGAGCGCCAGCGCCTGCGGAGCACGTGCACTCCGGTTGAGTTTGAGGGATGCGCTCATGGTCTGTTCGAGCGCCAGGCCCGCCGAACTCCCGAAAAAACCGCTCTCGATTCGCCCGGCGGGTCGGTCTCTTACCGCAATCTGAATGAACAGGCCAACCGGCTTGCAAGACTCCTGCAGCAAAGAGGCGTCCGGCCTGAAGAACGGGTCGCGGTTCTTTTGGGTCCTTCGCCCGAGGCGATTATCGTGGTCTTAGCCGTGCTCAAAGCCGGCGGCGTATTTGTTCCTCTCGAACCGGGTCAGCCGCCAGAACGGCTGGCGCAGATGTTGGAGTGCGCCGGGCCTAAGTTGGTTATCTCGCAAGACGCAAACCTGGTGTTCGGGGCAAGCGAAGTGGCTTGCTGGGAGCAATTGCAAGACGAAATGGCGATCCAACCCAGTACTGACCCTCCCCAGCTTGCCGGGCCTGAAAACGCAGCCTATGCCATCTTCACCTCGGGATCCACGGGAAAACCGAAGGCCGTGGTGGTGACCCACCAGTCACTGGTGAACTATTTGCTGGCAGCACACCAAATTTTCGGGTTCTCGGAAGCGGACCGAAGATTGCAATTTGCGTCGGTGGGAGCCGATCTTTTCGTTGCCGAGGTCTTCAATTCTTTATCGTGGGGTGCAGTGTTGGTTTTCGGCCTCTCGCGGCAGGGAACATCCGCGGGAGACTTTCTTCGATTTCTACACAAGGCACGGATTACGATCACCGGCATTCCCAGCACCTGGTGGGCGGAACTAGTCGCGGCTCTCTCGGACGGGCGCTACACGTTGCCGGCCTCGCTGCGCGCCGTAGTGGCCGGCATGGAGCGCGTCGATCCGGTGGTCTTCCAAACCTGGAAGCGACTGGCTGGAACAAATATTCGCTGGTTCAACGCGTATGGACCCACAGAAACGACCTGTGCGGCCACGGTCTACGAAGCGGGCACCTCGGTGTGGGAGAGCGAGTCCGCCATGCCCATTGGAGCTCCCGTCGCGAATGCTGTGGCCTATGTTTTGGACGAGGGCCTGGCGCCGCTTCCAGTTGGAGTTGTAGGGGAGCTCTTCATCGGGGGAGTAGGGGTGGCGCGCGGGTACTTGAACTCGCCTGAGCTGACCGCGGAGCGATTTCTCCCGGATCCGTTCGATGGAAACGGCCGGATGTATCGAACCGGGGACTTAGCGTATTTCTTGCCCGACGGCAACCTCGTATTCGTGGGGCGAAAAGACCGTCAGGTTAAGCTTCGGGGCTACCGCATCGAGTTGGAGGAGATCGAAGCTGCGCTGGCGCGGCACCAAGCGGTTCAGCAATGCGCGGTGATGGTCGAGAGCCAGGGCCGGAAAGCTCGATTGGTGGCGTATCTCACAGCGCGAGGAGAAGCACCCGGCAAGGACGATCTGCTGGCGCACCTTTCCAGATATTTGCCCGAGCATATGTTGCCAACGGCGTTCGCTGTACTACCGGAAATGCCGCTGACTCCGAGCGGTAAACTTGACCGGCAGGCGCTGGCCGGCTGCTTCGCGGACGGCCCGGATTCAGAACAGCCGTTCGCAGAGCCGGTGGGGCCGATTGAGACGCGTTTGGCGGCGATGTGGGGCGAGCTATTCGGAATTCCTCGAGTGGGGAGCGGCGACAATTTCTTCGAGCTGGGTGGCGACAGCCTGACGGCGACGCGGCTCATTACATGGATTCATCAGGAATTTGAAAAGGAGCTGGATCTGGCCGTTCTCCTGCGGGCGCCGACCATTTCGCGACTTGCGGTCACCATCGCACAAGCTGAAACCGTGCTCCAGGAAGCGGAACCGGTTGTCATTCCGATACAACCCCAGGGAAATGGTCTGCCTTTATTCATGATCGATCCAGGGTTCGAGGGGGCCAGGCTAGCGAGACATCTTGGGCCGAATCGACCGCTCATTGGGGTTCCGATTCCACGTTCCGCGGTTCCCTCGGTGGTGCGTTCAATCGACCAACTGGCGGCCGGGTGCGCCCGGGCGGTGCGCGCTTTTCGGCCGCAGGGGCCCTATGCGCTGGTCGGTTGGTGCGCGGCCGGAGTCATCGCGCTCGAAGTTGCTCGTCAGCTTGAACGAGAGGGTAGCGAAATCGCTTTCGTGGCCATGATTGACGTGCGGAACCTGTTTCCGCCGCCGCTGAGCGCCCCGCATCTGGCCTTCGTCCATTTATGGCAGCGTGTCCGGCGGCTAAGCTACGCCGTCCGACGCTGGCCCGGCGGCCAATGGAGCCGTATCCGCAGCTCGTTTGTTTCCAACGCCCGGCCAGAGTTGCCTGAGACAGCTCAGGCTCTGCTTCGCCATCGACCGTTGCCCTGGTCCGGACGAATGGTGCACATTTGGGCGTCCGATGGGCCGCATGGCCGGTACCTCGATGCTAGCTTCGCGTGGAGCCACCTTGCGCCGGCAGGTTTTGTATTTCACGAAGTGTCTGGCGATCACCTGACGATTCTCCAGGAACCTCGCGTCGGCCAAGTTGCCAACCTGCTGGCGAACGAGCTCGACTGCGCACAGGGCGATGGGCGCCATTCGCGGTACATCGCCGCTGCTCTGGTCGCGGGTCCGGCAATGGCGACCGAGCACGCACCAGAGAGCCGTAAGTAAAAAGCATGATCGCGAGCGCTTATACTTCTAGGCGCCAATGGATTTGGGCCATGAAATTTCAATGTAACGGATGGGAGAATTGCGTCCAGCGCCTACCAGGTCGCGGCCTTGACACTTTTTTCCCCCGGACTGGCAAACCAATTTGGGCGGGTGGCTCAAATCCATTATCCCGCACCGGCAAATCCCATGATTTGCATCCCGGCATCCACGTACAGAACATTGCCGGTCACGCCGCGTCCCAGGTCGCTAGCGAGGAAAACGGCGGCATCGGCGACCTCCCCGGGATCGGTATTACGCCGGAGCGGAGCCAATTGGGCCGCGCCTTCCAGCATTTTGGAGAAGCCGCGAATGCCGCGCGCGGAGGCGGTCTTCACCGCTCCGGCCGAAATGGCATTCACACGTATGTTGGACGGTCCCAGGTCGCTTGCCAGGTACCGCATACTTGCTTCCAGCGCCGCTTTTGCCACTCCCATGACGTTGTAGTTTTCAACCACGCGGGTCGAGCCCAGGTAGGTTAACGTCAGGATACTTCCGCCGCCTTGATCCTTGGGGGCCATAAGGGGCGCGGTGGCGCGAGCGACGGCTACGAGCGAGTACGCGCTGACGTCCTGAGCCAGGGCGAAGCCGGCACGCGAGGTTTCAACGAAAGGCCGGCTCAGATCCTCGCGGTTAGCGAAGGCGATGCTGTGGACAACGGCGTTCAAGATGGTTCCCTGGCTGCGTAGCGCATCGGTCAATTGAGTTAGTTGGTCGTCCTGGGTCACGTCGCAGGCCAGCGTCTGGGCGCCTTTCAATTCCGCCGCTAGTTCTTCCACGGTTTGCTTTTGGCGTTCGCCCTGATAGGTCAGGATCAACCTGGCGCCTTCGCGCGTGAAGGCCTGCGCGATTGCGTAAGCCAGACTCCAGCGATTGGCGACGCCCAGAATCAGGGCAGTCTTGCCCTCCAGCAGGTGGGGCATGAAGTTTTATTGTAGCGCGCAGAAGAAATGATCGCCGGTAGAGTTTTTCAACAGCAAGGTCAGTGTTATATTATTCGGCGACAGGAGTCCGCAGCTCGTGAGTTCGAAAACGTTTCAGCCAACGATCATAACTCTGTTTCTTCTCGCCACCTCGCCCGTCTGTTTCGCGCAGCTGATCGCTCCCCGCGGCATCGTCAACGGCGCCAGCTTCATGCCGGCCGGTTTGCCAGGTGGGCCGATCGCCCAGGGCTCGCTTTTCTCGATCTTCGGTGTGAACCTGGGCCCAAGCTCCAGTCCCCCGCTCATGTTCCCGCTCGCGCCCACGCTGGGCGGAGTTTCGGTGAAGGTCACACAAGGAACGACCTCGGTGGATGCGATCCCGGTGTTCGTCAGCTCGGGGCAGATAAACGCCATCATGCCTTCGAATGCCCCGCTGGGACGCGTCTCGGTTCGAGTGACGACCACCATTGACGGTGCGCCCGCGATCGGACCGGTTTCGCCTGCCACGGTGGTGAGCGCCGGCTTCGGCATTTTCAGCGCTGGCAACGGCGGCTATGGTCCGGGACTGATCCAGGATTACGTCTCCCAACAGCTGACGCCTCTTAATTCGCCCTCGGCGCCTGCTCAGCCTGGCCAACTTGTGATGCTCTATGGCACTGGACTAGGGCCAATTCAAACGCCCGACAACGTTGCTCCTCCGAGCGGGAATCTTGCGAACGTGGAGGTCTTCGTCGGCGGGCAGTCGGCTAACGTCCTGTATCACGGGCGAAGCAGCTGCTGCTCGGGCCTGGATCAGATCAATTTTCAGGTTCCAAGCGCGGCGCCCCCGGGGTGCTGGGTTCCAGTGCAGGCTCGCATTAACGGCGCGATGGTAAGCAATACGGTGACGATGGCGATCTCCTCCGACGGCTCGGCTTGTTCGGATCCGGCCAACGCGCTCTCGCAGCCATTTCTCGCCGGGCAGAAGATCGGCGCCGTCGCGGTGTTGCACACCGATGTAATCGAGGACATCGGCTACTCGTCGCCGAAAAGCGTGATCACGGACGCGGCCATGCTCACTTTCCAAAAGGAGCAGCCATCCGCGCCGGGCCCCTTCCATCCGATCTTTTCATTGCCGCCGGCGGGCACCTGCACCGCCTACACCGCACCAGGCGATCTGCTGGCCGGCGACTCGTTTCCGGGTCCGCTCACAACGGGATCGTTTCTCAAGGCCGGTAGTTCATTCAACCTCAACTCTCCCGGCGGTCAAAGAATCCTGAGCAGGCCGGCTACCAACGAACGAAACTTCCAGCCACTGGGCTACTCGTTCACCGGCTCGCTCGTTCCGTCCACGGTTTATCTGGTTCCCGCCAATTACGTGCTCACCGGATTTGGCGGCGCCGACGTGGGGGCCTTCACGGCGAAATTCACGCTGCCCTCACCGTTTGGGCTCACCTGGACCAATCGCGCGCAGACAGAATCGGTCGACCGCAGCCAGCCGCTCACGCTGAATTGGAC
>DATJWJ010000050.1:0-13994 GCA_035501355.1 Bryobacteraceae bacterium | reverse complement strand
GGCTTCGGGATTGGTGGAGTTCAGGTGCAGGTGATGGAAGCCGGGAGGCGGCAGGGCGCTCGAATCGGCGGACTGCGCGACGCTCGAAGCTGCGAAGACCGTTCCGAGCGTTATGGTCAGAACTAGCGTTTTGGTCGGCATAATAGGTACCCGGTTCAGGAACTTTTGGCGTGCTCTCGCTTCAAAACTCCAGTGATGCACGAGGAATTCGATTATATCATCCCAATACCTCAAGATATTTTCCGAACCATCGTAGTTTCCTCAGCGGCCAGCCCGCTGCGTTTGACAGCTTTGCGCGGCCGGTAGTACGATCAACCTAATGAGACAGGTCTGCGCTGTCTTGCTGCTGGGTGTGTTTGGGACCTCTACGGTTACGTCCGCCTTGTTGGCTGACGACGCCTCGAACCTACCCGCCTGTTGCCGCCGCGATGGCAAACACCATTGTGCGATGCCGCCGGTGGATCAGCAAGAAACGCCATCTGGGCCTGCTCTCGAGCGGGCTCGCATGCAATGCCCTGCGTTCCCGAGAATCGGACCGGTTTCGTCACATTCCGAGGCGATGGGTTTGAGTGCCGCGCAAGCGATTTTTGCGTCGTTGCTTCAACATCCAGCCGCCCGGCCTCAGATGGCGGCGCGATATCGCGTGTCCTTCAGCCGCGCCAGCCAAAAGCGCGGCCCTCCAAGTCTCCTTTCCTAGCTGATCTCGTCTCCTCCGGGGCAGTCTCGGAACTGCGCGCCTAGCGCGAAGTTTAGTGGTACAGCCTCGGGTTGTTTCGTTGAACTGACTGAAAGAAAGGACTGGAGTGAAGGGGCTTATCCGGGAGCATTTGTTCTTCCGCTGGAGAAACATTCGAGCGCCGCGCTCGCTCGCCGGCCTGATCCTTGTCGCCGCTCTTTCGCTCCAACTCGCGGCTCCATGGATCGCGTTGGCGTTGTTTTTCTCCAGCCCTGAGCCATGCCCGTGTTGCACAAAAACGTCCTGCCCAACGCATAAGAGGCCGGCCGCCCCGGTTTGGGGACTGAGTGCTTCGCATGCCTGTTGTGCAAATTGTCCCATCTTTCGCACTACCCAGTCCGACCGTACCGTCTGGGTTTCTCCGCTGGCGCAAATGGCTGTCGAGCTGCTGCCCGCCTATCGTCTCAATCTGCCTGGCGAGCGCCACGGTTCCCGAGTCTTTAACCCTACTCTTTACCAACGCCCTCCGCCTTCTCGCCGCTTTTTCGCAGCTTGAAGTTGCAGTCAGTGGTTTGCTTCCAGGAGGGAAAAATGAGGTTATTGTCAGCTTACAACGTTGCTTTCTTCGCATTCTGCGCCGCGACTGGGGTCGCTCCCATCTCCGCGCAGGAAACCATTAACTATGCCAGTATGAGCGGCCGCGTGACGGATGCCACCGGTGCTGTGATTAGAGGCGCTCAGGTCAGCGCGCGTCAAACGGAAACGAATCAGACCAGCACGGCGGCCACGGACCGCGAGGGACGATTCCGCTTTCCTTTTCTCAAACTGGGCCCCTATGAGATCACGTTTCACCAGCCAGGCTTCACGGATGTGACCCGGCCGGTCACGTTGACGGTGGGTTCGGCTTTTGAACTGCCTGTTACGCTCGCCGTCAGCTCTATAGGAACGGCCATCACCGTCACGGGCGATGCCACGGTGCTGGAAGGTGCGCGATCGCAGATCGCGGGTACGGTACCCAACAACGAAATTCAGGAACTACCGCTGAACGGCCGCAACTTCCTGGATGCCGCTCTTCTGATTCCCGGCGTATCTCCCACGAACACGGCGTCCAACCAATTATTCGCCGAAACTGCGGCGGTGCCAGGCCAGGGTATCTCGATCGGCAGCCAGCGAAACTTCTCGAACGGCTTCATCGTCGACGGTCTTTCCGACAACGACGATGCCGCGGGGCTGACCGGTGCGTTCTATGGCCTCGATGTCGTCGGCGAGCTTCAAGTCGTCACCTCGGGAGGGCAAGCCGAGTTTGGGCGAGCGCTGGGCGGGTATGTCAACGTCGTCACCAAAAGCGGCACTAACGAGCTGCATGGTGATCTATACGGGTTTTTTCGCAACAGCCGCTTCAACGCAGCCAATGCGCTATCCAACACTGTTCTGCCGATGACTCAGGCGCAGTATGGGGCCAGCCTGGGTGGGCCGATCATTCGGGACCGCACGTTCTACTTTGCCAATTTCGAGCAGCGTGAGCTGAATCAGTCCGGACTGGTGACAATCTCTCCCACTAACGTGGCGACTATCAACGCCAGGCTCCTCGCCATCGGATATCCCGGCGCGCAGATTTACACGGGCATCTATCCGAACCCGGTTCACAGCACGAACTTTTTAGGCAAAGTCGATCATCAGTTCAGCTCAAAAGACCAGTTCAGCGCCCGCTACAGTCTCTACCACGTCACCAGCATCAACTCGCGCGGCGCAGGCGGGCTTAGCGCTCCCAGCGCCTCCGCCAATCTGTACGACACCGACCAGGTCATCGCGGTGAGTAACATCGTGGCGCTGTCCCCGCGGGCGGTGAACGAGACGCGCGGGCAATTCTGGAACAGCAATCTTCAGGCGCCACCCTCGGACGAGATCGGGCCCGCAGTGAGTATCTCGGGCGTTGCTTCTTTCGGGACGCTGTCAGGATCGCCGACCGGGCGTCTCAACAAACTCGGCGAAGCAGTGGACAGTTTCTCGTATGAGACCGGAGCCCACGCCATTCGCGTCGGAACCGAATTTTTGTACAACGATGACACCATCACGTTTCCGCGGTCCAATCGCGGCAGTTATTCATTTTCGTCGCTCGCAAATTTCCTGAAGGGCACATACAATACGTCTGGTTTTACGCAGACCTTCGCCAACAGCGTCATCCATCAGACCAACCCCAACGTCGGATTCTACGCACAGGATGAATGGAAGGTGAACACGCACCTCACGCTGAATCTGGGGATGCGCTACGACCTCCAGTTCTTGCAGAGCATTGCAACCGATACCAACAATGTGTCGCCGCGCGGAGGCTTCGCCTGGACGCCGTTTGCGTCTCGCAAGACGGTAATCCGGGGCGGCTACGGGCTTTTCTATGATCGGGTGCCGTTGCGAGCGCTGGCCAACGCGCTCTTATCGGCCAACAACACGACCAATCCCGCGGACCTGAGCCAGATCAGCGTCAGCCTTTCGCCTACCCAGGCCGGCGCCCCCGAGTTCCCCAACATCCTCGGCAGTCTCACGCTTCCGCCGGGCGTACTGTTCAACTTTTCCACCATGTATCCGCACATGCAGAACGCCTATTCCGAGCAGGGCAGCTTCGAAATCGAGCAAGAGTTGGGGGGCCGCAGCACGGTCAGCGCCGGCTATCAGCATGTTCGCGGTCTCCATCTGATCATCTCCGTGAACCAGAACGTGCCGAACTGCACGGCTTCGGGAACGAACAACGGATGCCGGCCAAATCCCAACTACGGCAACGATAGCCAATACTCATCACTCGCCGATTCGCATTACGATGCTTTCTACGTCTCGTTCGTGCAGCGCCCGGTTCGCTGGGGGAACTACCGGATTTCGTACACGTATTCGAAGGCACTCGATGATGTCGGCGAGTTCTTTTTCAGCGCGCCCATCAACAACTTCAACATCTGGCAAGATTACGGCCGCTCGGACGACGATCAGCGGCATCGCTTCGTTTTTGACGGCTCGGTTCACACTCCGATGGGTGCGGCGAATTCCGCCTGGGAACGCATCAGCCACGGCTTCCAATTGACGAGCATGCTGCAGTACTACTCGCCGCTGCCGTTCAACATCACTACCGGCGCCAACACCATCCAAGGAACCGCGGCCCGGCCCACAATCAACGGCGGCTTCATCAATCGCAACGCCGGATCCGGTTTCGACTTTTTCAGCCTGGGAGCCCGCCTCAGCAGATCCTTCCAACTCACGGAACGGTTGCGGCTGGAGGCGCTCGCCGAGGGGTTCAATCTAACCAATCACGTCAATGGCGTGAGCCTGAACGGAACGTTCGGAACCGGAGTCTTTCCCACCAATCCGCTGCCGACCTTCGAACAAATCACGGCGGTGGCCGACCCTCGATCCTTCCAGTTTGCTATGAGGTTCACATTCTGATGCTTACTCTCCATTTTTTGTTGCTGAGTATATTGCCGTTGTCGGCAGGCGTGCCGAACCGCCAGCCGCAACTGGCCGCGGCGAATGGACAGGTGGTGCTCACGTTTGCCGCCGGGCAGTCCATTTATTTCGCTTCTTCGCGCGATGAGGGCCGCACATTCGGCCCTCCAACCAAGGTGGCCGAGGTGCCGTTTCTGGCCGTGGGCCGGCATCGCGGGCCCCGGGCCATCATTCTCAAGGACGCTATCGTCATCAGCGCGATTGCCGGCGCGAAGCCCGGTGAAGGAGACCTGATTACCTGGAGATCGGTGGATCGCGGTAAGACCTGGACTCGTGCCGGCCTCGTCAATGACGAACCGAACGCCACTCATGAAGGCCTTTACGCCATGGCTGCCGTCGCACAAGACAATCTCTTCGCGGCGTGGCTCGACTTGCGCTCCCAAGGCACTAAGCTGTACGGGGCGCGCTCCACCGACGGCGGAAACACGTGGTCCAAAAACGTACTGCTATATGCTTCCCCATCCGGCACCATTTGCCAATGCTGCGATCCGTCGATTGCCATCGGTAGTCACGGTGAAATCGCGGTCATGTGGCGCAACGTGCTGGATGGGTCGCGGGATCTATACCTAGCCTCCTCACGCGACGGCATCCACTTCGGCCCGCCGCAAAAGCTCGGTCAGGGAACGTGGAAGCTAAATGCCTGCCCGATGGATGGCGGTGGCCTGGTATGGGATCATGGGCAACTGCTTTCCGCCTGGCGTCGCGAGAAGGATGTCTTCGAAGCCCGTCCCGGACAGCCGGAGAAGCGGCTCGGGACCGGTAAGGATGTCGCAATCGTAGCCGGTAAGAAGGGCGTGTATGTCGCTTGGTCCGGCAGTGCGGGAGTCGAGATCATTGGGCCCGCAGACGCACAGCCGCGGAAACTTGCACCGGAAGGTGGGTTCGTCAACTTAGTTGCACTTGAGGACGGCTCGGTCCTGGCAGCCTGGGAATCTGACGGCGCCATTCAAACCGCGAAGTTGAATGGACAATAGGCGAGGTCCCCCGGCAGCGGCTTTCAGGTGTGGAATCTTTGCTGAAGACAGCCGGCTTGGCTGGCAAGCATCCGCGCGGGTTAGAATCGTAGCGGCTCACCCATGAATTTCTTGAGAGACAGCCTCATTGAATTGATCACCCAGACGTCAACCGATCTGCCGCCCGACGTGCGCGCCGCCATGGGAGTCGCGATCGGCGAAGAAACGCCGGGGACACAGTCGGCGCAAGCGCTGGGCATCATCGCCAGCAACATCGATATGGCACAGCAGGACGAAGGCCCCATCTGCCAGGACACCGGCATGCCGACGTTTTTGGTACATACGCCGGTGGGCGTGAATCAACTGCAGGTGAAGCGCGCGATTCGGGAAGCGGTGGCGGAAGCTACGCGGCGCGGCAAGCTGCGTCCTAATTCGGTGGATTCGCTGACCGGCAAAAACAGCGGCGACAATCTGGGCGCCGAGACGCCGGTGATTCATTTCGAGCAGTGGGAAGACGACGAGATCGAAGTGAAGCTGATTCTGAAAGGCGGCGGTTGCGAGAACAAGAACATCCAGTATTCGGTGCCCTGCGAACTGGATCACTTGGGCCGCGCGGACCGCAATTTGGAGGGCGTTCGCAAGTGCATCCTGCACGCGGTGTGGCAGGCGCAGGGACAGGGCTGCGCTCCCGGCGCGGTGGGCGTTTGCATCGGAAGCGATCGCGCGCACGGATACGCGCTGGCGAAGAATCAGCTATTCCGCACGCTGGACGATGTGAATCCCGTTCCGGAATTGGCGCAGCTGGAGTCAGAAGTGATGGAGGAGGCCAACCGCATCGGCGTCGGGGCCATGGGTTTTGGCGGGCAGGTTTCCTTGATTGGATGCAAGATCGGCGCGGCGAATCGTCTGCCCGCGAGTTTCTTTGTGTCGGTGGCTTACGATTGCTGGGCTTTCCGGCGGTTAGGCGTGCGCCTGGACGCCTCGAGCGGCGCCATCACGCGCTGGCTTTATCGCGATCCGAATCGCGCCGTCGAACGGATGGCTCAAGCGGAAGGGTTCCCGCTGACTGGCCGCGAAGTGGTCCTCACCGCGCCGCTTTCTGAAGAGGCCGTGCGGGCGTTGCGCGTGGGCGACGTGGTGCTGGTCTCGGGTGAAGTATTTACCGGGCGGGACAATGTTCACGCCTACCTGATGAAGAACCCGCCGCCGGTGGACTTGCGCGGCGCGGTGCTGTATCACTGCGGGCCGGTGATGCTGAAACAAGGCGAGACCTGGACCGTGAAGGCAGCCGGACCAACCACCAGCAGCCGCGAGGAGCCGTATCAAGCCACGGTGATCGAAAAGTATGGTGTACGAGCGGTGATTGGCAAGGGCGGCATGGGAGCGAAGACGCTGGCGGCGCTTCAGAAATCGGGTGCGGTATATCTGAACGCCATCGGCGGCGCGGCGCAATTCTACGCGCGTACGGTCGAGCAGGTGCTGGGCGTGCATTTGATGGAGTTTGGAATTCCGGAGGCGATGTGGCACCTGCGCGTAAACAACTTCGCCGCAATTGTCACCATGGATGCGCACGGCGGCAGCCTGCATGCCGAGGTGGAAAAAAAGACCGGCGAAAAGCTGGCGGAGCTGCAGCACATCGATAGCTGAATAGCGAGAGCGTCTGCTAGAATTTGAGGTAAGCTAGCTTCGCGGTCGCGGCCAGGTAGCTCAGCTGGTAGAGCGCAGCCCTGAAAAGGCTGGCGTCGGCGGTTCGATTCCGTCCCTGGCCACCATGTTTTCAACTTGACATAGGTCAGCTTGATATTCAAGTCGCCGAGGATTCTCGCGAGCTCATAGAAATTGCTCAATTTTCCGTGTCTCACTGCAACGGCGGACCCCGCCGTTTCTCACCCTTTCATCCTTTTCCCTTTTTCCTTTTTTGGTAGACTCGGAGGTCGATGGCAAGGGTTCTCTGCGTGTTGGCATTAGTGATGCCGTCAGGCCTGTTCGCGCAGATGCCCCAAATCAACAACCGCGGGATTGTTAATGCGGCTAGTTTCATGCCGGCCGGGTTGCCTGCGGGCTCGATTGCGCGTGGCTCGCTATTCTCCATCTTTGGTACGCGCATGGGTCCGAACTCGAGTCCCACTCTGGCGTTCCCGCTATCGACTACCCTCGGCGGCACCACGGTCCAGGTAACTCAAGGCAGCACAACGGTAAACGCGATACCCGTGTTCGTCAGCCCCGGGCAAATTAATGCCATTATGCCCTCCACCGCTCCATTGGGGACGGTGTCGGTGTACGTGAGCTTCAACAGTATCAAGAGTCCGCCCGGGCGGGCGACCGTGACCGCGGCCAGCTTCGGCATCTTTTCCATCAACGGCGCCGGTCTCGGCCCCGGAGTCTTGCAAGACTCTGTCTCCGCGACGAATACGCCCGTGAATCTGCCCTCCCTTCCAGCCCAACCGGGGCAGGTGATGATTCTGTACGGCACGGGATTGGGCGCGGTTGCTGCAGACAATGTTGCGCCCACGGCGGGAACTCCGACTACCAAGGTGGAGGTGTTTGTCGGCGGACAGACGGCTTCGGTCGGCTACAGCGGCCGCAGCCCGTGCTGCGCGGGTCTGGACGAGGTTGTTTTCACCGTGCCATCGAGTGCGCCGCTGGGATGCTGGGTTCCGGTGCAGATCCGAACTTCGGGCACGACCGTGAGCAACACGACCACCATGGCAATCTCGGCTGACGGCGCGCCTTGCTCGGACTCGGCGAATGCGCTGACAGCATCATTCCTGGCGGGTAAGAAAATCGGGCTCATTGGTCTGCTGCGCACAGACGTATCGGAGGACGTCGGACTCGCCAAGTCAGGGCAAGTGACGACCGACGCGGCGATGCTCACCTTCCAGCAGGAGAATCCGCTTCCCGCAGCGCCGTTCAACGCTATTCTTTCGCTGCCGCCCCCGGGATCGTGCACGGGTTATAGCGCGGCCGGCGACCTTTTCGACGGCGATCCGCTTCCCGGGGCGGACGATTCCGGCGCAAAATTTCTGAATGCCGGAACTCCGCTTACGATATCCAGCGCTGCGGGGCAACGCAGTCTGGGCCGGCCCGCCAGCAACGCGCGCAATTTTCAGCCGCTGGGCTACACCTACACTGGGTCGTTGGTTCCGTCCAGCCTCTTCCTGAACGCTGGGAGTCTGACGTTGTCGGCACCGGGCGGCCCGGATGTCGGCGCGTTCCAGGCCGGCATCACGGTGCCGAGCGCGTTTGAGTTGACCTGGACCAATCAACCCTCGCCGCCGTCGATATTGACGATCACTCGCAGCCAGGGCTTTACAGTAAATTGGAGCGGCGCTCCGCCCGGCCAACCCGTGATCATCTTCGGCGGTGGCGTAGATCTGCCAAGCAACAGTTCGGCGGTATTCGCCTGTGTCGCGCCAGTTGGCTCTTCCAGCTTCACTGTTCCGGCCATCGCCCTCGGAAACATTCCGGCTACACGGAGAAATCTGCTCAAATCGAAGGGTGTCGTCTATGTGGGCGCGCTGCCGGCTTCGAATCCGACCATCTTCAGCGCGAGCGGGCTGGACCTTGGCGCAATCGTGACAGGCGCGTTTGCGGGTCGAACCGTGATTTTCCAATGAGGATGTCATGAGACTGTTCAAAAAAGCTCTCTATGTCATCGCAATCGTCCTGCTCGTGTCGCGGGGCACGCCGGGGGCCGATCATCCGACGTGGGACCCGCCTCCGTTCCCGGACGATTTGCCGCCCTGGCCGGACGATCCTCCACCCATTTTCGACGATCCTTATGACCCGGCCACCGGCCTGCCCAACCCACTCGATTTACCCCCGCCGCCCGAAGATTTCGACGATCTTCCGCTACCCGATCCGTGGGATATTCCCGACCCACCTGATTTCGACGACCCGTTCCCGAACTTTCCGTCGCTGCTGCCTGATCCATTCGAGGACCTCCCCGATTTTCCTGATATTCCTCTTCCCCCGCCGCCCGAAGCCGTACCCGGACCCCGGGCACTTACCGCCACGAATCTCGTGACCAAGCTGATCCCTTTCCCAATGCGCATTCCATTTCACCCGTCCTATTCGGGCAAAAGCGCCCCGGCAAGGAGTCGAACTTGCAACCCCGCGCTGGGAAGCCAATTAGTCATCCCTGGGCCGAAGGCGAACACAGTTGGCTTCTTCAGCACCTGTCCGCATTCCAGGACGGCGACCGTTAGCGTCGGAATCGGCCCGGTAAAGGCTGCCCCGGCGCCGGATGGCAAGCAGGTTCTGGTTGGCAATATCGGCGACGGAAGCAGCTCCGGAACGATCTCAGTCATCGACCTCGCGTCACACTCGGTGGTCAAGACCATCACCTTTCCAGCGGCGGACGCGAATGGCGCACCAGTGTCGCCCAATAATATAGCGTTCCTGCCGGACAACTCGCGGGCTTACGTCACGTCCCACCAATGCAACCCGACGTCATTCGTGTACATCATCGACATGTCCAGCCTGAGCGTGACGGGATCAATTCCGGTGGGCTGCTATCCTTCCGGCATGGCGGTTTCGCCGGATGGCTCTCAGGTCTGGGTATCCTCGCATGGGGACAGCCGCGTGGACGTCTTCGATACCACCACGAATGAGAAAGTGACTAGCTACGATATCGGGTTCCCCAACGGGATCGCGTTCAATCCAACCGGGACCAGGGCCTACATTGCGGAAAGCGGCGACAATAGCCTATGGGTAGTCGACACGTCCACTTACCACGCGATCACCCGAGTCCCCGTGGGCAACCTTCCGCATGTGGTGCGGGTCAGTCCTAGCGGTCATGACGTGTTCGTGACCAACGCCCTTTCAAACACCATCTCCCGGATCAACGCCGACACCAACGTGGTAATCCAAACCTGGCCGCTGCCAAACAATGATATACACCCGCTCGGCCTCGCGTTCATCCCCTAGAATTGGCCGGGTAGCTTAGCTGCAAAATGCGTTTTACCACCCGGATCATTGTCCTTCCGCATCTGATCACCTCTCTGAGTGCCTCCCAGAAACACCGTTGCCACAACTTTCTCTTTTAACATTCGTTCCTGGTTAGTAGGGACTCCGAGAAAACCATTTTCGATCAGAGGGTCTCAGCGGCCGGCCACATCGTCGCGGCCGAATTCCTGCATGATCGGCCTGGCGCGCTCGAGACTCGCCGACAGTTCGGGCAAAGCAGCAGACGCAGCCGCCAGATCGCCCGCACTGCCGCTCTGCTCAAGCTTATGGGCTATCTCTTGCATTTCCAGCCCGCACACGCTGGCGGCTGCACCTTTGATGGAGTGGGCCACCAATCGAACGGTGTCAGAGTCGAGGTTGTTCACGGCTTGGGCCAAGCGGGCGATCTGCAAGGGCATGTCCTCCACAAATCCACGCACGATCCGCCGCGCTAGATCTTCGTTGCCCATCAGCCGCTCTACCAAATCCTCTCGATCAAACGCGATCGCGGAGCCGACGCGCTCGGATTGCGGCAGCGCCACCACCGGAGCCGAAGCCGGCGCGCCGCCAGTCCATTGCTCGATCGCCTGTTCCAGCGCCGCAGCTCTCAGCGGTTTGGAGATGAAACCGTTCATGCCTGCGTTCAGACACTTCTCTCGGTCGCCTGCCAAGGCGTGAGCCGTTGTGGCGATAATCGGAATATCATGATTGCGGACCAGGGTATCGGGCTGACGAATCCGCCGCGCCGCTTCGTAACCATCCATCTCAGGCATCTGGCAGTCCATGAGGACCAGGTCGTAGTCCTTCTCCGCCAGGGCGCATAACGCCCTTCGGCCATCCGCGACGACATCCGCCCGATAACCCAGCTTCTCGAGAATCCCCAAGGCCACGTCTTGATTGACCTGGTTGTCTTCGGCCACCAGCAGGTGAAGCTGCGCCCGAGTTTCCTTGCGAATTCGCGACGGATTCGGTTGTACGCCGCAGCGGACGGGGGCCGGTCCGTAGCCCAGGATGGAAGCCAGGCAAGAGCCCAACTCGCCCTGCTTCACCGGTTTACCGACGTGTCCGGCGAAACCCTGCTGCTGCCAGCGCTGCGCATCCGCAGCCAGCCTTTGGGGTGTCAAGAGCACCAGAGCAGTTCGGGCCAAACTGGGATTCTCGCGAATCAGAGCTCCTAGCCGTTCGCCATCCGTTCCCGGCATCTCCATATCGACCAGTACGGCATCGAAGGGTCGGCCATCCGGGTCGCACAGCATTCGGAGCGCCGCTTCCGCGTCGGCGGCTTCGGATGCAGCCACCTTCCAGAACGCCAGCAACTCCATCATCAGGTTGCGGCTGGCCGCGTTGTCATCTACCACCAGGATGCGCCACCCGGCGAGCGAGAGCGCTCGCGGCCGCTCTACCGCGGGCTGCCGTTCCAGTGGGACGGTGAACCAGAAGCAGGATCCTTTGCCTTCCTCGCTCTCAACACCGACGTAGCCCCCCATCATGTCAACCAGCATCCGTACAATCGACAGACCCAGACCGGTTCCTCCGTAACGGCGGCTGTCGGATGGATCAACCTGGGAAAAGGGCTGAAACAACAGATTCAGCTTTTCGGCAGGGATGCCGATTCCGGTGTCTCTGACCTCAAAGCGGATGGTCCCCAAATCTCCCGGGGTCTCAAGTCTCACGCGAATCGAGACGTGCCCGGCGGTAGTGAACTTAGCCGCGTTTCCGGCCAGATTCACCAACACTTGGCGCAGCCGGCTGCCATCTCCGAGTAACTGGGTGGGTACGTCTGTCTCTATAAAACAGAGCAGTTCCACTCCCTTTTCCTGCGTCTTGACGGCCATCAGGTCGGCCACGCCTTCCACCAGGCTGCGCAGATCGAAGGCGGTCTGCTCCAGCTTGAGTTTGTGGGCCTCCATCTTGGAGAAGTCCAGGATCTCGTTTAACACGTCCAGCAGCCCTTCGGCGCTGTCGCGAACCGTCTCGGCGCGCTTGCGCTGGCGCGCATCCAGCTCACCGTCCAATAGCAGGCCCACCATCCCCAGAATTCCGTTCATCGGAGTTCGGATCTCGTGGCTCATGTTGGCAAGGAATGTACCCTTGGCGCGATTGGCCTGCTCGGCGATTTCCTTAGCCTCTCTGAGTTGCTGCTCCGCCCGTTTACGATCCGTAATATCGACCAGAGTGGTCTCCAGCACCTCGGCGCCATCCTCCTCGACCAACCTGAAATTGCACAGGACCCAGACGTTTTGGCCATCGCGACGCCGCAATTTCCACTCGGAGTTGGTGAGCATCTTCTGTTGCTTCAGCGTGCTCACTAGCTGGTCTCGGCCTTCGGCAGAATAATGAAATGGGAGAAAGCTTTGGCCTATTAGCTCCGCCGGCGAGTCGCAGCCCAGCATGAGCGCCGTAGCCAGGTTGCAATCCAAAACCTGGCCAGTCACGGTGGTGCGTAGCACGCCCGCCAAGTTTCGGGCGAAGAGCATGCGATAACGTTCTTCAGAAGCCTGCAAGGCTTCTTTGGCGCGCCTGGATTCGGTGATGTCCTCAACGTGAGCAACGAAGTGTGAGGGGGCGCCGTCACGGTCATTTACAATGGAGATCTTTAGCCGGACCCAGACGTCCTTGCCACTCTTGTGGATGTATCGCTTCTCGAGTTCCCCGGAAGAGACAAGGCCGCGCACCAACTGTTCTACATTGCGCCTTGAGACTTCCAAATCCTCTGGATGCGTGACGTTCTGCCACGCTCCTTGTAGCAGCTGGCGCTCGGAGTAGCCGAGCATCCGGCAAAACGCGGCGTTGACCTGCAGATAGTGGCCGTCCAGCGCGGTCAAGCACATGCCGAAAGGAGCCTCCGCAAAGGCGGTCCGGAACTGCTCTTCACTTTGCCGCAACGCCTCCGCGGCCCGCTTGCGCGCGGTGATATCGCGGACGAAGGCCGCCACGGCCACCAGCCGCCCCCCGTCATCCTGGATTGGATACACCGACAACGAGACATCGATTCTCGCGCCGTCTTCGCGTACCCCTACGCACTCCATATTCGCGATCGCGCCGCTTTCCCGAAGCCTTTCCATGAGCTCTGAGAACAGGCCGGGCAATTCCGGAGGGATGAGCGTTGCCACTGGTTTCCCGATGATCTTTTGGGCCGGATAACCAAACATCCTTTCGGCCCCGCAGCTCCAACTGGTAATGATGCCTTCCGGGGTGTGCCTCAGGATGGCGTCCGGAGACGATTCCACAACCGCTGCCAGGAAACGCTGCGCGCTCTCCGCGGCCCTGCGAGCGGTCACATCCTGCTTGACCGCGATGTAATTCGTAATCGCGCCGGTGGAGTTCCGCACTGGAGTGATGCTCATCTCCTCGGTGTATTCACTCCCATCCTTGCGCCGGTTGATCAACTCGCCGTGCCACACTTCCCCACTCTGAATGGTGTTCCACAGCTCTTTGTAGAATTCGCTGCTGTTACGCCCCGCCTTCAGGACGCGCGGGTTCTGTCCGATAACATCCTCCGCGGCGTAACCGGTCATCCTGGTAAAGGACTGGTTGACATATTGAATGCGCCCCTCGGCATCGGTGATCACGACGCCCTCGGCCACCTGGCCGATGGCGGTGGCCAGAGTGACGTCCCTATCGTCGCCGGCCGCGGTTGAGTCAACCAACACCGGTTGGTGAGCAATCGCCGCCAGTGCGTCAGAGGTCGCGCGGGGTTCGATACTACTGTTAGTGTTCTGGCCGATCATTTTCATGGCGCTCAAGTTTGCGGCGTTGTGCTTTTCACCTGGTAAAACAGCGATCTCAAATGCCGCTTGGATTCAAACTGCGGGCAAATGCCGTTCAGCGACTCCATGGCGCCGACCACCAAATAGCCACCCGGCTCGAGCGCCCGTTCCATCCGTCCGAACAGCGTGATCCGGTCCCGCTCGGTGAAGTAGATCGCCACG
>DATJWJ010000049.1:0-53868 GCA_035501355.1 Bryobacteraceae bacterium | reverse complement strand
CCCGCTAGGGCTTGTGTTGCTGAGCGCCGCGATCGCGGATGGCTCAAAAAAGTAACACTGCAGATCACGATCCGGCTGCAGCTTCTGGAGCGTTTCAGCCATGCCGCCTACAGTCGAATGGTCACCGTCAGATCGCTACCGGGCGCGCTGCCCGCCGTTTGCGTGACGGACGTAATGTCGAGACCGATGTGCGCCTGGGTCTGTAAAGGACCCAGCGCAAAACCATCCACGACGTTGGAGACCGTCGTGTTGATCGGAATTGTGAGCTGGCAGTACAGTTGCCCATTCTGTGTGATCTGCAGAGCGACCGGCGCGCCGGTGGGCGGCTGTCCGACCACGGCATACACGTCGCGAACGGAGCGTGAGGTGTCTACAATCAGCGGCGGAGCCGCGTTGGTTTGGATCGCGAGCGGCCCCTCTATTTGAATCGAGAGTTGCCCGCCCGATAGTGTCCTCAAGCCCAAGTCGGTTGTCGAGGTAAACGATTCTCGTGCCACATCACTATTGCCTTGGCTGTTGGTCATGAATAGCTCGGCTGCAGCGATGCGTACGTCGGGAATGAATACCGGATATGCATAGCTGCCGCTGGCCGGGCTTCCCATGAAGTCCCGCGCAAACGGCATAACGAAGGTCTTTTTCTTCAGGAGATAGACCAAGCCCTGAACCGCGTGAGACGCCGCCGTGGTTCCCTCGGCACCCCGTGTCACGGAAACGGAAGTTGCATTGTTTACCGCTGTGCTGACGGATAGAATCTCGGAATCAATCTGGATCAAGTCGCCCGCTTGCGCCGAAACTGCTGTTGCCAGATTCAACGTCCCGTCTGTAGCTGCAACTGCCGCGCTCAGAGCAATCGAGGATGGCCCATTCAATTCATCCCAGTAAGCCAGCGTCAATGTTCCAGCGCTGATGGTAGCGGTGTTGTCCAGGCTGGCGAATCCGATGCCCGCAATCTCCACGGTCCCCTGACCGGCCGCGGAAAGTCCGAACGTGGGTACACTAGGAACATCGGTGTCCACGTTGTCGCCCGCCGATCCGGAGATTCGCCAATCGGTAAGGGGCGACAATTCGAAGGGACTCTCTTCGTCCAGTACGTTCGCGGCCCGGCCCGAGACCTGAATCGTCACGCCCTCCCGATTCGGAACGGAAAATGAAACCGGAGACGCGTTGCTCGTAGCTCCAAACTGCCAACTTGAGTCGGCCACGACAAAAGTGCTCGTCGCATCTGGAACGATGCTCCAGTTCGTTGTTGCCGTTATCGCGGTTGCGCTATTGGAGGCGATGGTTTGCTCTTGTCCAGCTCCTGTTCCAGAGGCGATTCGCACCGTGGCGCCGGTATATTCGTCCGGGAGCATGTTCAGCGTGCTGTTGCCCACCGTAGTTGCTGAAAAGATGTCTGCGGTTTCCGCAGGTTGTAGTTCCATGCGCCAATAGAAATTGGCATGATCGTAGTTGTAGTCTGGGGGGCCCTGCAAACTGGGGCTCAGACCCGAGTCCGTGAACTGCGGCGCGATCCCCGCATTGGATGCGATCCGCAGCAATTGAGCCGGATTTGCGCCTCGGTAAACATGAAAACTCGCCGCCGCAGACGAGAAACTAAGACTGCCCAATGTCACTTCATTTGTGTTCACTCCGGCCGGAATGCTCACCATAACCGTAAACGAAAGCGCGCTCTCCGCACCGTTTTGGTCCACCGCACTGATGGCGTAATAGAACGTTTGTCCGCCGGACAGAGTGCCTCCGGTACCGGATACCTGAGGATTCAGTCCCACTAACGGAATTCCCGCATTGCTCGTGGTTGGTTGCGCGGGCACTGAAAATGCCACGGCGAGTTCGACCACGATGCTTCCGTCACCGCTCGTCGTGAACGATTCCGTTATGCCAAACTGCTCGATTCCGTTGCTATCCAAAACGCTGCCTACTAGTGGCCGTGGCAGCCCTAGTTCAAAGGCCGATTGCCGTCCCAAACCTGCCGATCCGGAGTTTACTGCTGTATACCACGCATCGTCGTGGAGTTGCGCAGTGATCACCGCTGTCATGAAGTTCAGGCCCGGGGAAACCTTAGTGATCCGGAACGGTTGACGATTGAAGCCTTCCCTTGCATAGGTCAGCGTTATCAGATCGCCCGGCCTGAGGCCCACACCCTTAACGCTGGTCTCAAATTCGACGTAGGTATTTCCATAGACTGACTTGTACAACTGCAGCGCCGCAGCCCTGGTGGCTTGATCGAAGTTTGGTAGACCGGACGCCGCTAGACTGACGGTTACCTCGCCGCCGCTCACTAAGGAATCATCGACATCGACGAGCGAAAGACTATCCTGTTGGTACGCATTGAACTCATCCTGGAATTCGACCGTGTATCGATTCGGTGTGTCAGCCGTACTGCGCGAGCTGATCGTCAAGGAGGTTTCGCCGCTGTCACGCCGTACGATGCCCGAATAGTTATCGCCAAATTCGTATGCCGGCCAACCTCCATAGAGCCCCTCACTGCTGTTACTGCCGGACGCTTTAGTGGGCTGCTGTACGGCTAGCGTGTCTTCGCCATTTAACTGAAGGCGTCCATTGGTGTCGAAGCTGAGATACAGCGCCGAGGCGTTACGAATGCCGCGCACGACATCTCCCGCGCTTCGCCGGCCTGTCAATATCAGGTTGCATTGATAGCGCGGAATCAATGTATCGTTCCCGTTCAGATCGGTCGTGTGGACCAGTGCATTACAACGCTGAGCCACCGCGGCAAAGCTGCCCAAGTCTAGTAGGTCAGTTGTCCACCCGCTTCGCAACAGGACATCGAGTAGAACCCATGCCGGATTATTTGTAAACGCGCTTCCTAGGGGATTCCCGTTCGAATCGAACGTCGCCAGTTGCATACCCTGAATGAGAACTTCGATCGCCGGCAAGGAAGTTCCATTGGACATACCGTTCGGCACGACAACAGCCATCATGCCGATGCTCCCGTACGGATCACCGAGCGGGTTCCCGGATGAATCGGTGAAGTCTGGATTAAAGTTGCCGTTCCGCGTGCCTGGCGTGACCACGTTGTACCACCCCGTCGCGGTCATGTTGGTTCCGCTTACACCGACCGGAATCTCGATATCATTCACCAACACTTTAACAACAGCTGTCAGTTGGCCCGCTCCCAATAGCACTTCGAAGTGCGTCAGGTTCCCATCGTTGCGTGCGAAAACAATGGGCGGTGCATACCAGCCCGTCCCGTAAACCAGCGGGACGAAGTCGTTGTAAAGAGCCTGATTTGTAAGCGGGATCGCGAGGTGCGAACCTTTTTCACCGTAGCTTCGAACTTGAATCGCAGGTGGCAAAAATTCGATGCCGCCGAACCTTCGGGTGATTTGATTGTTGGCGTCAACACTAAACATCCCGCGCTGCTGGCATTGTGCGCGGGAATAGTCGCAAGTTGTATACGGGCCGCCCGTCGGTAAAGTGCCTGCTCCCCCAGTCTGGTCGGCGGAGTAGCCGCACCTGTAAAACGGTGAGAACTGTCCCTTGCTGCCCCCCGCAACTGCTTCTTGCCTTTGAGCAGCCGTGGCAGGAAACGTCCAAGGGCAACGCTTTTGAATAGTTATGTCCGGAAGATAAACGCGCTGTAAATTCAGCCGGTTGGTGAAACTGAGCCGCATAGTCGACTCGGTGGATTGGTCAGGAGGATTGGCAACGCCCCGAAATAGAACCTGCATATCAGAGGTGGCAGCGCTGTTCTTCAAATCGAAAAACAGAAACGTTATTACAAGCTGGGCGCCTTTCCATCCGACATTGCGTTCAATCTCCGACAGAATCCCATCTGCGTTTGCTAGCGTGACGGAGATCCGTGACACGCCATCGGTGGCGGCTTCCGGTGACGAAGTTAGATCGAAAGCATTATGCCGGAGAACACGGGCTGAGTAGTTCTGCCCATTCACCGTTACGTTGTGGGAACTCCAGTGTTGGAGATCCCCAGACGTCAACGTGCAGTCAAAAATAAAGAGCGGTGTGCCGGGTGTTTCCTGTTCCTTTAGATTATTTATAGTCGTCGCCATCGAAGTGATCGCCCGGGTTCGTCAGGATAGGCTGCTCATTAGCCTTACAACGGTGGAATTCTGATTGGGCGCATTCGTTGTTCTCGACAGCGAGTCGGAGTCGAAACGAGCATTCGAATAGACGCCCGCCAGATCGGTGGTCTTCTTGTAAGGCCCCGCCCCGCGTTGCGCCTCCGCCTGGGCGCCGAAAGCATAAATGCGGAATCCGGCCGGCAGTTGAATTCCGAAGCTCACTCCGTCCTGAATCTCCGAAAGGCTTGTGCCAGCGGCCATGCGCGTCCAGTTTGGTCCAACATTGACCGGACTCGTCCAGTCTTGGCCAGTTGTGGAAACCACCAACTGAACAACGCAGGGCGCATCACTTCTCAGAAACACACTGAAACAGTATTGAAACCAACTCGGACCCGCCGTCGCCTGCATGACGCGTTGCGTTGTCTGCGCATTGTTAGTAATCTGCATTGCGTTACTGTCGCCAAAGGGATCCTGCACCCCCGTTCCCATTGCGATCAGCGGATCGGGGCTCCACGCTTTCTGCGCCCATTCCTCGCTCCATAAGAGCAAATTGTCAGTGGGATCGAGAAACGTGAAAGTACCTAGTTTGCCCTCGACAGCCTCGAATAGTTGATCGATTGACTCCCATTCGGCGTCCGTCAAGCCTTGGTATTGAAGCTGCCAGCGGACGGCTCCAGCCCCGGTATCGGACGCTCTAATGTTGTCGCCTCCAAGCATCTGATTGGTGATCGTCCGCAATTGCATGGTTCGGTCGACGGGGAACTGGGACAACGATCCGGTCGCGAGCTGTGGATAGTACAGCATTTCAGCTTCTGCTCTCTTGAATTGTCAGCGACGTTCTTCCATCAAACACATCTTTAACCGTGTCGCTCATTACATCTGTCGCCAGGGTGCAACTTGGGTAGACCGTGCCATCCCACGGATCGGTAAACGAGAAACTGCCGAATTGGCCGCTTTGACTACGGAAGAACGCGCGAAGCTGATGCAGTTCGCTGTCATCCAGTCGATCCAGTTGAACGGTCCAGCGGTGCAGCGGTGCTTGATACAAGCGATACCTCTGCTCGGTGCCATCGGTGAATCGCACAACTGTGCTGGAGAATTGGACGCTCCTGCGCGCCGGATATTGCATTACAGCGCCGGTTTTCAGGGTGGGAAATTGGCTCATGTCAGAGATCCGAAATGACGTCGCCGAGTGCGTTCGAGTTTAACAACGCCGTCCTTACCGCGTTTGCGATGTCGTCGCTGTGATCCAAGAACGACTGGCTATCCATCGCGTTCACTTGGACCGTGACCTGCGGCGCTTGGGGCGTCGCCTGCGCCCGCGGCTGGCCGCCTTCCGCGTAGCTAACTGGAGCCACCTGTCCGCTGGAAGACCCCGTCAAGCCGACTTGGGATTGAACCGGCGCGGGCAGCATGAAGGGTGTCATCGGTGTGGACGGAGAGCTGCTGCCGCCCGAAAACAGCGACATAATCCCGCTGAGGATGGGCGACAGGCTCAGAGCTCCTCCGAACAAGCTCTCCGCCACGCCACCAGCTTGGCTCGCGACGGAGCTTCCACTACCTTTGGAAGATGTATTCTGCGTAACCGCCTGCGTGTTGCCTTGAATGGCCGTGACCGCAGCTTGCTCGGTGGAATTGAGTCCTGAGATCTGGGAGACCAGCGATGACATTTGTTCCGTCATTGCGTTGCTCGAACTCTGCTGTGAACTGGTGGAACTGTTTCCTCCGGAGCCGATGCCGCTGAGGCTGCCCGCACTCATCGAGCCAGACGATGTGCTGCTCTCTATTTCGCGAACCATGTCGCTCAGAGAGGTGTTGCCGGCTCCGCTGTGGCCCACTAGCTCCTGCCATTCACTCCTCGCCATCGCTCTGCTCCATTCTCAGCTCGTTTTCCAAGATGAACATCGCTTCAACTGACCGTGCCGGCAGGCTCTCGTAATCCGCTTTCCCAAACAATTTCCAGACGTGATACTCCTCTAAAAAAGCCGTGCTTTCAGGCGTAATGTAAGAAATCGGGCATCGGGGTGCGGATACCTGCCCGCGTGCCCAAATGATCGAATTGGGCGTGGCGTTAGACTCTGTAGTGAGCCACCCGCACCGCCGCCTCGACTCCAAGCCGCTTGCCCGGCAGGTGTCGCATTTCCACGCGGCTCGATTCGCAAACTGAAAATGGAAAGCGACAATCAGTTTTTTCTTTCGTCTTCACTTAACCCACATTGGCCTTTGATGGCAGTGACGATTTCGTGCGCCAGCTCTTCTGGGCCCCTATCGATTAGACTTTCGGCAGTTGCTGGCTCGCCGTCAATCGTTAAGCCCTCTATGCGAACCAGGGCCCAGCGGAGATAAGTGGCTTCAACTTCGTGCCTCAGTAGATTCGCTTCAATTTTCTCCTGCAGCTGATTTCCAGCCTCAAGGAACTCTACTCGTTGGCTGATCTCCCGAACTCGCTTCGCCAACTCCATCCGACGTCCGAAAGAAACCCGGTTGATCACAAACGTAACAACCGGCATCCTGTTGGACCGGATCTTCAATACGCTGTCATATGTCGCCGCCCCGTTCTCGAGCTTCTGTACCTTGAGTTCGCCAGCCTCGTCTCGCTTGACTTTAGCCAAACGCCACAAAAATCTCATCATCCATGCTCCCCTGCGCTCGACACGATTGAAATTGCCACTGCTGCCGCTTATCGGAGTCATCAAATTCCGGCACTTCGGGAATCACGCTCTTCATGTAGACTCCGAACAATTGCCCCTGTTGCTGCCCAAGCTGAAGCATGATTCCGATCGGCGACCTCTGCCTCGCCGCTTGATACAGCGCCGCCGTGGCCGCGTCATCCTGTTGATAGATACTGAAGTCCAGCGTAACGGTCCGCTCCCCGGGCGCAATCGCCAGCGGCAAACTCGTCCCAAACTCTCGCGCTCTAAGATCCAGATTGTTCTGAAAAGAAATTTTGGCTTTGGTCAACGTGAAGAACTGGTTCGGCGTGCTTCCCAGCCAGACCTGCCCAAGATGGCCAGGGACAATTGCGTAGTTCATACTCGAGACCGCAGGCTCTGCCGGAAAGGCTGTCAACCCTCCCTGACCATTGACGAAGCTGGAGCTGTCCAGCAAATCTTGCGCCTGCCCAGCGAATATAAACTCGTGAAAGTCTCCGTTTACCGCAACTGTGAATGTGTCCACCGCAGCCCCAGGCAGGATTCGCTGAACCGATGTTCCAGGACTCCAATAATCGAAAATCGTGACGCTGCCGACGTTGTCGGCAGGCTGAAGCCCCGCCGTCGCCCCAGTTTGTGACCCGGTTGGCGGCCCCGCGCTAAAGGGAGCATTAACCTGTACTGTTTGGCTATCTACGATGGCCGCCGCGAACCGAATTTCGTTGCCACTGACAACCGCTTGCCCTGGCGCCAAGCCGTGCGGGCCCGCGAACGCAATTGTGGAAGGATTCGACGCCGAAGCAACAGCTCCTCCAGTCGACTGCATCGCACTACCGCCCAGACAGGCTTCAAATAGCGGCCAGTAAGCCGGCAGGGTCGTTTGGTCAGCCCAGTTCGTCATGTATGTCCGGAGTTCGAAGGTCGTCTCTTTTCTCAGCTGGCTCGGATTTCCGGCAAACGTTCGTGATCCTGTCTTATCCTTCCGCTGAACCTTCTCAGCTCTTTGCTTCGCCGTTAACTTGACAGCCGGAATTCGATTTCCCGTAGCCAAAGCGGCCGCGTTGCCGTAACTCTGCTCTAATGCAACATAGAATCTATTGTTGTTCGATGAGATGTATGACATAGCTTTTCGGTCGCCTGGCGCATCAAGTCCTTACTCGGTTCGCCCTTTAATCTGCACTAACCTCCAAGGCAAACGATATCTCGGCAGTCTGTAAGAAGTTCAGTCCACCATGTTTGACTCTGCTAAACGTAACTTCATAGCCGCCGCCGTAGAAAAACCCGCCTCCCCAATCGCCTCGGTTTCCGTCTAGGACAGTTGTGATTGCGTCCACGTACAGGTGTAAGTTTGATTCCAAGCCATCCAGGCGATCTTGCGAAACCCTCGCCTCAGCCGACATTTGCGCGTCACCTGAAAACGTCCGAAACTTCTCCCTGAGATCATTCACCAGTTTTGTGCAGTAAACATAAACCAGTGGATACTTGCTGATGACGCTCTTCTCCGCAATGTCCGGCGTCACGTTCTGAGCGATTATTTGGTGCGGCCCCATCTGCGGCAAAATGAGACCCTGCTGTGACGTAAGCGCCTCCACCGTCGCCGGCACGCCATTGCTTGCAGCTAAAATCCCAACTAGCTTTTGAGTTGCCGCCCTCGCAATAGAAAGCATTCTTAACCCCTCTCGATAACCCGATGATCGACGAAAAACCAGGTGGGCGCTTGACCCGTGCCCGCCGGGCCGCCTTGCACGAGTGTCGTCAGCGTCCAGCTATCACTCACAGCAATCGGCGCAGTGTTCTGCAAACTTACTGTGTCTGGCGACTGGCCAACGTAAACATTCCATCCTGAAGCGTTCGCCGGCGGGCTTGCCATAGCCACCACCATCTGTTGTCCACCTGCCGTAGTGATCATCGCAACATCGCTGGGATTGCTTTCCTGCCCTGTCACGTTTGTCCAAGTTACTACGACATAGTAAGTCGCACCGTTGCTTAAACCAGCCGCTGTCGACAACAGCGGAACGGCCGGCTTCGGCAGCGGGTCCGCCACTAAACCAACGCCGATCTGAAGATAAGTCTCCGAACTCGCCTTGGCAAGATGTTCGTACTCGTTCCACTTGTTCAAATACCGGTCATTCAGTTGATTGTTGTAGGCGTCGCGATAGACCATCGCCAATGTTTTCTGCACGTGCCACTGTTTTAGCGGTGCGGTGACAACCACGTCGCTGGTTCCTCTCACCCGCCTTTGGTTCCACTGGAAGTCCCAAACCGGAAGTCGCCGCAGGAGAAAGAGCAGTAATTCATTCGCAATCGCATCCTGTGCCAGCTCCATTTTTCCCGATAGGTCGATTCCCTCCGTGCTGGCAACGCTGAGAATACTGCTTTCGTAGTTCTGGAGGTCCAGCAGGCTGCTGAGGGGCCCGTCGTTGTATAGCGCCATGGCGAGCTGTCTCTAACGCTTTTCTGCCTTGGACGCACCCTTAATTGCCCGAAGATCCGCGTCCGTGATCAGACTCACTTGGACCTTTTCCGACATGGCCCGTTGCTCCGCCTCCCGCAACGTCGTTTCGACGCCAGCGCGATACTCTAAGGCCTCTTCCGATGTGGCGAGGCGTGCGTGCCCTTCTAAGATCAACCTGGCCGCGTTGCTTCGAGACACTTCCGCCTTCTGCCCCGCACGCCCGCCATCTGGCGTCTCATTGCTCACGACAATAACGTGTGCGTCAGCGATTTCATGCTCGATCTTTCGCAGTTTCTGGTAGAACATTCGCAGATCCATGATTTTTCCTTATAAGAACCTGAGGCGCGAGCCTTCTCGATCAGCCCGCGCCCCGAGGACACCAACCATCAACGCGCTAGCAGTTGACTTGTACTCCGAAGGGATTACGAAGAACCGCTGTGCCATATAGCACATCCACAGTAAACTGCTGTGCTAGCGTGTTTGGTTGATAGCTCATGACCACGCGGATTCCAAAATTCCCCATCTCCGCATACTCGGCGATTGCCCCGGTTCCGGGCAGCGGCTGCGGCAACCGCCGGATTACCAAACCTATGGCATCGCGCGAAAACGCCAAGTTGTGCGTCGCCACTGGCCCACTTCCAGTTTTCGGTACCAACTGCGATCGGAACACGAAGAAGTCTTTGATTTTTCCGACCGCACCCTCAATCAGAGCGCGCAATCCCGCGTCTCCCGCCGAATAGTACTCGCTAAAGCGCGGAATTTGCCTCAGTACCGAATACGTTCCGGGGTCCACCACCAGGTACTTCCCCGAGCTTGCCGGCACTTTCGCCTGAAACAGCGTTGTTTCCGCCGAGTCGATCGCCGCCTCCGTCAACGGCATGCCAGCCGTCCCGATCGCGCCGTTCGCCGTGAATTGAGAATACAGGCTGAGTATGTCCGCCTCGATTCGCTCGGCGATGGCAACCACCGCTGGCTGCATGTATAGCTTTAGTAAGTCGGGCACCGCCAGAACCTTCGTTACGTCAGGAATCTGAAAGGTCGCTTCCGCATGCGTATTCAAAACAATCTGGGCGTTACCTAAGTTCGGATTTTGCGTCTGAACCGTCCCGCCCTCCGCAATGTTGTTGGCCACCAGAGTCGGTGGAATTGGCACGTTGACCGTGTCGCCAGCGTGTGCCAACGTTGGCTCGTAGTCTCGGTTCACCAAGTTGCCCATCACCAGGTTGCTGACCAGGGCTGGCAAGGCATCTACTGCTACAAGTTTCACAATCGCATTCGCGACATTTGCTGAAGTAATTGCTCCCATTGAATTGTTCCTTCTCCTTTTTCCAGTCTCGCGGTTTCTATTTCTCTCTGGCCGCGCCGCCTATGTCAAAACCCTCGCAGCGCCTGACTGGCTACCCGCGAAATTTCCTGCCGAACCTTCGTCAGTTCTTCTTCGCTCATTCCCGGCCGAATCTTATCCAGATCGACTCCGGATGGTTGGGCCGGCGCTTTTGTTCCGGACCCCATGCCCGAACCTCCAGGGATGCGAGCCGGCAAGAGTTCCGGATTCTCCTGTACGAAACCCGAGAGATAGTCGCGCAATGGAACCTCGCCCTGCTCCCCTCGAGCAATTAGGCGCCCGTCCTCGCTGCGCTTTACATCGTCTTTCACCGCGCGATAAGCCAGATCGACTTTGGCAACGCCCAGTCGTTGTAGCTCCGTGCGAATCGACGCACTTCGCTCCGCTTCGTCTGCAACCTGCCGCGTTCGCTGATTTTCTTTCACTAGTTCGTTAACCCGTGTTTCTAGCTCCTCTCTCCGCCTGCGTTCGTCAATAAGTTCAGCCTTGTACGCAGGCTCAGACTTAACCTGCTCCGCCTTCACGAACTCCTCAATTACTCCCCGGATTAGGGAGCGTATCTCCGTCCCATCCGCGCTTGTATCGTCCATAATCCTCCTAGGATTTCCCTCATGTTGCACCGCCGCACTGAGCGCCAGCCTAGCTGCCTTCATCGATTTCACGCCCAATTCGGTCTTTGACTTCTTGTCTCACGTCGCACAGAAACTGAAACGCGACTTTCTTGAACACCTGTTTCTTCAGTGTCGGCGAGTCAATCCCCAGCGCCAGCAAACTCTGCGCATCTGCCAACTCTGTTCCAAAGTCCCCAATGTCGAACTCATCCATGCCTGAAACATCGATGCTCAAACCGTCTTCCCGCGCTCTCTCGATCGCCCGCAGCACACGTTTCATTGCATCCTTCACCGCGTCCCCGTACGCCCGCAGCACCTCCTGCGTGATGGCGAAATCCCTCTGCTTGCTCGCCCCCGACTGTGCTACGCTCCCGGAAATCGCTCCGCCCGCGTGCGTCACGTAACATACGCGATAAATTTCTTCTTGCAGCCTCGTCAGGTTTTCAGCCGCGATCTGATACACGGTCCCTTGCGGCTCGGTCCATCCAAAGCGATCTTGCGGGCCGAGCTGGATGTAATACGACTCGCCCATCACTTGATTCCAGTCGCGCTCGGAATAAATCACCGGCATCGCGAATAGCCCCATGGTCAGCGCCCATCCCAGAGCGTTCGATTTGTTGAAATGCTCCAACTGCAGCGTGCCTGCTTTGTTCAAGAGCCACAGTCCTTCGCTCACGCGAAGCTCCACTATGGGCACTCGCTTCTGCTTGGCCAAGCCGTGCCGTCCCTCCGATACCACCTCAATTCGCCCCTGCTCATTGCCGCGCTCTGCCTGCTCATAGATCCGGAAGTTCTCCTTGTCGTAATACACCCAGCGAGTTTGTCTCTTCCACGTCGCGTCCTCAATCCGTTCCTTCCGCAGGCTTTCGGTCCGAAGCACTACCCACTGATAGTGTCCATGTTCGTCGTAACTCCAGTTAGTAAGTTCATCTGCCGAGTAACCCACTAAGTAAGCTCGCGAGGCGCCCCGCTCGTCTTCTTCCGCCCTCGTTTCGGCCGGCTCGCTCTGCCGCGGAAAATCGACCAGAATATAACTCCTGCCGCAAATCAGCGCCTCGACAAATTGGCGACGGAAGAACTCCGCGACGCTTCCGCCCTTCAAGTCGCAGTCGTCGATGAACTTTCCGAAAAACTGCCTGGCCCGCTCGTTGTTGCCTTCGAATGTCAACACCGGTTCCCGCCTGAACAGCGTTGCCGTGTACCAGTCGACAATCGACCCGACGTAGTTCTCGTAGAAGCTCCGGCTCAACCGTTCGGCATATACGTCCAGCGGTTCTTTTTGCCGGCGCACCAAATAGCGGTCCGCGCGCGCTTTGAATTGCTCTCCCCCCACATACAGGTCACGGTATTGCTGCCAAACCCTCCGCCGAAAGGCATATTCGGGATGCTCCTGGTTGATGTCGAAACTGCTGCCGGTGATTGGTTGTGTTAGTTGCATCAAATCAGTCGCCTGTTCTGTTCCCCAAACGTGGCTTGCGGCCGGCATTCTTGCCAGATCAGGTACCCCAAGGCGTCCGACAGATGCGTCCGCCGTGGATCCCGGTCTTTGTCGATCACGCTGCTATCCGGCTTGTACATGACCTCTTCGAAATCGGTGATCAGCCCTTTACACCGCGCATGCACCCATAGATGCACTTCTTGGCTGGCCGAAAACAACTTTGCATTCACTAGGCCCACACGCTCACGGACACTCGGGTTGCTCGCTGGCACGCGGAATTTCACGTGCTCGTAACCCGTCCTCCTGAAAAAGTCGCGAATGATCTGATAGTCTGTTGTTCCCGCTGTCTGTAGCCGCTGGCCCGACGCGTCCCCATAGATCACCAGACCGCCTTGATGGTTGGGATAGCGCGCGTGAAATTCTTCGCATGCCTCCAACGTGCTTGCCCGGCTCAACGCGATCTCATCCAGCACCTGGACGTCCTCGCCGCTCTTCTGCGCCACAATCGAACTCATCGGGTCCACGTTGAAATCCAGCGCCCAAAGCAGCGTCGCATTCCGATCAACCACCGCCTCTCGCAGATTCCTCGCCCGCTTGAATCCTTCGTACACCAACCCGGCCTGAACGCTGAGATACTCCCCCAAAACTTCTTGCTCGAAGAACTTCGCGTCGTAACTGCTCTTCAGGCGATCGTAAAAATCAGGAACTCTGTCCAACACATGCCGGTTCTCATAGGGTTTCGCGAGCACCACATCGTACCCGTCCACCCGGTTCCGAATGAACCGCTGATAAACCCAATCGAACCCCTTCGGCGTCCATACCGCGAATCCGCTCAGCCGCTTCGCCAATGGATCGCGCAACCGACCTTCTAACCGCAGCCACGCATCCTCGCTCGTGTACGTCAGTTCATCGACGCCAAACCACGCCAGGTTCGTCCCTCGCAGTCGCTCAAAATCGTCCACGGCCCGAAAGTAAATTCGCGACCGCGTGTCCTTCATCAGCAGCACTAACTCGGACTTGTTCAGCTCGTACCGGATCCCATTGCTTCCCAGAACCTCTAGAAAGCTGGTCAGCGTCGCGTCCCTCAGCATCGGGTACGTCGGCGCGCCAATCAGCCCTTGCCTTCCCGCATTCAAGTAACTCAGCCGGATCGCTTCCTGACACAGCGCCTGGCTCTTGCCCGATCCAATCGGCCCCGAAAACCCTTTGAACCTCGCCGGAGAATCGTGAAATCGACGTTGCGATTCGAGCGGTACGTAATCTATTTCGAGTCGGAGTGTCCCCCCGCTGCGTCTTTCCACGTAACGATGATCTCCCTCGGCTGCTCGTCCTGCTCCAGCTCTCTTTCAAGCTGCGTCAGCCGGATGAAATCCGCCAGCGTGACCTTCTTCATCTGCTCCGCCGTCAGCTTCTTCTCTACCTCTGCCAGCAATCGCGTGATACGTTGCCTGCGCGTGCCACCGTTTCGTTCCTGCTTCTTTGCCACAAAAAAATGGGCGCTCCTTTCGGAAGCGCCCTAAACAACTCTCTCCTGCCAGAAATCTATCAGCGATCAGTTCACACCGATCACGCTCACCCCGTTAACCGCTTGAAAACGCTCCGCACATTCTCCAATCAATTCTTGTCATCGCTGTTTCGATGCCCGTAAATCATGCGGTCTGAATATGCGCCACCGCCTCCAGCCCCCGCTCTTGTACCTCCTGCTCGCGCATTCGGAACTTTTGAATCTTCCCCGTCACCGTCATCGGAAATGCATCCACAAACCGGATATACTGCGGAATCTTGAAATGCGCGATCTTTCCCTTGCAAAACTCGCGAATCTCCTCCTCCGTCGCCGGCTCCTTCAGGCGGATCCACGCCGCTACCGTCTCACCCAACTTCGCGTCCGGAATTCCGACTATCTGAACATCCGCCACCTTCGGGTTGGTATACAAAAATTCCTCCACTTCGCGCGGGTAAATGTTCTCCCCGCCGCGGATGATCATGTCCTTCGCCCGGCCCGTCACGCGAAAATATCCATCCGGCCGCATCGTCGCCAGATCGCCCGTATGCAACCAGCCTTCTCCATCCACCGCCCGCCGCGTCGCCTCCGGTTCCTGATCGTAGCCCTTCATCACCAGGTATCCGCGCGTGCATAGCTCGCCTTGCTCGCCCACCGGAACCGTTTCGCCCGTCCCCGAAACAATCTTCACCTCCGTGTTCAGGCAAGCCTTCCCCACGGTCGACACGCGTAACTCCAGGCTGTCGTCGACGCCCGACATCGTGATCACCGGCGAACTCTCGGTCTGTCCGTACATGATAGTCATCTCGGGACAATGCATTTCCTTCACCACGCGTTTCATCACTTCGATCGGACACGGCGCTCCCGCCATTACGCCGGTCCGCAGCGAACTGAAATCGATTCGCGAAAATTCGGGATGCTCCAGTTCCCCGATGAACATCGTCGGAACGCCATAAATCGTCGTGACCCGTTCTTCCTGAATCGACTGCATCGTCGCTAGCGGATCGAACGTCGGCGCCGGCAGAACCATGGTCGCGCCCGTCAGCATGCACACCAGCGTCCCGCCCACGCATCCGAAACAGTGATACAGCGGCACTGGCACGCAAACCTTGTCCTGCTCGGTGATCTTCATCCCCTCCGCGATCACCACTGCGTTGTTCAGCAGGTTACGGTGCGTCAGCAACACTCCTTTAGGCGACCCCGTGGTGCCAGACGTGTACTGGATATTCGTGACATCGTCCGCTCCCATGCTTGCTTCTGAAACAGCGACGCCCCCCGCCAACATCTGCTTCCAGCGCTCTGTCTCAAAATAAACCACATGCTCCAGCGGCAGTTGCTGCCCCGTCATTGCCTCCCGCAAAATGCCCGCATAATCCGACCTGGCATCCTTCTCCCACAAGAACAACGCCTTCATCCCTGACTTGCGAAGTACAAACTGCAGCTCGTAAGCCCGATACGCTGGATTCACATTTACCAGCACCGCGCCGATACGCGCGCAAGCTAAGTGCAGCATCACCCATTCAGCACAATTCGTCGACCAGACTCCAATGCGATCCTGCGATCCCAACCCCAGCCCCGCCAGCCCTCGCGCCACGCGCTCCACTTCGCCAGCCAGTTCCGCGAACGTGAACCTCGCCTTCTGATGCCTCACTACCAGCGCATCGTTGTCCGGTAGTCGCGCCGCGGTCTGCTGGAAAATTTCCGCGATGGTTTGCTCAATAAGTGGAGCTTCGGGCCCTTTCGTATAGCTCAACATGCAACCTGGTGCCTCCAAATCTGCGTCCAGTGTATAACAATTAAGCTATGAACTCCCGCATTTTGCTGGCGTTTCTCATCGCCGCCACCTTCATATCTGCCGCTCCCGCCAAGCGCTTCACACTCGAACAAGTCATGAGCGCCCCCTTCCCCAGCGACCTCACCGCGGCACCCAAAGGCGGCGCCGTCGCCTGGGTTCTCGACCAGCAAGGAGCCCGCAACATCTGGGTCGCCGAACCGCCCGCCTATAAGGGCCGCCAGCTCACCAACTACCGCGCCGACGACGGCCAGGAAATCGATCAAATCACCTGGACGCCCGACGGCCGCTCTCTCATCTTCGTCCGCGGCGGCGATTTCGAAATGCATCGCGACAATCCCAACCCGGCCAGCCTCCCGCAAGGCGTTGAACAGGACATCTGGATCATCAACCTGGCCGGCGGCTCGCCCCGCAAGCTAGCCGAAGGAAATTCCCCCGCCGTCTCTCCCAAGGGTGATCGCATCGCGTTTCTCAAAAAAGGCGAAGTCTGGTCCATCAGTCTCGAAGAAAACGCCAAGCCGGCGCAAATGTTCCACGCCAAAGGCCAAGCCGATGAACTGCGCTGGTCACCCGATGGCTCCCGCCTCGCTTTCTCCAGCACGCGCAACGATCACGCTTTCATTGCCGTCTACAACTTCGATCAGCCCAGCCTCACCTACCTCGATCCCAGCGTGGACCGCGACTCCAACCCCGCCTGGTCGCCCGACAGCAAGCAAATCGCGTTCGTGCGCATCGCCGCCTCCACCCGAGCCTTCTCTTTCGGACCGGTTCGCACCGCCGAGCCTTGGTCCATCCATCTCGCCGACGCCGCTTCAGGCAAAGGCCGCCAACTCTGGCGCGCCGACGAAGGCCCCGGCAGCGCTTTCCACGGCATGGAAGCGGACAACCAGTTGTTCTGGGGCGCCGGCGATCGCATCGTCTTCCAATGGGAAAAAACCGGGTGGATGCACCTGTACTCGATCTCCACGCACGACGACACCCCCACCCCTCTTAACGCTAACGCCGAATTCGAAATCGAACACGTCTCGCTGTCCTCAGACCACCGCACCGTCCTGTTCTCCTCCAACCAGGACGACGTCGACCGCCGTCACCTTTGGCGCGTCTCCGTTACCGGCGAAAACCTGACTGAGCTTACTCCCGGCCAAGGACTCGAATGGTCGCCGGTCGAAACCGGTGACGGTGCAGCCGTTGCAATGCTTCACTCTGACGTTCGAAATCCGGCGCGGGCAGCCATCAAGATCAACGGAGGAACCGCCCACGACATGGCTCCAGACTCCATCCCCGCCGACTTCCCCGTCTCAGCTCTGGTCGCCCCACAACAGGTCATTCTCTCGGCCGCCGACGGTCTCCGCATTCACGGCCAGATTTTCCTTCCGCCCGATCTTGCACCAGGCGAAAAACGTCCCGCCCTCATCTTCTTCCACGGCGGATCGCGCCGCCAGATGCTCCTCGGCTGGCATTATATGGACTACTACAACAACGCCTACGCGATGAACCAATATCTCGCCAGCCTGGGCTTCATCGTCCTGGCTGTGAACTACCGCAGCGGCATCGGCTATGGCCTCGATTTCCGCGAAGCCGTCAACTACGGCGCCACCGGCGCAAGCGAATTTAACGACGTCATGGGCGCGGGCCTCTATCTCCGCGGCCGTCCCGACGTGGACCCCAAACGGATCGGCGTTTGGGGCGGTTCCTACGGCGGCTACCTGACCGCCCTGGCCTTAGCCCGCGCCTCCAATCTCTTCGCCGTCGGTGTCGATTTTCACGGCGTTCACGATTGGAACGATGTCATCAGCAATTTTGTCCCAGCTTACGACCCGGGCAAGAATGCCGACGCCGCCCGTATCGCATTCGAATCCTCACCCATGTCGTCCATCAGCACCTGGCGCTCCCCGGTGCTACTCATTCACGGCGACGATGACCGCAACGTCCCATTTCACGAAACCGTCCGATTGGCCGAAGCCCTCCGCAAGCAGCACGTCGAAATGCAAGAACTAATCTTCCCTGACGAGATCCATGGGTTCTTGACCGAAAAGCGCTGGCTGGATGCCTACCATGCCACGGCCGACTTCTTAGCAAAGCACTTGCAATAGCAGACTCGCGCGTCAGCCCTGAAACCGGCACCTGGCCACAGCCCTCTTCCAGCCGGCAAACAACTCCTCGCGCTGGTCCGCACTCATCCGCGGCTCGTAAGTCCGTTCCGCCCTCCAAAACTCCTCCAATTCTCCGAGCCCCTTGAAGAACCCCGTCGCCAGCCCCGCCAAATAAGCCGCGCCCAGCGCCGTCGTCTCCGCATCCGCTGGCCGCACAATCGCGCGCCCCAGAATATCGGCCTGAAACTGCATCAGAAAATCGCTCGCCGCGGCCCCGCCATCCACGCGCAGCTCTTTCAACTTTTCTCCGCTATCCGCCTCCATCGCCTCCACCAGTTCCCGCGTCTGATAGGCGATCGCCTCCAGAGCCGCTCGCGCGATATGCGCGCGACCAGTCGCCGCCGTGACTCCACTCAGCACCCCGCGCGCCGCTGAATCCCAGTGCGGCGCTCCCAATCCCACGAATGCCGGCACGAAATAGACGCCGCCCGTGTCCTCCACCGTGTTCGCCAGTTCGCCGCTCTCGGCCGCCGTCCCGATAATCCCCAGTTTGTCGCGCAGCCACTGCACCACGGCGCCCGCGATGAAAACGCTTCCTTCGATCGCAAACTGCGGACCATCCGTCGACGCCGCCCGGGTTGCCAGCAGCCTGTTCTTCGACACCGGCCGATGCGATCCGGTGTGCATCAAGGCAAAACATCCAGTCCCGTATGTGTTCTTGGACAAACCGGGCCGGAAGCACGCCTGCCCAAACAGCGCAGCCTGCTGGTCGCCGGCGATCCCCGCAATCGGGATCTCATATCCCAAATGCTCCGCCGCCGCAACGCCCACCACTTCACTCGACGAAACAATTTTGGGGAGCATCGCTCGCGGTACACCAAAAATTTCCAACAGACCTGCGTCCCACTCCCCCTTTGCCAGATCCATAAGCATAGTTCGCGACGCATTGGAATCGTCCGTCACATGCACGGCCCCGTTCGTCAGCTTCCAAATCAGCCACGTATCGACATTCCCGAACAGTAGCTCCCCGTCGCGTGCCCTGGCCTTCGCGTCTGAAACATTTTCCAAAATCCACCGGACCTTGCTGCCCGAGAAATACGCGTCGATCACCAGCCCGGTCTTCTTCGTGATCTCCGCGGCCTGCGGTCCGGCCGCAAGCGCGTCGCAAAACGCCGCGGTTCGCCTGCATTGCCACACGATCGCCGGCGCCACCGGCTGACCCGTCCTGCGCTCCCACACGATCGTTGTTTCCCGCTGGTTGGTCACGCCCAGCGCGGCAACCGATCGTGCCCCCGCCGGCGCCTGCTCTAAAACCCGCCGCGCCGCTTCAACCTGCGCGCACCAAATCGCTTCGCCATCCTGTTCCACCCATCCCGGCTGCGGATAGCGGCACTCGATCGGTGCTGACTCCATCGCCACCCGCCGTCCCTGTTCGTCATACAGCGCCGCGCGCGCGCTCGTGGTTCCTTCATCCAGCGACAAGAGAAAAGGCACTCTGGCATTATAGTAAGTGACATGTTCTTCCGTAGAGAGAAACCGCATGAGTCGACCTTCGCCGAGCGAATCGCCGGACTCAAGACCCTAGGCTTCTCGAGCAAGTCTCTGGACTCCCAGCGGGCCCAATTAACTCGCGATGGAATTGCGGCCATCGTCGAAGACCGCCCCACTCAACATCCACACGTCAACAAAGCCGGCCTGCTGATCGGCGACGAAATCGCGCTCCTGGTAAATCGCGGCTATCAGGTGTTCTGGCGAACGCCTTCCTCGAAGCAAGTGCCGGCGAACGCAACCCAGCTCAAGGCGCTGCACAACTTCGAGGAGGATTTGAAGGAAGGTCTCGGCCTGCCTAGCTTGTACAACGAGAGCCTGGGCACCACCTCGGACCTGCATCTTTACGATCGCGTCGAGGATCGCGATCAGGGAATCCATAAACCCTGGGAAGGCAAACCGGCCCGCGCGTAGAAACTACAGCGCGCTCAAATTTTTCCGCGCTGTCGCCTCATCCCCAAAGATGTCCGGCACATCGCCCGCATACTTGAGGAACAGCTCGTAAGCAGCTTTCGCCTCGGCGCGCCTGCCTTGGTGCTCGAGAACAACTCCGCGAACAAACAAGAACCTCGGGAAAATCAGGGAAGCGAACAAGGGCTCGCCTGACGAAAGCGGGATCGGATACGTCCTCACCAGCCGCGCCGCATCCGCCACGCGATTGGTTTCCACATAGGTCCACGCGAGCAGCGTTCGAATCTGTCCATCCCCGCGCGGATCCGTCTCCCGATATAGCGTCTCCAGCAGCGGTAGCGCCTCGGCGAATTTCCGCGCGAACAGCAGACTGTAAGCCAACGTGAGCGGCGAGCCCGAAGGCACGCTACCGGTGGAAATGAAGCTGCACAGTGCGGCCGCGCTGCGGGCTCCCGGACTCACCGCTGCCCCCCCGGCTTGATTCGCCAACTCCTCCGCAGCCTTGGCGTCACCCGTCTCCAGTTTCCAAATCGACCATTGGCTCAGCGCCAGCGACCGCCCGTCTCCCTCCAGCGACGGAACCAATTTCTCCAGAGCCGTCATCGCAGCCTCGCGTCGCCCGGTCAAAAAATCCCATTGCGCCCGCAAATATCCCGCCCGCCCGCGCTCCCGGGCCTCAATGAAACTCGCGTATTTTTGAAACAGTGCATCGCCCGCGGAAAGATCCCCCGCGAGCAAACGGGCCTGCGCAGCTTTCAACAGGTCCGCGCCGCCAAACTCTTCGCGGTTCTTCTGGTCTGCTTCTAGAAAGTATTTCTCCGCCGCGGCGAAATCTCCTAAATAAAAACTGATTTCTCCCAAGGAATCGAGTGGATTCACGTTCCCCGGCGGCATCAATTGCCGGTAGTGCTCCAAAGCACTCCGCGCTCCATTTAAATCGCCGGCATATGCTCGCGCATATCCTATTTCGTTCCATACCTGCGCTTCCTCGGGTTCCAGCCGGTTCACCGTTTCGTAACTTCGCACCGCATCCGGAAATTTTCGCTCGGCCAGCTCCAGGTCCCCCAGATCGCCGAAAATTTTCGCGTCCGCTGGCGTCCATCGCGTCAGGGACTCGAGAGCTTTCTCTCGCGCTGCCGCATCGCCTCGCGCCAAGGCATCCAGATACTCGAGTTGGGCGCCGTCAATAGTGTCGATCTGCTGGTGCTTGGCCACCTCAATTACTTTGAGTGCGCCTGCGCGGTCGCCCTGGCTCAGCAAGAGCCTCGTCCAGTCCAGGTACGCCAGCGGAAATCGCGGATCTTCTTTCGCCGCTGCCTCCATCCCTTCGAGAGCCGATGCTCGATCCCTGGCGTTGATCGCCTCACCATACGCACGAAACGCATGCTCACTCTGAGTCGGAAACACCCGCGCCGCTGGATTAACGCTTTTCGCAAGCTGGTTCGCCAATGGAATTGCGCCACTCGCAACCGGCCCGTTGACGTCAAAACTCTGCACTGTCTTTCTGCTTTCCAGGTCCAAAACAGTGGCACGAATCTCGAGCCGCCCATTCGTTTCGACGAAATAGCCTTCCAACACCTGCGATGCCCGCGCCCCATAAGCGCCGTTGAATGAATCTACAGGCTGCGCATACAGGCTTGTCAGGCCAGCCAGGTCGCTGCTGACCGCCTCGCTCAACGCCAGACGCATCCAATCGAATTGCTTGCTTGAACTGAGGTTTTCAAAAGGCGTCACGGCCAGCCGTTCCACTGCGGCCGGCTTTCGGCCTGCACATCCGGCTAAGCAAGCGGTGAGCAGAACGGTCCCCAACAGCCAGACCAGGGACCAGTAAGAACGAAAAGGGCGGGAAGGCAACGTGATTACAGAACCCGCGGCTCGGAGGCGAGCAGCTCTTTGAACTCCGGCAAATCCTTGATCGCCACAAACGCCGGGTCCTCCGCGATCTTCTTGCGTTCCTTGAAGCCTTCTTCCAGAGCCTTGCGAATATATTGCAGCGCGCGGTCGTTCATGCCCTTTTTGGCGTATTCTTCCGCCATCATGTAGTGGAACTTCCCGCGCTCCTCCACGCTGCGCTCCTGCAGCAGCACGCCCTGCGTGCCGCGGCTCTCGAAAACCTCCGGATCGATGGCCAGCGCTTCTTGCCACGCTTCCGCCGCCCGTTTGTAATCCTTGCGTGCGAAATATCCGGTTCCCAGGTTGCTCAAAACCGAAGCTGATTGCGGGTTAATCCTTAGCGCCCGCTTGTACTCGTTGACCGCCCGGCGATAGCTTTTGCGAGCGTAATAAATCGTCCCTAGATTATTGACCGCCTCGGCGTAGTGTGGATTTGCGCGAACCGACAATCGGTAATACTTCTCGGCCGTGGTTAAATCCAGCATCTGGTGATACGCGATGCCCGTCTTATTCAGCAATACCGCCGAATCCTTAGGGCCTTCTTTGTACGCCTCCGCCGCCTCGCGGTACATTTTTCTCGCCATGAAGATGTCGCCGCGTATCTCGGGCGTTACCTGCGAGGCCGAGGACTTCTGTGCCGTGGACGCGGCTTGCGGCGTCCGCGAACTATCGCGAAAATTACTCTCAGTTGGCGTGCTTTGGGCGGTCGCAGTGACAGCTTGCGCCCCTGCCATGCTGATTGAAACTAACCAGAGTTTGGAAAACACGGCCAGCCTCCTTGAACAACAATCGGCTGCGTTGGAAGGAACATGTATGCCCTACCCGAATGCTTGTTCTATAGACTAGCAGTTCTGAAGGAACCCTAGTGGAAGATCCCGCGGAGCCTCTCGAAGAAGCCCTTCTTCTTCTTGGGTTGGGCCTCTGGAGGCGCCTCGGTGTCAGGCGTCGCGGAGGGTGCAACAGCAACCACGCGCTGCTGGCTGGAGGGAACCGCTTGCGCCGGCGTGGCAGCTTCCCCGGATCGCGTCCCCGGTGTCGTTTCCCAACTGGCTACCTGTGTTGCGCCTCCGCCGTGCAACTTGCATAGCTCCACCGGCTGAGACCCTTCGATAAAGTACTCGGTTCGCACTTTAGGACAAGCCGCGGTGGCAATCTGTCCCGAGAGCGGATCGATCGGCACGCTCACCACACCCGCCGGCGCCTCAAAATCGCTGACGTTGCGGTACTCGCGGTGCTCGTGCGCCCGCTTCATGAATTCTGTCCACACCGGCAGCGCCGATTTGGCGCCTTCCAGGTCCAACTGCCGATTGTCGTCGAAACCCACCCACACCACGCACAACAATTTCGAAGTGAACCCGGCGAACCACCCGTCGTGCGACGTGCCGGTTTTTCCCGCGACTGGAAAATTGATCCCCCGGCCCCACACGCTGGCTCCGGTTCCGCTTCGCACCACTTCTTCCAGCATTTGATCCATCAGGAACGCCACGCGCGGATCCAGCACGGTCCGGTGCTCCGGCGCGCTGTCATAAATCTGAGAACCGCCTCCGTTAGCGATGGTGTTGATGAAATGCGGCCTGGTATAAATGCCATGGTTGACGAAAATCGTGTAGGCGCCGGCGATCTCAAGCGGCGTTACCTCGTACGCGCCCAGCGCCACGGCCGGAGTCGGCTGGATATCCATATTCAAGCCCGCGCGCCGCGCCAGATCCACCACCGCGCCATACCCGGCTTCTTCGGCCACTTTCACCGTCGCGACGTTTAACGAGTGCGCCATCGCGTCGCGCAACGTCACCGCACCGTAAAACTTGTGCTCGAAATTGCTGGGCTCGTAAGGTTTGCCATCGAACCAGAATGTTGTCGCTTCGTCCTGCACCATGCTCGCCGGCGTGAGCACTTGACTCCCTCCGGAGAGCGCGCTATTCAACGCCGTCGTGTACACGAAAGGTTTGAATGACGACCCCGGTTGCCGCTTCGCCAGGATTCGATTGAGCTGGCTCGCCCCATAATTTCGCCCGCCCACCGCCGCCCGAACCTCTCCGGTGTACGGATCCAGCGCGATCAGCGCACACTGCGGGTCCGGATACTTGGGGTCCCGCTTCTTGCGGTTCTTCATGTGCTGGTCCACTTCCTCCATCCCGATGCGGACCGCTTCCGCCGCATCGCGCTGCAGGTTCATGTCCAGCGTGGTGTAGACGCGATAAGTGTTGGACTGAAAATTGTAATCCGGGAATTTTTCCAGCAGCTGATCGTTCACCAGGTCGACGAAATATGGCGCTTCCGCCGATTCGCCCCCACCCTTGGCCAGCGTCATCGGCGACGCACTCGCTCGCTCCAGCTCCGCCTCGCCAATGTACTTGTTCTCCCACATCTGCTTGAGCACAATGTTGCGGCGCACCTTAGCGCGGTCCGGCCAACGGTATGGATTAATGTAGCTGGGCTGCTGGATCAGTCCGGCCAGAGTCGCCGCCTCGGGCAACGTCAGCTGCGAGACGTCTTTCCCGAAATAAACCTCCGCCGCTTCTCCGAACCCGCGAATCCCGAAGCTTCCCCGATTCCCTAGCGGCACCTGGTTGGCGTAGTACTCGAAAATCTGCTCCTTGCTGAGCTTCTGTTCCAGATGCAGCGTAATCAGAACTTCAGGAATCTTGCGCCGCCACGAACGATCGCTGCGGTTGAGCAGCAACATGCCCGCAAGCTGCATGCTGAGCGTCGAGGCGCCTTGCGCGTTCTGCCCCTTCTTCACGTCCACGTATGCCGACTTGATGATGCGAACCGGATCGAACCCCGAGTGCTGGAAAAATCTCTTGTCCTCCGCCGAAACCACCGCGTGCACCAGCACCGGCGGAATATCCTCGTATTTCACCAGCCGCCGCTTCTCGCGATTCTTGTCGAAAAGATTCGAGATCAGTTCCGGCTCCAGCGTGTACTCGGTGCGATCCGTATTGTCGGCCAGCGAAATGATCCGCGCCACTTTCCCCGCGCGAAACTTGATCACACCGTCGTCGCGCTTGAAGTAAGAGTCCGGGCCCGGATAGACATCGATCTCGTCGGGCTTCAACGCGAAGTACCCCATGCGGTTGTTGCGCGACTCGCTATATCCGCTGTGGCGCAGCTCGCCCGCGATCTCCAGCGGCCCCGCCACGTCGCCTACCGCCAGCGTTCGCGGCGCTGCAAACAGCATCGAAGTGTTCGCATACGGCCCCGCCGCCAGTTTGGCTTCGATCCGGTGAGAGTAATACGAGTAATAGTAAGTGAAGACTCCCAGTCCGGCGGTGATTACCAGCGCCAGGATAGCAATGAGGACTTTTCCCCCGGGACGCAGGAAAAAACGGACGGCGGAAGCTTTCTTGGGGACCTGAACTTTTACTGCCACGCCACTACCATCTTCTCATGCCTCCCAGGCGCGCGCATTCTCCGTGGACGCGGCACAGTATCAGCTAACCTTCATTCCCAATGACTAGACGAGTTGCAGTGCTTTATGGTTCCAGCTCTAGAGCCTGAGTTCGCGGCGGCCAGAGCAGCACGGTGCTATTCGAACCTTATCGATGTCAGAACTTTTTCGAACGTTTCTTGAGCCCGATCGAACTCGCTCTCCGGCGCGACAAAAACGACATAAAACAGCCCCTCCGGTCTCCCCACAGTTACCAGCACGTCCACTTCGCGCTCGTCGTGATGGAGCGACCTGGAGTACAGCGTCGACAGCAGCGCCGGCTCGCCACCCACCTGAATGCCGCGTGCTTCGCGCCCCGCGTGCATTTCGGTATTGCTCCGCTCCAGCCGCCCGATCAACGCCTCGGTATCGCGCTGAAGTTCAGCCCGGCGACCTTCGGGAACATAGTAATTCACTTCCATGCCGTACCCGATCGAAGACTGCCCGCCGGCTCCTGCCACCATCCCTTCCCGCGGTGCAATGGTTACAGCCTCGCCTCGTGCGCCAGCCTGCACCTGCCAATTGGCCGGATAGGCCAGCGAAAACGTCGCTCCCGTGAATGTCCGGAACGCGCCGCTCGGTGCGACGTTCGGCCGCTCCGGCTGCCCCGCCTCTCTGTGCTCTGGAGCGGCCGCCGGAAGACGTCGCACTAACTCACGGATTCTCGAAAATTGTCCAGTCTCATCGGCCGCGTAGCTTCTCCGCGGCAGCTCACGAATCTCGTCCGCAATCGCCGCGGCCCGATTGCCCGGATTCGGATGATCCGACAAAAACTGAACCAGACCGCCCTGCCGCCCGGTCTTCGCCTCCAGTTGCCCGAAAAAACGCGCCAACTCCATCGGGTTGTATCCGGCATCCGCCATAATTTCCGCGCCATTGTAATCCGCTTCCGCTTCGTCCGTCCGCGAAAATTTCAGCAGCGCCGAATTGGCCGTGAATCCGATCCCGATCTGCGCCAGTTGTCCCAACAGGCTGTTGCCCGCCAGCGCGCTAGCCAACAACGCTGGAAGAGCCACCAGGTTCCGTTTGGACGCCTGATTGGTTGGATGCCGCAGCACGATATGCGACATTTCGTGCGCAATCACCCCTGCCAACTGTGCTTCGTTCTCCGCCGCCGCAATCGCCGCGGTATTCACGAAAATCGGACCGCCCGGCAGCGAAAACGCGTTGATATTCTTGTCTGCCAGCACGCGAATCTGGAAAGGAAACATCCCGGCGCGCGATCCGTCGCTCTCGAGCGAACGCGCATAGCGCGATTGCTCCAGCTTCCCCAGCAGAACATTCAGGTAACGGTCCAATTCCGGATTACGCACCACCGGCGCCTGCCGCGCCAGCTCGGCCGCTGCTTCTTTTCCCAGCTCGACGTCTTGCTCGGGTGTAAACAGATTGAATCCCGGCCGCAGCTGCCTGAGCTCCGCCCTCGAGCTCCCAGCCGCCATCAGCCCGAGCAAAATCGCTGTACCGGCCGCTGTCATGCGCTTCTGTTCTCTATTCTTTCGCTGTATCACAACGCTATAATTACGGTATGTTGAAGCCCACGGAAAAGATCTGGCATAACGGCCGCTTTATAGCCTGGGATGACGCCAAGATTCACGTTCTCTCTCACGTCACCAGCTACGGCAGCTCGGTATTCGAAGGCGTCCGTTGCTACTCCACGCCCACCGGCCCGGCCATCTTCCGCGTGCGCGAACATCTCCGGCGACTGCTCGACTCCGCCAAGATCTATCGTATCGAACTCAAGTACTCCATCGACCAGATGGCCGACGCCATGGCCGAGCTGGTGCGCGTGAATCGTATGGACTCCTGCTATTTCAGGCCGCTGGTGCTGCGCGGCTACGGCGATGTTGGGGTGCTTCCCGCGCAAAATCCCACCGAGGTCTACATCGCCTGCTGGGAGTGGGGAAAATACTTGGGCGAAGACGCGCTCGCCAAAGGCGTGGATGTCTGCGTCTCCAGTTGGACCCGCATCGCTCCCAACACCCTCCCCGCCCTCGCCAAGGCGGGCGCGAATTACATGAACTCCCAGCTCATCCGCATGGAAGCTAACCAGAACGGCTACGCCGAAGGCATCGCGCTCGATTCCGCAGGTTACGTCAGCGAAGGTTCCGGCGAAAATATCTTCCTGGTGCGCGATGGCAAGCTGCTCACCCCTCCGCTGGGCGCTTCGGTGCTGCCCGGAATCACGCGCGAGACGATCATCCAACTCGCCGAGACCCTGGGCATTCCAGTCGTCGAAACCCTCATCCCGCGCGAATTGCTCTACATCGCCGATGAGGTCTTCTTCACCGGCACCGCGGCCGAGATTACCCCCATCCGCTCGGTGGATCGCATTGTAGTGGGCAAGGGCGCGCGCGGTCCCGTCGCCGAAAAACTGCAGAAGGCTTTCTTCGACATCGTGGATGGCAAGGCATCCGACCGTTTCGGATGGCTCACGCCCGTCGCAAAAAATGAACCCGTGACCGTTTAAGATCACGGGTTATGAAGGTTCGAGAGAACCCTACAATTGGACGTTGCGGAAGGACGATCCGCAAGTGCGATTCCGACGATCACCTCCCCCGAGATTAACCGCCAGAACCGCACTCGCAGGGGATCATGCATTCCTTTTTAGCAGGGCTTCTCGCAAAGCGCCAGATAATTTTGTACTTAGTCGTGCCCTTTTCAACAAATTTCTTCTAGGTGCATCGTCTTGCACTTAGCTTCCACAGCCTGTGGGAAACTTGTGAATAAATCGACACCCGAATGAAATGTAACGGCATCAATGTTGCTACAGGCGAACAGATCGAAATCTCTTTCGATAATTTGATCCACAACGTCGACCCTCTGCTCTCGCCGGTGTCTTCTGACGTCTACCTGTCTCCGGGCTGGATCGACTTGCAGGTCAATGGCTTCGCCGGTGTCGATTACAACTCGCCCGATGCGACGCTGGAACAAATCGGACATTCGATACGCGAAATGTTTCGGACTGGCGTCACGCGTTTCTTCCCCACCGTGATCACCGGCTCGCCGGACGACATGGCCGCCGCGCTTCGCAATCTCGCCGCAGCCAAAGAACAGCTTCCGGAAGGCGTAGCGATGGAGGCGTTTCATCTGGAAGGTCCCTACATCTCGCCCGAAGATGGACCGCGTGGCGCGCATCCGGCCCGCTGGGTTCGCCCGCCTGATCTCGACGAGTTCGGCCGATTTCAAGACGCCGCCCGCGGCTGCATTCGCCTGCTGACGCTCTCGCCGGAATGGCCCCAAGCGCCGCGCTTTATCGAGGCCATCGTCCGACAAGGCGTGGTCGCCGGCATCGGCCATACCAAAGCCAGCGCGGACGAAATCGCCGCCGCGGTCAGCGCGGGCGCCACTCTTTCCACCCACCTCGGCAATGCCGCTCATAAGATCCTCCCGCGCTGGAACTATCTTTGGGACCAACTCGCCGACGACCGCCTGGCCGCCAGCTTCATCGTGGATGGCTTCCATCTGAGCAATTCATTTCTGAACGTCGCACTGCGCGCCAAAGGCCTCGAGCGCTCGGTGCTGATCACTGACGCCGTAATGCCGGCCGGCTGCGCTCCGGGCCGCTACCGGCTGGGCGAAGTGGACGTCGAGCTGCATGCCGATGGTAGCGTGCGTCTCACGGGCGGCACTCGCTTGGCCGGCTCCGCCCTGACGATGAATCGCGCTATCCAAAACGTCATCCAGCAAGCCGGTCTCAGCCTGCGCGACGCCGTCTCGCTCGCCACTCGCAATCCCGCCCGTCTGGGACGCATCTCCTCCCGCCAGCGCGGCCTCATGCCCGGCGAACGCGCGGACCTGGTGCGCTTCCGCTTCGACCACTCCACGCAACAAATCGAAATTCTAGAAACCTACCTGAACGGCACACGCGTTTTCGGCTAAATGCTACGAACCCGGCCCGGCCGCCGGAGGATCCAGATTCAGCGTGGCAACATACTTCAAATTGCGGTACAGCTGCTTGTAGTCCAAGCCGAATCCCACCACAAACCGGTCCGGAATCTCGAAACACCGGTAATCGATGGGAATCTGGACGATCCTCCGCGGCGTCCGGTCGAGCAGCGTGCAAATCGCCAGCGAGTTTGGCTCCCGCGCCGCCAGGTGCTGCATCAGATATCGCGTCGTGAATCCGGTGTCGACAATGTCCTCCACCAGGATCACGTCCTCGCCCTCGATGCTCTCGTCCAGATCCTTGGCGATGCGCACCATCCCCGGCGCGCCTCTCTGGTTGGCAAAACTTGAAACCGCCAGAAAATCCACTTTCACCGGCACGCTCAATTCGCGCGCCAGCGCCGTCAGGAAAAACACCGAACCCTTCAACACCCCAATCAGCTTCACCTCGCGCCCGGCGTACCTGGTGGAGATCTCGCCCGCCACTTCCCGAATCCGCTGATCGATCTGCTCACTGGTGAACAGAATCCGCTCGATGGCTGGCTCGCTCATTCCTGGCCGCTCATTGCGCCAGCCGCTCCGGCAGCCCGTACTTAATCACCAGATCCTGGACGTCTTTTTGGTAGAACACCTGAATGTTCACGTGCGGATAAATGGCGCGCAACAAGCGAATCTTGCGGTTCTTCTTGGTCACGTGCGCCTGCTTCATGGTGGTCAGCTCCACGTACATATCGAATTCCGGCAAATAAAAATCCGGCGTGAACGCCTCCTGCACCTTGCCGTCTTTATCCCATTGCAGTGGAAAACTGCGCGGCTCGTAATCCCAGGCGATGCGGTAAAAATCCAGCAGATTGGCGAAAACTTCCTCGCTGGGATGCCCAAATTCCTTGCGCCGCACCTGCAGCCGGTCCGGCGGCACGATACCGTAGCGCGCCAGCTTCAAACGCACCTGGAATTGAATCTGCGCCTCAGCCGCCCCCGTCAGCAGCCCGCCCTCCAGCAGCCCTTTGGCCCGCACCGCCGTCTCCAACACCTCTGACATCTGCTCGATCGCCAGCCCCTCGGCATTCATTACCAGGTCGAAGCTCTGCACCCGGCTCCCGGCTCGTCCGAATCGCTTCTTACGCGTGAGCGCCGTTTCGTTCTCCATCTCGCGCAGCCGTTGCTTGGCCTCGGCCCGTTCCAGCCTGCCATCCACCATGGTATTGCCCAGACGTCGCGATTCCGCCGCCACCACGTGCGCTCGCAGCACTCCCGGAATATTGCGCAACAGCAGCTCCGAGCCAACGCTCGAAATCACCAGGTGCTGTTGCGAGCCCAACTTTGCCACAATCGACGTCGCTAAATGCGGCCACGCTTTGTCGGGAATTCCCTCTTGCGCTCCAAACTCCGACGCAATCGTATCGCTGAGCTTGGCCTCCGTCACCAGTTCCCATTCCAGCCGCTGCGCCACTATGCGCGCTAATTCCTCGTGCCGGCATCCTGGTTCACCGGAGACGCTGATGAATGCCATCAAGAGAATCGTAACTCAGGGCTCGTCTTCAGCTTCATCGAAGTTGAAGATTCCTCCCCGTTCTGCCGATCGAGAGAACAGCAGCCATCATTGTATGTAAGGTGTCTTACTACCACCTAAGGGAAGATAGCACTTGACCCTAGGCCCTCGGCTATTATAAAGTCTTAGAGTTTTACATTGATGAACCGACTAGTTCAAGTCTGATGACATCACGTCACCGCTGTTCGGTCCTGATCTGCGTCCTTGTTTGCTTGACCGCGCTGTTGCTAACCAGCTGCATGTCCAGCAAGCCGCAATCTTTCAAGTTATCTTTCCTGCCTGCGACGCCGCTGCCGATCGACCCGGTAGTTGTAGAGCCGCCAGCCGTGGATCCGAATCTCTTCGCGAAGGAATCGCCCAACCTCGTCGAGCGCACGCTGATCACGCCGGCGCGTCCGCCCGAAGTGGATTCCCGCATCGTCAGAGCCCAGGACCATTTCGAATCCGGAAAGAAGCTCTACCAGGCAGGCGACATGACGGGTGCCCGGCAGGAGTTTGATCGCGCCATTAATCTGCTTCTGGCCGCTCCTGAAAACATCCCGGACCGCCAACGGCTGGAGCGCAAGCTGGATCAGATGGCCGACCAGATCTACCGCTACGATCTGGATGGCTTGGGCGCCGGCGCTACCCAACAAGAAGTGGTCTACGAAAGCGCCCCTAAAGATACCATCCTCGACCTGACCTTCCCCACCGATCCCAATCTCCGGCCCAAAGTTAAGGAAGAACTGGAAGCTACCGTTTCGCAGTTGCCGCTCGAGGAAAACGACGCAGTTCTCAGCTATATTCATTATTTCTCGACCGACCGCGGCCACAAGATCCTGGTATCTGGCCTGCAGCGCGCCGGACGTTATCGCCCCTTGATCCAGCGGATTTTGGATGACGAAGGCGTTCCCCAGGAGTTGATCTACCTGGCTCAGATCGAATCCGGTTTCCTCCCGCGCGCGCGCTCCTACAAGAAAGCCGTGGGGATGTGGCAGTTTGTCCAGTTCCGCGGACGCGAATACGGGCTCAACCAGACCCCTTTCAGCGACGATCGCCTGGATCCGGAAAGAGCCACGCGCGCCGCCGCCAAACACCTACACGATCTCTATGCCCTGTTCGGGGATTGGTACCTGGCGATGGCGGCCTACAACTGCGGGCCCAACTGCGTGGATCACGCAGTCCAAAGAACTGGCTACGCGGATTATTGGGAATTGGTCCGGCGAAATGCTCTGCCCAAGGAAACCAATAATTACGTCCCGGTGATCTTGGCGGTCACCATCATGGCCAAGAATCCTAAGGACTACAATCTGGAGAATCTGGATCTCGATCTGCCGGTAGAATACGACACCATCGACTTGGAGTCGCCCACCAGCCTGGCCCTGATTGCCGATGCCACCGACCGTCCCGTTCCGGAAATACAGGAACTCAACCCCGCCCTGCTGAAGACCACCGCACCGGGCGGTTACCAGTTGCGGGTTCCCAAAGGTAGCTCGGACCTGGTCCGGATGGCGCTTGAAGAGGTTCCGGCCGAACATCGCGCCACCTGGCGGCTGCACCGCGTAGCTCCGGATGAAACGCTGGCCGAAATCGCGCATCGCTTCGGGACTCCGGCGGCTTCCATTGCAGCGGCCAATCAGCGCCCCATCGCCCATCTGGAAGCGGGCGATACACTAGTCATCCCCGTGAGCTATCCGGTCAGGACCACAGCTCATACCAGCCGCGCCACCGCCAACCGGCCTTCCCACCCGGTTCGCAAGACCGTTCCAGCCGGGGTTCAGAAAGCGGCCGCACCGCCAGCTCACAAGCCTGCACCCACCTCGCTTCACAAAACCGCCGCTGTTACTCCTTACAAGACCGCGAGCCTCACACCGAAGCACCCCGCCACAACAAACTGACCGCCTCAATAAACTGATCCTCGGGACGCGCCAAAAAGTGCGCACAACCCTCTTGCCTTCCGAAGAAAACGAGTTATTCTAGGGTGTGGTTAAGCCCTACAGGAGGCCTGATTAATGTTTGACAGCTATCGCTTCGCCCCGGACGACGATGTGGACGACTTCGGATATGAAGAAGAAACTTTAGATGTGACCACCGACGTTGGCGAATACGGACCTGAGGACGAAGACGAGGACGAACTGATAAAACCGGTTCCGGAGTCTACTCCGGCAGCCGCGACACCACCCCCACCCCCAGCCGAAGCCCCGCCGAAGAAGAAACCGGTGGTCAAGGCTCCCAAGCCTGCCGCAGCCAAAGCAGCGCCGGCTAAAGCAGCGAAGAAGGCTCCGAAGAAAGCCGTGAAGAAAGCGGCCGCCAAGGCCCCCGCCAAAAAGGCAGCCAAGGCGGTAAAGAAAGCGGCAGTCAAGAAGGCCGCTCCAAAGAAGGCCAAGAAAGCGCCGGCCAAAGCGAAAAAAGCGTCCGCCAAGAAAGCGCCCGCGAAGAAAGCCAAGAAGGCCCCTCGCAAGAAGTAGTTAGGCTCCGGGCAGGTAGCAGCTCGCGCCTGCCTGCCCGGTTGTCTATTCTCGCGTCCCTCTATTCCTTTCGAACTACCGCACGGCAGCGCTCGAACAATTGCAATAGCGCTTCGGCGTATTCCTCCGGCGTCTTGGAAGTCTTTCCCGTGAAGCCGGCCGCGCCGGCGCCCTTCCCGTAGCCGGTTGTCACGGCGATGAATTTCATCATCTCCAGGGCGACCTCATCCTTGGTGTGTGGCGGCTCGGCTTTTGGATTCTCTTCAGGCATTAGTCCTTGATTCCTCCGTTCGGTCAAAACTCCAGTGTAGACCCTACTCAGTGGTAGCGTAACAACTGGAATTTCACGACGGCAGTACAGGTGATCGGCGGTGTGGGAGCCACGTAAGAGCTAAGCTCGAGGAACGCGCTTACCGTGCTGACGATCCCGACAAAAGCATATCGAACGACCGCAGCGGGAGACTGTCCCGCGCTTCCGCTGCCATCCGAAACGGCCAGCACCGGTCCCACCGAAAACCCTGCCGCCGCGGCCAAGTTCTGCGCCTGTGCCTGGGCATCGGAAATGAGACTGGCCTGTGAACAAGGCTGCGACTGGAGGGCTTGCGAGACCTGAGTTCCCTGCGAGGAAACGCTTACTGCCCCGTTGCTTTGTTGTGCGATCTGCGTAAGGGTCTTGATAGTCGCACCAGCCTGGGAGAACGGTACAGCCAGCGTGAAGCTCCAGCGCAGCATGTTGGGATTGTAGGTAAACACGCCTGTCAGGTCCGCAGCGGTGACTCCTGCACCCGACACTGCGGCGAGCGCGTCGTCCAGCGCCGCAGTCTCTGGTGTCGACACCTGCACACTAAAGACAACCTGGTCGGGCTGCAAACTCACCTGCCGCACGGCCGTGATGGTGATTGTGTCGGTTTGCAATTGTCCGACCGCAGGCACGGCGGCCAGCAGAAAAATCGGGAAGAGTTTTCGCATGGCTCTCCTAGTGGATCAATCCGAACTTTACCGTCACGGTACAGGGCGCGGCCGCCGGTCCCAAAAGAAAATTACTCAAGCTCTGACCCTGGTTGGTAACCGAAGTCGAAATGGTGCTGGACATGGCTTGGATCACATCCAGCGTGAAGCCTGCGGCAGTGGCCAAGTTCTGCGCCTGCGTGCGGGCATTGGCTAATAGGTTCGCCAGAACGCAGGGCTGGGATTGCAGAAGTTGCGCCGAAATTTGAGTGCCTTGCACCGAGAAGTTCAGTGCCAGCCCGTTATTTTGCTTAGCGATAGCCTGTTCAGCGTTCGTCAACTGTGTGACCGTGTCCTTGATTTTTGCCAGCGGAGCGGCCAGGGTAAACTCCCACGCAATTGTCGCTTGCGGCCCCGGCTGTATCCCCGGGATAACAATTTCAGACAGGCCCCCGATTCCAGTGAAGTTCGCGCTCGTGATCCCCGATCCTTGGAGCGCGGCAACCACGTCGTCCAGGCTCGCGTTCAGACCTGAGGTCACCACGATCGAAAACACCGCCTGGTCCGGCTGGAGCGTCGCACTGCTCGATGCCGTAACCGTCACCGAATTCGTATCCAACTGTCCCAATAAGAGAGGCGCAAACAACACCAATCCGGCCGCCAATCGCATTCGCATTACGGTTAGTATACTGGAGTCGCTTACGGCAGCCGTGCGTGCAGGTTCTTTAGTGCCAGGCGAGCCTGCTCGGCTACTTCGGTGTCGGGATCGGCCGACAGCTTCTCGAGCGGCGCGATGGAATCGTTGCCGCCGCTGGCCGCCAACACCCGCGCCAGCCCGATCTTTTCATCTTTGGTAGCCATCGGATCTGTCAGGGCCGGATAAAGGGCGCTGCGAACCTGAGCATCGCGCGCCAGCTCGATCAAATACGGCTGCGCGGTTCCATGAAACGCAGCCGAATTGAGGTTGTTCACCAAATAACGCAGCGGATCGAATTCGCCCATGCTGCGCTTGCCGATCGCCACCAGGGCAAAGGCCAGCGACAAGCGCGGCCCAGTCTTGGTCTCGGCCGAGAACAGCCGTTCCAGATTGGCGTTATCGGCCGGATCGTTAACGCGCGCCAGACCCTCGGCCGCCGCCTCGCGCAGCCCTTCGTCCTTGTTCTCCAGGTAAGCCGTATACACGCCGTGCAACTGCGGATCCGGCATTTGCGACAAGGCGGTGAGCGCGGCCCGCTTCACTTTCATGTTGCGGCTGCGGTCCAGAATCCCGCGCAGATCGTTGATGGCGCCGCGGTTGTCCAGCAGCCCGGTGGTTTCTATGGCGGCAATCTGGACCTTCTCGTCCAAATCGTTCAACCGAACAGCCACGCTGGGCCCGGCGCTGCGATCCCGAATCTTCTGTAGCGCCACCAGCGATTCATAGATCACCTCGGACTCCTTGGAGCGCAGCGCTTCCTCCAAGTCCGGCACAGCTCCCTTAGCCCGCAGGATTCCGGCCGCCCGCGCCGCATTTGCCCGCGCATCCACGCTCGCTCCGCCCCGCGCCACCCGTCCGACCGCCTGCTGCACTTCCGGGCGCACCTCGACGTAAGCGTCCACCACCTGGTCGTTCGTGTCGGTGAATTTGCTCTTGATGCTGGTGCCCACCCGCCGCAGCGACGCCGTCATGCCGGTCTTGATGTATCCCGGCAGGTAGAAATTCACCAGCCCATCCACGGCGCGAATTTGGATTTCCGGGTCGTTGTCCGAACAGAATTTGACCAGCGGGTCCAGGCTGCGCTGCGTGCCGATATCGACGATCGCCTTCACCGCTTCCCGCCGCACATCCACGTCCGGATCCGCCAGGTAGGTCTCCAGCTTCGGAATGGCGTCCGAGGATGCGTTCTTGCCGTATTCGCGAACCGCCTTGGCCCGCTGCTTGGCGTCATCCTGAGCCGCCAGCGGGAGCCTCACCAGCACCAGGCCCAGCACAACAAATAGCATGCTCCGTGTCAGGGGAGACATAGCGCGTACCTCAACGAACAAATTCGACGCTGACCTTTTTCGAAATCAGCCCGGCTTCGTAACCCATGTCCAGCAGCTTCTGCGCCGCCTGCGGCACGATGTCCCCGCCATCCAGCGTGAAGTGATTCACATACATTCCCACGAACTTTTCGGCCAGGCGCGGCTCCAGGTCTCTAGCGAACTGCATGGCGTAATTTAAAGACTCCTCGCCGTGATCGAGCGCGTACTGGATACTCTCGCGCATCAGACGGCAGCATTCGCTTTTCACTTCCTCGGGCAGCGACCGCAGCAGCGCATTGGCTCCCAGCGGCAGCGGCAGGTCATAGGTCGTCTTCCACCATCGTCCCAAATCCACGACGCTTTGGAAACCGCTCTTGCCGTAGGTGAGCTGGCCCTCGTGGATGATCAATCCCGCGTCCACGGCGTGCTCGGCCACCGCATCCAGGATCTTGTCGAAAGGAATCGGCACTTCCTCGAAGTCCGGCTCGAACAGCCGCAGCGCCAGATAAGCGCTGGTCATCCGGCCGGGGATGGCGATTCTCTTGCCCTTGATCTCCTCCGGCGCCATGGGACGCGTGCTCACCAGGATGGGACCGTAGCCGTCTCCAACGCTCGACCCACTAGCCATCAGCACATACTTGTCGGACACGTAGGCGTAGGCGTGATAAGAGATCGCCGTCAGGTCGTAGGCGCCTTCAGTGGCCTTGCGGTTGAGGGTTTCAATGTCCTCCAGCACGTGGCGAAAGCTGACCATCGCGGTCCGGACCTTCTTGGTCGCCAGACCATAGAACATGTAAGCGTCGTCCGAGTCGGGGCTGTGCGCGCAGACGATTTCCGTTACAGAAGTGCTTGACATAGGAAGCAGGCTTTAGAAGCAAAGCAGACTTTCACTATAGCAGAGCCGTTCAAACACTCCGGCGAGAAATATTTCGATGCGATGACGCAGCATCGCGGGAGCGGCCCGAAATATCATGCCCGGCCGCGATTTCGAAACCTACCGGCCGCCGGTCTAGCGGGTTTGTAGCGTTTCCAGTTCCGGCTTCAGGGTGCCCAGCGCGTACTCTAGCTGGCGCAGCCCTTCCTCAACGTCGGACAGTTCACCGCTGCGGCCCTTTTTCTCCAGCGCCAGCGCGGCGTCAAAGGCGCCCTTGGCGCCAAACGTAGAGACCGATCCTTTCAGACTATGAGCGTAGTGCTCCAGGGCGCTCGCGTCGCGGGCCGAAATGGCCGTCCGAAGTTTTTCGAGCATGTCCGGGTAGTCGTTGAGAAACAGCTCCGTCACTTCGCGCAACAAGCCGCGATCCCCTCCTACACGGCTCAGCGCAAGGGATTCATCGAGCTGCTTCAACTGGTCTTCTATCGATCCATGGCCGTTGGCATCGGCATTCATATAGGAACCTCCAGGGATAAGGGACTCGATCATGCTCATAAGCTCCGGCACTCGCACCGGCTTGGTCATATAAGCGTCCATGCCGGCTTCGAAACAGCGCTGGCGGTCCGATTCCGACGCCTGCGCGGTAATTGCAATGATGGGAATGCGTTGACCCGAGCCGCGTTCCTTGCGGCGGATTTGCGCGGTGGCCTGAAGACCATCCATTTCCGGCATTTGGATGTCCATCAGAACCAGGTCGAACTGTTTTCCTTCCAGCAAATCCAAGGCCTGCTTTCCGGATGCCGCGATCTCCACCTGATGTCCTTCGCGCTCCAATAAGCGGGCCGCCAGACGCTGGTTCACGATGTTGTCTTCGGCGATCAGAATCCGTTGTTTGATCTTGGACGGGACCCGACGCTGGGGCCCTTTCAGCAGGCCGGGCCGTTCCAGCACCACCGTGAAATGGAACTTGCTGCCGCGCCCGGGTGCGCTTTCGAGCCACATCCGCCCGCCCATCCGCTCCACCAGGATCGAAGCGATCGATAGCCCCAGCCCAGCGCCTCCATACGGGCGCGTCAAGGTCCCGTCGGCTTGCGTGAATGGTTGAAAGATGGCACTCTGCTTTTCCACCGGAATGCCAATGCCTGTATCGGCGACCGTGAAGTAAAGCTCGACGCTGGATTGCCGCGTCGGTACAGCACGCACCTGCACCCCAATCTTGCCCTGCGCGGTGAACTTAATGGCATTCGACACCAGCTTTGTGAGCACCTCGGTTAGGCGCTGCGGATCGCCGATCAGGAGCGCAGGCGTGGCTGCTTCGAGCGACCATTCCAGCGGAAGATGCTTGGCCGCTGCCCGCTCAGCCATCGGGCCGAGCGTCTGTTGCAGTAACGTGTCGAGGGAGAAGTGCTCCGAGGCCAGCGTCAATTTGCCAGCCTCATAGCGGGCATAATCCAGCACATCGCTCGCCAGGTTCAACAAGGTTTGGGCCGATTGCTTGGCCAGTTCCATACACTCGCGCTGCTCAGCCGGTAACGCGTCGGAGCCGGCCAACTCCAGCATCCCCAGGATTCCGTTCAACGGAGTGCGGATCTCGTGGGTCATGTTGGAGAGAAACGCGCTCTTGGCTTGCCTGAGTGCGGCGGCTTCTTCCGCCAGTTCTTGCGCCAGCGTGCCGGTCTCCTCCAGGTAGCGGTTGGCCGCCATCAGGTCACGGCTTGTATCGGCTGCCATCTCGCGGGCGCGTGCCAGCTCTTCGGCCTGCGCTTCCCTCTGGCTGACGTCACGAAACGCGCTCAAGAATTGCGCCGTCTGGCCGCCAGCCTCCAGCCGCGAAGCGACGATTTCGTAGCAACTCCCCCGGCCCTCTCCAGAAGGAAGCGAAAGCACAATCGAGCAGCCGGCGTGCTCTTCCACGCCCGCGTAAAAGGCCTTGAGCTTCCGTTCCTGGTCCCGGCCGAACAAGCCTGCGATCCTGGTACCAGCCAGTTCTAACGCGGGCTTTCGAACCAGCCGGGCAAACGCATCATTGGCCGCTACGATGGTCCCTTCTAGGTCGTTCACACACATGGGTTCGAGCGCTGCGTTCCAAATGAGCCGGAAGCGCGTTTCGTTTTGACCCGCCTCAGGCTCCGCATGCTGGTGGGCGGTTATGTCAATTCCGGTGCTGATCACGAACCGTCCAGCGCCATCTTCGCCCGGCGCGATGGCATGAGAAAGAACAATGCGGCGCAGCTCGCCGGACTTGGCGATCCAGTCGTTCTCCCATGTGGACGGCGCTTCCGAGTATAGGACCGAGCCAAAATGCGAGCGCGCCACCGCTTGCGACTCCGGCGGCACGAACACTTCCCATAGGACGCGTCCCTTTAACTCCTGGCTCGAATATCCCGTGATCTGCTCGCAGCCCCGGTTACTGTGAACAATCCGGCCCTCGGCATCGCTCAACACCACCAGCGCCGCCGAGGCTTCGAGTGCGGTCGCGAGCAACCGCGCGCGCTTACCGGTGGCTGCTTCCTCGAATGTTTGAGCTTGTTCGTCCACTGGGTCGATGCTTGACCTCAGAGTGGTTATCGGCTGTTCGCCGGATTATTATGAGTATTCCGATGGATCTGAATGGATTGGAGCAACACCTCTTCGCGGCTCGCCTGGACTGCCGCTATCTTCTTGATGTTCCAAAAGATCTTGCGGTAAACCCGGTTTTGATCGTGGCGCTGCATGGTTATAGCTCCAATCCCGAGGACATGCTCCGTCTGACCCGCGCTGCGGTTGGGCACCAGCCCGTGGTGGCTTCCATCCAGGCTCCCCACCAGCATTACGTTTCCGAGCCCTCTCAGGTTGGCCGCCCGGTTTCAGGCTACAACTGGGGCATCAGCAAGCATTGGGACTCCACCGTGCGGCTGCATCACGACATGGTCTTAGAGGTCCTGGCGGCGCTCCGAACGCGCTTCGGCGTCTCCGCGGATCGTTGCGCCCTGGCTGGATTCTCGCAACCCGTGGGCTTGAATTACCGCTTCGCCGCCACTCATCCGGGCGAGATTCGCGGAGTGATCGGCATTTGCGGCGGCGTCCCGCGCGACTGGCAGGAGCCCAAGTACAAGCCAGTGACTGCGGCCCTGCTCCACATCTCACGCGACCAGGATGAGTTCTATCCGGTGGCGACGGCCTCCGGTTTCGCCGAGCGCCTGCGCGAGCGCGCCAGCGATGTCGAGTTCCACATGCTTGCCGGCACGCATCGCTTTCCGTCCAAAGCCGGCGCGATTATCCGCCCCTGGCTCCAACGCGTATTCCCTGCGTAGGTGAGATGCCCCGCGAACGCGGGGGTGGCTCTAAGGCGTTCGCCGCATTGTCGCCTCAGGCCGGGAGCGTTAGGCTGGAATTGTGAGGAACTTTCTCGCGAGCGTGTTTGTGTCGGCGGCCGTGCTCTGCGCCCAAGGCACCAGCGTTTCCACCACCACCGATGTCGACATCAACGGCCACCGTGTTCAGAAAGGCCCCGACGTAATTACTACTAAAACCGCTACCGGCGCGGTGACCACCGAAACGATGCAGTCCATCAACGGCCGCATGGTTCCGCTCGAGCGCGTGGAGGAGCGGGTGCTGCGCGACGATGCCTCCGGACGCGTGGTGGAACGGATCGTCCGGCGTTATGACTCCCAGGGAAACCCCGCCCCCCCGACGCGGGAAACCATCGAGGAAACGAAACGCTCGGATGGATCTTCCACCACCACGTCCAGCACCTATCGAACCGACTTTAACGGCAACACGCAGCTGGCCCAAAAATCTGTAACCGAAACCCACAAGAGCGGGGGCGAGGAACGATCCGAGACCGTCGTTCAGCGACCCTCCATCAACGGCTCGCTCGACACGGTCGAGAAGCAGGAACAGGTAAAAGTCGCCCAGCCGGGTGGCTACCGCGACGAGACCACCACGTACCGCCCCAGCGACAACGGCGGATTTTATGCCGCCGTGCGAACCGTTACCGACCACACCGACAAAAACGGCCAGAGCACCGACAACGCCATCGAATATGAAGCCAATCCTGGAGGCGCGCTACAGGTGCACAGCCAGACTGTGACCAAGACCGTCACCGCGCCGGATGGTTCCAAAGGTTCGGTGGTGGATATCTACGCAACCAGCGTTCCCGGCACAGTCGACGCGCCAGGCTCCGCGCTGAAATTGCAGGAGCAGCAGCTGGTAGACAGCCAGAAAGGTCCCGGCGGCACCGTCACCCAGACGCTCAGCGTGCGGCGCCCTACCGTGTCCGATCCGAACACACTAGGCCCAGCGCGGCAGATTTCTCAAACAGTTTGCAAAGGGGACTGCAAGCCCTGAGCGCAAGGCGCGCGCGTCGATTGAACGCCGGCTCTTAGCCGTGGCCGAAGTGCATCAGCCAGCCCAGCCCGATCAACGCTACTACGAAATATGCAAAGCAGCGCAGGCCGTAGCGCAGACGTTCCGTATCGGTGCGCTTGGTAATCACGCCGAGCACTACTGAAGAAAACAGCGCAAACAACACTGCCGCTTCAAAGTGAGTCAAATTCATTTTCGGCATTAGTCTTTTTTCCCAATCGCGATCTCGTAAGCGTCCACCATGCCCAAAATATTGAGCAAACCGGCCGCTACCAGGAACTTGGTGCCGTAGTCATGAACGTGCCCGGCCATGTCGGGCTGGTTGTATCCAAGCCAGATGGTCAGCAGGTACAGCAGGCCGGAAGCTAGATCGCCGATGAATCCCCCCACGTAGATCACCGTGGTGAGGATGTCGCCGGTTTGAGGCTGGAACATGGCGCCGCGCATCATCAGGCCCAGCAGAAACATGCACAGTACCGAAGCCAGCACCAGGGCGCCTCGGCCGGGACGCTTCAACAGGAAATAGCCGCCTCCAGGAATCAGCCAGCCTAGCCCGACCACCGGATACCAGGAACGCGTGGGCTGAGGCGGCGCTTCGGACTTGGCAGGAGCGGATGGCATCAAATTCAGTTTACCAAGCACAGCCCATCCCCGGACTACTGGGACTCGGCATAGACCCGCCGGACCGCATTCGGAACGGCATTTATGCTGCCCCAACCCGGGTACTTGGCTTTGAAGTCGGCTTCCAGCCGCTTCCCCGCGTCGTCCACCGAGACTCCCTGCCGCTTGAGATCCAGCGCGCGGGTCTGCAAATCCTGCAGGAAGCCGCGCTCCTGCGCGATCAGCGACCCGTCGCCCAGAGCGCCGTGATCGGGAACGACGTGCAGCGGCTCAAGCGGCGCGATCTTATCCAGAACCGCGAGCCAACCCTTGGGACTCGCATCGGCATTGGGCATGTTCGGCACCAGCTTGTTCTCGACGATGTCGCCCGGAAGCAGCGTGCGATCCGGTTCGACGAAAATCAGCTCGTCGCCCTGCGTATGGGCCGGTCCGAGCCACATCAAGCGAGCGGTCACGCCGCCCAAATCGAGCTTGATCTCGCGATCGAACAGGATGTCGGGTGGCCGCGGCTTCACGTCCTTGAGCTGCTCGCGGAACAACGCGGATCTGGACCGGAACATCTCGATAAACTCAGCGCCATGCTTGTCCATTTCTTCTTGCTGGACGGCTGGCCGGATGAGCACCGTGCGTGGCGGGAAGGCCTGCGCGCCCGCGGCGTGTTCGGGATGGAAATGCGTCGTGGTCAGGTACAGGTTGGGGCTCTTGGCGAGCTTCTCGGCCTCGCGTACGACAATCGCGCCGTTGGGCGGGCCCATGCCGGTGTCCACCACTAGCGTGGCGCGGTCGCCAGCGATGATCCCGATGTTGGGAAAGCCGATAATCGCGTAGACGTGGTCGGACACGCGCGTCACCGAGTTCTCCGGGACGCCTTGCGGGGCGGGCTGCTGGGCGTAGGCCACAAAGGCAGCGCAGATGGCGAGCACTGCTGCACAAATAATCGAGGGCACTGCCCGAGGGCATGGTGGGTTCGAGGGCATGACGGGCCTCCTGCTGTGTGTCACAGATTATAGCGATACTAGGGGAGTGGGTATGAGCGACACCCAGCTTCTAACGATTGCTTTGGCCGCCGTGCCGACTATGCTCGCCGTTTTGGTGGGCATCCTGGTTAACAATTCCAGATTGAACGACACCAACGCGCGCATCGGCGAATTGCGCGCTCACATGGACTCCCGCTTCAACGACGTGGATCGGAGATTCGGCGACATTGACCGCAGGTTCGGCGAAGTCGATCGCCGCTTCGACGAGATACGCGACCTCTGGCGCGCCGAACTCCATCGTGTCGAGGAAGTACTGGACGCGCGGCTTAAGCACATCGAGGAGCGCGGCTGACCGCCTGCTAATCCAGAATTCGATTGCGATTTTCCGTCAGCCCAGCCCACTAATAGGGCATGAAAACTATTCTCTACGCTCTCCTGGCATTGTCCCTATTGACAGGCGGCACCGCCTTCGCAAGCTCGAAGAACAGCTCAGGCGGCAAAACCCACTCCAACTCAAAGCGACACAGCACGGGCAGGCATCGCAGCTCGACCAATCGCACCGCCTCTGGCAAGACGCACGGTAACGTTCCATCAAACTAAAGCTAGCCCGCTAGACCAACAACCACGGGGAGCGTCCAGCGAGTAGAGTAGACTCGCGGTATGTTCTCCTCGCGCCTCGATTGGAGCGCCCCGGAAAATCCTCTCACCAAGTTGCTCGCTGAAAAGCGTTCGCGCGGCGACGCCGTGCTGGATTTGACCGAGTCCAATCCGACGGCCGCCGGATTCTCCTATCCGGTAGATGTGTTGCTCGCCTCGCTGGCCGATCCCCGCCTGTTGCGCTATGAGCCGCATCCGGCCGGATTGCCAGCGGCCCGTGCTGCCGTGGCCGAATATTATCACCGCGCCTCCCAGGGCAGTAGTGTCTCGCCGGACCAAATCCTGTTGACCGCCAGCAGCAGCGAATCCTACGCGCTTTTGTTCAAGCTGTTGGCCGATCCGGGCGACCACGTTCTGGTGCCGCGGCCGTCCTACCCGCTGTTTGAGTTTCTGGCGGCGCTGGAATCGGCGTGCCCGGTCCAATACGCGCTGGTTTACGATGGCCGCTGGACCATCGATTTCGACGCCCTCCGGCAAAGCATCACAGCCAGAACGCGAGCCATCGTTCTGGTGAATCCCAACAATCCGACCGGCTCATTTCTAAAGAAGCGCGAATTGGTCGAGCTCATCGCCCTTTGCCAGAGCCATCAGATCGCGCTGATCTCCGACGAGGTCTTCTCCGATTATGCTTTCGGCCCCGACCAGCAGCGTGTTAGCTCAATTGCGGGCCTCAACGACGTTTTGAGTTTTGCGCTGAGCGGTTTCTCGAAAGTCCTGGGCTTGCCGCAATTGAAGCTTGGCTGGATCGTCATCAGCGGACCCCAAGCTCAGCAAGCCATTCAGCGCTTGGAGTTGATCGAGGACACCTACCTTTCGGTCGGAACGGCCGTACAGTGGGCCGCTCAACCTCTGTTCGCCTCGCGCGACGCCATCCAGCGGCAAATCCTGGAGCGCATTCGATCAAATCGAGCGTTCTTAGCAAGCCGCATTGGACCGGCGTCGCCCTGGAGACTTCTCGAGACTGAAGGCGGCTGGTCCGCCATTTTGGAAGCGCCCAAAATTCGGTCTGAAGAGCAGTGGGTGCTCGGACTCCTGAACGAAAGCAATGTCCTCGTCCAGCCCGGCTTCTTCTTCGATTTTGAGCGAGAGGCTTTTCTGATTGTCAGCCTGCTTACGCGTCCCGAGATATTTCAAGAAGGTGTCGATCGAATCTTGGCTCAGGCGACGTGAATTACCGCGAGGGCCCGCGCCGCTAGTTCCGAAGCGATTTGACGAACCGTGCGTAATTTCGCTCAGCCTGGCTTCGCTCCGGGTGGCCATCCCTAAAATTTTGTCGGTAGATATCCAGTGCTTGGCGATAATACTTGTCAGCTTGCTTGCCTTGACGGCCGGCTTCCTCGACTTTGCCGGCTAGGGTCAGAAGCCGGGCATACTCGCAATGTTGGCTGCCCAGCGCCTGGCGCTCCGTCGTCAGCGCTTCGGCGACCAGGGTTCGCGCCTTCTGGATATCTCGCTCTCCCAGGAAAGCTTCAGCCAGGCCGGCCTTCACGCGCGCCGCGAACAAGTGTGTGCTCCCGACGATCTTCTGATAGACACTCAAGCTGCGGCTCAAGTAATCCCTGGCTATGGCGAACTTCTTTTCGTCCATGGCCATCAGGCCCAGCTCATTGAGCGCGCCCGCTTGATGCGGATCATTTACCTTTTCGTAGATGACCAGGGCTTTCTGGAGCAGCGGTTCGGCCCGCGCGCTATCGCCCTCCAGCCGGTAAAGCTGGCCCAGATCGACCAGACTATCGGCCAAGGCGGGCCCGGTGATGGCGCTCTGGGAAGCCACAGCCAATGACTCCCGCAGCAACGGCTCCGCGAGTGCGAAACGCCCCTGCGCGTTATATACACCCCCCAGATTGGTCAGCGCTCCAACCAGCAATTCCGGTGAGGACGGCGCTTGGCGCAGAGTGCCGATCAACTTCTGAAATATTCCCTCGGCTTCGCTGTTGCGTCCCTGCATCGACAACAACTCACCGAGCCGGCGCTGGGCGGTAAGCGTGCAAGAATGGGTTTCACCGTGCGTCTCGATGCACACCGCTACGGCCCGCTCGAGCAGCTGTTCGGATTCCTGCCAACGGGCCTGCTGCATGCGCAACTCGCCCAGGGCTTCGAGCACATAGCCGAGCATCGGACGTCCGCTCTCGCCCATCCCTTCCACGGCGTTTTTCGCCTCCAGGTACAGCGGTTCGGCCAGCGCGGGCTGACCCTGGACGTAATACGTGAGCGCCAGCGTGTAAGTGCTTTTGACCAAGCGTGTATCCACGGGCGAAAACACCCGCGCCTGATCCACTGCTGCCGTCAGAGCCTGCGCGGCCTCGCTGTAGCGGCCGGCGTCGAAGGCCGCCAATCCTTGTTTATAGTTGACATCCCAACTCGGCCCATCTGAGCTGGCGAACAGAGGCGCCAGCAGGCAGAACAGCCCGACGAAAATCTGCCGCACGCTCATTCCATGACACATCGCCGCCTCCTTGCAGCCGTGGTTCGACACGCTTCGTTCCGATGTGTTGCGGGAGCTGCGCCATGTGCATCGCGGAAAATGCGAAGCTGAGGCGCGTTCAGAAAAAGAACAGTTCTTGAATGCAGGCGGGCGATAGCAGCGCCGAATCACCTTCAGTTCCCCAACGGAACCTCGCTGCCGTGCTATCGAGCATTTCGGATGCCAAATGCGACACCGGCCAAAACGCTGGGCGGTGAGGCTAGCTCGAAACGGCTAGGAATTCGCGCGGGCTGGCTCAACCGCCTCTGCCGAAGAGCGTCCGATGCGCGCGTTGGCGATTTCCATCACTTTTGCGCAGCAGCCGCTCAGCGATACGGTGATGTCGCGCAGCGAGCTCCCGTGAAATCGGAGGCGCGGCGCTTGGTGGTGATCCGGGCAGCGGACATCGCGCAGTTTCTCTTCCGTGACTTGCTTGAACCGGTCGACTCCTGCACTGTCGAAGTCCGTGAACACCGAAAACATTTTAGCATGATACTGTTACAAACAAGAAACGAAAGCATGTCAATCAATCGAGAGGCGCTCGAAGCTCAGACGCTCTGCCGCCAAGCCGGCTCGTCCACCAGGACCCTCTTGCTGAGCGCGGCGAAGTTGAATTCCGTCGCCACCCGATGTTGCAGGTAGCGCGAGACCTCGCGCCGCTTCCTCGGATTCGACAGATACTCTTCCACCATCGCGTTGAGCTGGTCCAGGCTCCGGTACATCACCTGGTTGCCCAGATCCCCCATGCCCTCGTGAAAGTCGCTTTTGTAGTCGAACAGGATCAGGCCCCCGCAGGCGAAGCAGCCCATGATCTTGGGCGAAACCCCGGTGTTGTAGCCCAAGTTGACCACGTCCACGATCACGTCGCTATTCATGAACAGCAGCGGAAGCTCGGTGAAGTAGTCCAGGCACTTGCGGAATTTCATGCGGTAGCGCTCGCGTAAAGTGGACACGCTGTCCGGCTCGACGAAATTGCCGAAGAAATCGAACTCGCGCTTGAGCGCCGTCAGCACTCCCAACCGCGCTTCCGTGTTACCCACGGTCTCTATTTCTTCGTGCATGAACTGCCAGAAGAAGCTGTAGTTCGGCTCCAGTCGCAGGCGTTTGCGCGTGGGCCGGTCGAGCTTGCCGATTTCGGCCGTAATCAAGTCCCAAAGGCAATCGGTGAGCCGGCTCTTCTTGGCCGCGAGCACGCGAGCCTCAACCTCCGCCAGCTCCGGTTCGTTGCGGAACGGAAGCGCCTGCGCGCCCTTGACGTACACGTTGCCGGCAAACGCCACGCGCGTGCGATAGGCACTGGCGGGCGGCGTTCGATAACCGTAGCGAACATAATTTGGATAAGCCGGCTGCAGGAAAAAGCGAACCTTGCTGCGATCGACCACTCCCATTTTGTGCAGAGCCTCAATGTGTCCGCGATCCGGCGAATAATGCACGTACAGTGGATGATTCAAGGCTTGCTTCAGCCGCCGGATGCAGCCGCTGGAAGCCTCCGCGGGACTGTTCGGCAGCGGCCCCAAAATCTGCTGCGGTAGCTGCAGCAGGCCGTGGTCCCACAGCATGATGGTGGGAATCTTCAGAATATCCTTGAAGATATTGTGTTGCTGGGCGTCGCGGCACAGCAGCGCGTACAGAGCATTGGGCAGCGCGATGGCCGCATCGGGCCGAAACGCCCGCAAGGCTTGAATAGAGTCGCGAATGTAAATGTCGTTGTTAGTAATAAAGCTGCCGATGTGCAGCTCGAATACCTGCGCGCCCAGAATGCGCAGCTCTTCGGTCATCTCGATGGCGAAGTTGTAGTCGATTCCGCCAAACCAAGGGTGCGGCGGGATGGTCGTAACGACGCGCAGTCCGCTGAGCGGCGTGCTCATCGCTCGTACCACCACTTCACCACCCGATGCAAATGATGCCGTGCGAAATCCGGCAGCCCCAGCAGGCGCGCGAACAGCCGCCGCACAATGTAGAGCCGTTTCCCGAACGCCGGCATGGGGACTTCGCCGCCGCCGATCGACACTCGCGCCAGCCGCAGGCCCAGCGGCCGGGAGTCGCCGCCCCATCCCAACGATTCCGGCGACCGTGGGGTAGCGATTTCGAATGTGAGCTTCAACTCCGCCCGGCCCGCCACTGCTTCCGCGGGCAACTCCAGAGAACGCCGGTGCACCGCTCGCGCAGGACCTAACGTCCATTCTCCAACCGCCTGCCCGTTGGCTCTAACGCGAACCGCGAGTTGGGCCGCGCTCTTGGACACCATGCAATCCGAAATGATGAAGGATGCCGCCACGCCACCGGACGGCGGCTGCTCGAAAACAATATTCAGCGACGCCGCGTCTCCGATGGTCCAGGAGCCGAACTGATCCGGCTGCGCCCATTCAATCCCCAGCGCGTCGCCAACCAACGTCGACGCGTTGCCACTGGCGGTGAGATCGATCACATCGCCCAGCCGATATTTCAGCCGTCCGGCCGGCTCCATGCGGAAACTCGTGAGCCGGAACCCCAGCGGCCGCTTGTCCCATGTCGACCACTTCAATTGCACCGGCGACCGCGGCGATGGAATTCGGAACGAGAGCAGAACCGGACCAGCCGGCAGCCCCTCCGGCAAAAGAATGGTTCGTTCGTCGCGCGACCGCGCCGGCCCCAACGTCCAATCCGCAACCGCGCGCCCGTTGATAAGCACTTCGGCGTGCTGCAGCGGATGGTCCGCATTAACGGCAACATCGGTGATCTCAAAAATTGCGCGAACTGGTTCATTGAAAGGGGCACTTAATAAAAAGACCAGGTTGGCTTCCGGCCCCAGCGTCCACTGCCCGTAATTATCGGGCTGGCTCCAGCATTCATTCGTATGATCCGCGCCCTGGCCGGCCTCCGTGAAATCCAGACCTTCGCCGACCGAGTACTTCAGCTTCTCAGTGCCCAGAAACGTAACGGTCTGAACCTTCACGCCCAATTCGCGCGGGTCCTCGTTTACGATCCGCTCGCCCCGCGCCTCGGCCATCGCCTGCGGAGACTGCGGATTCTCAATCTGCAATTCGAGCCGGCAAACCTTCTTCCCCTCCATCAGCCGGCGAGGCAACTGCGCCTTGCAAACGATCACCTCGAACCGCGTGTAAACCGTCCAGCGAATGAGTGACTCGCCCTCGAAGAAAACGCGCAAGCGTATCGGCTCTTCATCGAGGCCGGGGAAAGCCTCGTTGATCCGAACATAGGCCACCAGATCATCGTTAAGCGACTCAGGTGGAGCAAACAGAATCGCAGCCGTGTGCCCATCGGTCCAGGTGCCGCTGTAGTCCATCGCGCCCCAGTGCCCGTCTTTGTAGCGCGCCGAATGGCCCTCGCTCGTAAAGTCGATCGCATCCCCAGGCGCCAAGCCCGGGACCGAATGATCCAACTGATCATAGGCGAAGTACGAACAAAGCAGATCCTCGGTGTACTTCCAAACCACGCCCCGGTAACGGCGTTCCTCACCGACTCGCGGCCGGCCTTTTCTGACGTGCAGCGGGTAAGGCGTTTCGGTAGAGAGAAGAAGCTGTCCCACAAAGCGCTGGAAGACGTAGTGGTTGGCGTTTAACACCAGGAAGTCCGGAACCTCGCCCCGCTCCCGCCACAATGCGTCGCCCTGCTCGGCGCAAGCTTCCATCAGGCGCGCCACTGCCCCGATGCTGTAGCGAAGTTCCCGCGGCCAATCTGTTACTCTCCGCACCAGCCCCAAATCCAGCCCGGTTCGATCCAAGCCAAAATCGAAGATGACCGGATTGTAGTTTTCAAGGATGTGCTCGGGGAACGACGCTCCGTTGGCGAGTTGTGCAGCCTGGATCGCCCGTGCGTCAACCGGCCCGCGTCGCTCCGAGAGAAGATCCGCCACATAATCCAGCGGCTCAGTGAATCCCATTTCTTGAACGCATCTCGAAACCAGATCCAGCATCAGAGGATTGTTCCCGGCGTACAAGAAGCGCGCATTGCGTGGGTACACGGTGAAGTTGCCGGCCAGATAGGGCAGCGCGTGTTCCTGAGGATAGTAGACAAAGTTCCGCGCGTCGTTTGCGTCGGCCGGATAAGACTCCGGTTGCGGGCCTCCCAGCGTCCGATCCAGCGCGCAGATGTAGCGCGCGGCCGGACCGTTGGTGAAGTCCACTTCCTCGACTAAATCGTTCGGCGCTCCCCAGCTTTCGGCCTGATGATGAGCAATGGGCTCTTCGCAATCCCAAACAAACTGCTGCAGATTGTTTTCCAGCTTGATGTCCATCTGGTGCAGTCCTGTAGCGACACGTGTGTGATCGCAGTGGTAACCCTTCAGCAAATGGGACAGGCTCTTGGTGCGCTGGCCGAAGTACAGGTACAGCCGCTTGCACATGTTCGAATCGGCATGCCAACCATGCGTCATCCGTTCGTCAAAACCGCATACGTCGAAAAGCGTCTGACGTGGCATGAGCTGAAAATCGCCCGGCGAATCGAACCGCATGTAGGGTACGCGAAGGGCCACCTCGTGCAGGTGCAGTTTGGGGCCCAATTCCTGGCACAGGCGCATGGCCTCTCGGGGATTGCTTCGCGGGAATGATTCCCACAACGGTTCCGGCACCTCCATGCGCGGCGCCACGTACTGCGCGTCCGGCAGGTCACGAACCATATCCGCCAGATTGGTATAGCCGCCCTCAAGCACGAAGATCATGTCAGTGTTCGTCGACAACACCCAACGATTGCGCGGATTGGATCGCCGCAGCGCGACGTTTCTCGTGTGCGGCTCCGTGGCGGGCAAGTGTGTCTGTCCCACCATCCGGTAATAAAGCTTCGGCCTCATCCGTAACACGCGCAGGAACTCCTTGGCCCGCGGCGTCAACGTGTCGTAGACAGCCTCGATGAACGTCGGTAGGTCGTTGGATGTGTTGCAATCGACGAACAGAATCTCGTCATCGGGATCCGACAGCACCTCCGCTATGCAGTTGATGCTCATGGCGGCGCGTTTGTGGAGATTGTAGCCGTGCGAGTCGTTCCGGCCGTATAGGATCACCGAGATCATTGCGTATCAGCCCGCTCCTCGCCTCTGCCGCCCATGACAACCGTTTCCTCGAGCTCAAAATCCGCCAAACCCCAGTTCTCGTGATTGAAAATCATGGGCGAGTTGAGCCGCTTCATCTGCGAGGCCCACACCAGCACCTCCTCGTTATCGACGAAGGAAAGCCCGCGCGCGCGAATACGCTCGAACAATTTCGCCTGGCCCTCGGGAGTCCAGCCGGACCCGGTGGCGTGCTCGATATGATAAATCCGCATCGGGTCGGCCAGTACCTGCTCGGGCGCTCCGCCGTGATGCGCGGCGATGCAGAAGATGGAATCCAGGTTCATGGAGAATTGATCGAATTCAGGATATCCCCGCAGGTCGAACCAGTGCTCCCGCGCGAGCAGCGTGAAATCGCCGCATGCATTGGTGTGGATAAAATTGCTGTGCGCCGCCGGCGTCTCATTCCAATCGCAGCCATAAGCGCGGACCGTCCCCGAGGCGGCCAATTCCAGCACGTGCGTCCGGTTCGGCTCCAGTTCAAGATCCAGGCGATGCACGGCACGATCCCGCGCCCTCCCGGACGCGAGACGATTTCCGCTTTGGTCCCGAATCTCGAAGTCGGCAGGCGAATCCGCCTCCAGATCGATGAACACGGGTCTGGCCGGACCGGAAGGAACGCGCAACACCAACTCCGCCGGCCCCGTCGTTACCATAGCATCCGTCTCCGGCTCCCAGCGCCAGCCTGCGCCCCAGGGTTGTGACAACGTCACGGTCTCACGCGCGGCACGGTTCGCGAAACCGCACCAGAACACCTTAACTTCCGAGGCATCGCGCACGCCCAGACGGAAAATCTGCGTCCGCCCGGCCGAGCGATCGATGGCGAATCGCACGAAACTTAGCTCGCCGATCCGATGACTTGCGACGGTTTCTCCGCCGGCATCCTCGAGAACCAGTTCGATAGCCGATGTTTTTTCGACCGGCTCCACTTGCAGCGCAACTTCACTCGACCCAGCGGCCGAAGCTCCAATGATAATCTCCGCGCCATCCCGGGCGCGCCGGAACGTTTCGCCGCGGTAATCTTCCAGCGGCTGCCATCCGGCGCCCGGCGACAATCCCGATCCGGCCGGAAAAATATCTTCGCCCGGCGCAGCGGCCGCTTGAAACGACATGCGCCGCTTCAAGTAGGAAAACGAATGCCGCGCCATCCCCACCAAGCCGCGATAGTCAATGTACATTTTGAGCCGGCGCTGCATGCGCGGCGACACCGGAACAGTAAGTCGCACCAGCCGCCCGCCCTTGGCCAACCGGTCGATCAAATGCTGCAGCGCGAACCAAGCCGCCGCGATCAGGTTCCTGCCGCCCACCGATTCTAACGTCGCGCCGCCGTTGTGCGTCTCCCAGTCGATCCGAAACGCCCGGAAATTCAAAATGCGCGGATCGTGTTCGGCCGGCAATCCGCCTTGGTGCACGCGAAACCACAGCCGCCCAGGCCACGGTTTTTCGAACGGCAGTCGCAAGCGGCTCCGACGCCCCACGTTGACATGTGCCAGAACGCGATAACCCTCCGCGATCACTTCCAAATCCAGCGGCGCGCTCCCCGTTCCCGGTCCCGGCTCCAGCTCCACCACCAGCCCGGATGCGCCATCGGGCGGCCTCTCGATCAGCAACTCCGCGTATTGTCCCGCCCACCGAAACGGCTCGTTCGCCGTATAGCGTTCCACCGGCAGCCAGCCTTTCCCAAACAGCAGTCCGGATCCGGCCGAAGCGATGTCGTCGCTATTCAAAACCGGCTTGCCCTCGGGCGAGACGTTGTAAGTGCCCTCGCGCACGTTGACGCGAATCAAGTGGCGCTTACAGTACTCGAGTTGCTCCTCGATGGACGCGCCGCGAGGCACGCCATTCATCGCATCGTGCCGATCGATGCGATACATGCGGCCATGCTGCAGCCGCCGCGCCGCGAAAAAGCAGGCCAGCTCGCTCGAAAACAGAATGTCGATGTTGGTAGCCAGCACGTACTCACCGCGCGCCCGCCGGATGCCCGCATTCTTGGCGATCATCTGGTACAAAGGAAGGGCGTCAGCATGCGCGAAGCGGGCATGCAGTTCCGCCGGCACCTCGATCAACCGCACCTGACACGGTCCCAGATCGGACGGCCACTCCAGCGCCTCCACCAGGCGCGGCCGGTCCGCGGGTGGATTCCACTCCACGATGATCAGCTCGGAAGGAATGCTGTAACGCCGCGCCTGGTTGAGCCAGCCGCTCACGAAGGCCTGCATCCGATCCAGCAGGTTGCCTCCGTGATCGTCGTTGCGAGCCGTCACGACCAGGGAGAGATACGGGGCGTCTAGGCCGCGCATTACTTCGGCTTTGCCGTCAGGCACAGGTGCCAACCAAAGGCTCGTTCCAGCGCGCGAAAAAGAAAGTTGGGCATCCAGCGAAAATACCAGACCACTTTGTATTGATACTGCACGTACTCGGGAATGCTGTACGGAAAGATGTGGTCAACGGCGACGTTGGTGACGCGCAAGCCGTGCTTCTCAAGCAAACGGCGCGCCCCGGTGGGCGAATAGCTGTAGGTCACCGGACAGCCCTCCTCGGCCTCGGAGTATTCCGCGATGAGCTGATCCAGTTTCCAGAACTGTCCCTTGCCAAAGGTCAAAAGGATCCACAATACTTTCCACGACCAGCGGTTGTACACCATGATCTTGACGGTGCTCGAGGGGCCGAGGTACTTGCGGATCTCCTCCAGTACGCTTTCCGGACTCGGAGTGTGATGAATCACTCCGAACGAATACACCAGATCGTAAGGCTCCACTGGCAACGAATCGCTCAGCTTTTCAGCGTTGGCCTGAATGAATCGAATGCGGTCCTCCAGGCCAAAGACCTTGGCACGCTGG